>BAXG01000024.1 GCA_001310455.1 Photobacterium sp. JCM 19050
CCCTGCCGAGGCAGGGTTTTTCTGGGTTCAAAGCAAAGCTTACAGGATATCCAGCAGCTCGACTTCAAATACCAGCACAGCATATGGAGGGATTGATGCACCGGCACCACGCTCGCCATAAGCCAGTTCCTGAGGAATGGTCAGCTTCCACTTAGAGCCTACAGGCATCATTTGCAGCGCTTCTACCAGCCTTTGATTACGCCGGTTACCGGGAATTCAGCCGGTGTGCCACGGGCAACAGAGCTGTCGAATACGGTGCCGTCGGTCAGCATACCGTGGTAGTGAACGCGTACAGTTTTGTCAGAAGATGGGATTTCACCTTCGCCTGCCACCAGCACTTCGTACTGCAGGCCAGATTCAGTGACGTTTACTTCAGGGCGTTTTGCATTTTCTTCGAGGAATGCTTCACCTTCTGCGATAACAGACTTTGCATTTTCCTGACGAATTTGCTCTGCTTTTGTGTGAAGCTCGCGCAGCGCATTGTTGATGTCATCAACGCTGATTTCTGGCATGTCGCCAGCCAGTGCGGTGGCAATACCTTTTGCAATTGCATCAACTTCCAGGTCTGGCAGACCTGCACCTGCAAGTTGCTGACCCATTTGCAGGCCGATGCCGTAGCTGGCTTTCTGTTCAACTGTCTCCAGTTTGATATCAGACATAACGTCACTCTTTCGTTTGTAATGAAAGTGGCAAAGGATAACAGTTGTAGGTATTCGTGGTATACCCAATTCACCTGAAGTTGCGTGATTCAGAGTGATTCCAGTGCGTTCAATTCAAGGAAATACCTCTAGGAATGGCTGTGGTGAAAACGTTTGGCCGGGACAATGGTGAGTGGTGACGGTGGAGTGTATGGAGAGAATTAACCCGTTAATACAAAAAGGCCGGATGACCTGGTCTCGCCTGAAAAACAGTGTAGCGGAAAAGATAGGCAGCACGTTTTCAGCCCCGGTGTTTGACCGTGTGAAAACCCAGTGGCAAGCCTTGCCCAAATTCCATCGTATTGCAGTGGCGTCACTGACAGTGATTATTTTTTTCCTGTTAATGTTACCTTCATCGCCTCCTGTACCGGATTCCGGCTCTTCGGAAAGAGTGACCGTTGCGATGGATACCTCTCCGCTTAGTGAGGCGCCTTCAAATGCGTCTGGTGAACATGCTGCTGCGTCATCAGAGTGGCATAATTACGAGGTTCAGAAAGGGGACACCCTGGCGAACATTTTCCGCCGTAATGATCTGCCGCTTCACGATCTTTATGCGATTTCAGCCATTGAAGGGGATGACAAACCCCTGAGCCGCATCCAGCCGGGTCAGCTTCTCAGATTTAAAGTGGCCGCCAACGGCGAACTGGATATGCTGCAGATAGAAACCGGTGGCACTGACGCTGCGATGTTTTTCCGCCTGAGTGATGGGAGTTTCGGCCGCCAGTGACGGGTCGCAGGAATTGAAATCACAAAGGGAGCTGAGTGCTCCCTTTTGAGTTTTTGACCTTAATCAGGGCTGCCTGCGGGGCGAACCATATCTATATGGGGAATACCGTCTTCGAGGTATTCATCGGATACTGCCAGGAAGCCGTGGCTTTCATAAAACGCTTTCAGGTAGGCCTGGGCAGCCAGTGTAATGGCTTCGGATGGCCAGTATTGTTTGGCCGTCTCCATCGCTTTTTTCATCACTGTATGTCCGGTTCCTAGGCGGCGCTGGGAAGCCTGGTGACAACCCGGCCAATGCTTGGGGATTCGTAGTTGAGACCCGGCGGGAGCACCCGGGCATACGCGACAAGCTCTGCGCCTTCAAAACCGAGAAGGTGGCGGGTCTGAGGATGGGTATCGTGACCGTCCAATTCGGGGTACGGGCAGTTTTGCTCAACAACAAAAACATCGACGCGAAGCTTCAGTAAGGCATACAGCTCACTGGTGGTGAGCTGTTCAAACGTCATTATATTCCATTTCATTTTTCGTGCTCTTCCTGGCAGGAGTCTCATGTTCAATATATAAAAAACCGCAGCATCGTGCTGCGGTTTTGGCGTTTATTTCACTCGGCAATTAGTCGAAGTCCGGGATTATTTTCCCGACAGGTCAATCTTGTAGATGGCAAATCCGGTGTCATCCATACCGGTTTTGGTCATCGGGTACTGACCCTTGGCTTTGATAAAGTCAGCAGCTTTTTGGCTCGGTGCGGTTTCAAAATGCACATTCAGCTTTTCACCGCCTTTGATAGGGGCGAATGACCAGTTATTGTCTGCCGTTGGGATAACCTGGCCTTTTTCCTTGCTGACGCGGGAGATGTAATTTGCCAGAACGGTACGGTTTTCATCCGGAGCGGCAAAGGCAATGAAATCAGCGCCGGTGCCCGCAAACTTACCGCTGTATGCACGGTAGTTGTTGGTAGCGATGATAAACGGCGCTTTCATATCGATTGGCTTGCCGTTGAACGTCAGGTTCTTGATACGCTCAGAGCCCGGGTTGATGACCTTGCACTCCCCGTCGTATTTCGCCGGCTGTGTGATGTCGACCTGGTAGTTCACGCCATCAATCACGTCGAAGTTGTAGGTACGGAAACCGTCCCAGTTAACCAACTCCTGAGGTGCCGTGGAGTTAGGATCAATCTGGTTGAACTGGCCGGCAGAACATTCCAGCCACTCTTTCACTTCCTTGCCGGTTACTTTCATGGCAACCAGAGTATTCGGGTATAGATAGAGGTCGGCGGCATTACGGAACGTCAGCTGGCCGGATTCTACTTCGGTGAAGTTGGTTGGGTCGTTCTTACGGCCGCCGGCTTTGAACGGAGCAGCAGCAGACAGGACTGGGATACCGTCCAGATCCGGGTCACCCTGGATAAAGCGTTCCACATAGTCTTTCTGGGCCAGGTTGACGATCTGTACCGTTGGATCGTCCTGTACCAAAGAGAGGAAGCTGTACATCACATCGCTGGCTTTGCCGATAGGCTGGTTAACGAATTCACGGGTACCTTTGTGGTCAGCTTCAACCGCTTTCACCAGTGCCGGGTCAGCTTTTACCAGCGCCTTGCCGTCAAAGATTGGCAGAGCTTTACCTGTGCCTTTAACGACTTCCCACTTTCCGCTGTCGTTGCTGAGGGTAAGGTCCATGACGCCGACATGGCTGCCCCAGCGCCCCGGCATAACTGCAGCAACGCCGTGAATGGTGCCGTTAACGTTGTCTACGCCCTGAATGTTGTCAAAGCCCTTGCCAGGGAAGACCGCATGGGCGTGGCCAAAGGCTATGGCGTCAATGCCGTCTACCTGCGACAGGTAGTAGGTGGAGTTTTCGGCCATCAGTTTGTATGGGTCATGGGACATACCGGAATGCGGAATCGCCACAATCACGTCCGCACCTTCGGCTTTCATTTGCGGAACCAGTTCGTTGGCGGTCTCGACGATGTCTTTAGCAATGACCTTGCCTTCCAGGTTCTTTTTGTCCCAGGTCATGATCTGAGGTGGTACAAACCCGATATAGCCGATTTTGACCTGGTGCTCGGCGCCATCTGTGTCTTTAAAGGTGTGAGTTTTGATGAGGTACGGCTTGAAATAGTGCTCGCCGGTTTTTGCATCGTAAACGTTGGCACAGATATAAGGGAAATTGGCGTCGTTCAGGCTTTCTTTAAGGAAATCGAGGCCATAGTTGAACTCGTGGTTACCGATGTTTGCCACTTCATAACCGAGCTGGTTCATTGCCTTGTAAACCGGGTGCACTTCTCCGGCTTTGATGCCCTTGGCGGCCATGTAGTCGCCCATAGGGCTACCCTGGATAAGGTCACCGTTATCAACCAGCACACTGTTGACTGCACCGTCACGGGCTTCCTTGACCACAGTGGCAGCACGGACCAGGCCAATTTTCTCAGATGGCTTGTCCTTGTAATAGTCGTAGTCCATGACATTGGTATGAATGTCAGTAGTCTCAATAATGCGCAATTGAATGGTTTCTGCCGCCGCAGGGCCAGCCATGGTGAGCATGCCGACCAATACGGCCATAGAGAGTGATGAAGTTTGCACTTTCATTGTTGTCTCCAGGAAAAGTGTGCAAAAAGAGCGTGATATCTGTCGAGCTGCATTATGCACATAGGACAGTGGCGTTACTGTGATATCGTCAACTTTTATGCTTTTCGCTGCTTATATTGCTGAGACTTTTTGTTATTGAGCCGGTTGTTGCAAACAAATCGATATAAAAAATGATATTTAAGAATTTCAGGTAATATTCTATTGGTTCTATAGTGCCAGTCAGGATTAAAGATCGAGGGCACTGGACATGGATTACCTGCCACTGTTTGCAAAACTGGATGGACGACGTTGCGTCGTGGTTGGCGGTGGGGAAGTGGCATGGCGCAAAGCGCGTATGCTGCTGAAAGCCGGTGCCCGGTTGTTTCTGGTAGCGCCCGAGGTTAACCGAGAAATTGCAGAAGCAGCTGAAAACGGTGAACTGGTGTGGATTAACCAACCATTTCGCCCTGAGCATCTTGATGCCACTTTCCTGGTGATCGCTGCCACCGATAACCCGCTGGTTAATGAACTGGTCGCGAAAGCGGCTGACAACCGCCACATTCTGGCCAACGTGGTTGATGACACCCCGAAATGCAGTTTTATCGTCCCGTCGATTGTCGACCGCTCTCCTTTGATTGTTGCGATCTCTTCATCCGGCCAGGCGCCGGTTCTTGCTCGTCTTATCCGTGAGAAACTTGAGACGTTACTTCCCCAGCATCTTGGACAAATGGCTAAGATCGCCGGACAGTTTCGTGACACGTTGAAAGCACGGGTTCACAGCCTTTCCGGTCGCAGAAAGTTCTGGGAGCAGGCTTTTGAAGGCCGGTTTTCCTCCTTGGTGGCAGCCGGGCAGCATGACGAAGCGCAGGATGAACTGGAGCGTCTTTCGCAAACCCAGAAGCCGGGTGGAAGCGTTGCTTTGGTTGGTGCCGGCCCCGGTGATGCCGGATTATTGACGCTGAAAGCCGTCCAACTCATGCAACAGGCTGACGTGGTGCTCTACGACTATCTTGTTTCTGAAGAGGTTTTGGAACTGGTCAGACGGGATGCTGAGTTGGTGTCGGTGGGGAAAAAGGCCGGTTTCCACAGTGTACCGCAGGACCAGATTAATCAGTTGCTGGTGGACTATGCCAAAGCCGGTAAACGGGTGGTGCGACTGAAAGGCGGCGACCCCTTTGTGTTTGGTCGGGGGGGCGAAGAGCTGGAAACCCTGATGGAGTCCGGCGTGACCTGTCAGGTTGTGCCGGGGATTACGGCTGCGGCCGGCGCAACCGCCTATGCGGGGATCCCGCTGACACACAGGGACTACGCCCAAAGCGCGACGTTCATCACCGGACATTTGAAACAAGAAGTGGATACGCTCGATTGGGTGACGCTGGCAAGACCGAACCAGACGCTGGTGATTTACATGGGCCTGATGAAATCAGGCTATATCCAGCAACGACTTTTAGACAATGGCAGGGATCCACATACGCCGGTCGCCATTATTGAGCGCGGAACCCAGGAAAAGCAAAAGGTGCTCCGGGGCACACTGAGCGAGTTGACCGAACTTGCGAAATCAGCCGAGAGCCCGTCACTCATTGTTGTCGGCGAAGTGGCACAACTGAGTGAAAAACTGAATTGGTTCAGCAGCAGCCGGGACAATGGTTTGCTGCAGGACAAAAAAGAAAGACAACCGGCACCTGCTGTCGTGAATCTCGCATAAGGAAGACAGATAACATGGACCCGAAAACGTTCACCCACCTCAAGCAGCTGGAAGCGGAGAGTATCCATATCATCCGTGAAGTGGCGGCTGAGTTTGATAATCCGGTGATGCTTTACTCTATCGGCAAGGACTCATCTGTGATGTTGCACCTTGCCCGCAAAGCGTTCTATCCGGGAAAAATCCCGTTTCCTCTCCTGCATGTCGACACGGACTGGAAATTCCGCGAGATGATCGAGTTCCGCGATCGCACGGCGAAAAAATACGGTTTCGACCTGCTGGTGCACAAAAACCCCGAAGGGCTGGCTATGGGGATTAACCCCTTTGTTCACGGCTCTTCCAAGCACACCGATATCATGAAAACCCAGGGCCTCAAGCAAGCCCTCAATGAACACGGTTTTGATGCCGCGTTTGGCGGTGCCCGCCGGGATGAAGAGAAGTCCCGTGCCAAGGAGCGTGTTTATTCTTTCCGTGACAAGCACCACCGCTGGGATCCGAAAAACCAGCGTCCGGAGCTTTGGCGCACCTACAACGGTCAGGTCAACAAAGGGGAAAGCATCCGGGTGTTCCCGCTTTCCAACTGGACCGAACTCGATATCTGGCAATACATCTACCTTGAAGGCATCGACATTGTGCCGCTTTACCTGTCTGAGGCACGCCCGGTTGTTGAGCGCGACGGCATGCTGATTATGGTTGATGACGACCGTATGCCGCTGGAAGAGGGTGAGAAAGTGGAATACCGCAATGTCCGTTTCCGTACTCTTGGCTGCTACCCGCTTACCGGTGCGATTGAGTCAGAAGCCAACACGCTGCCGGGTATCATTGAAGAGATGCTGGTGGCGCGCTCCAGTGAGCGTCAGGGACGGGCGATTGACCACGACCAGTCCGGGTCGATGGAACTGAAAAAACGCCAGGGATATTTCTAAGGAGCCGGCATGAACAACGCAATTGAACAACAGGTAGCCGAGCTCGGGATTGAGGCGTACCTGCAACAGCACCAGAACAAATCTCTGCTTCGTTTTCTGACCTGTGGCTCCGTGGATGACGGCAAGAGTACCCTTATCGGACGCTTGCTCCATGACTCCCAGCAGATCTATGAAGATCAGCTCGAAGCCATCCATGCGGACAGCGCCAAAGTGGGCACGACCGGCGAAAAACCGGATCTGGCCCTTTTGGTTGACGGCCTCCAGGCTGAGCGCGAGCAGGGCATTACCATTGATGTGGCTTACCGTTACTTCTCAACCCAGAAGCGCAAATTCATCATCGCAGACACCCCGGGACACGAGCAGTACACCCGGAATATGGCGACCGGTGCGTCGACCTGCGATCTGGCGGTGATCCTGATTGATGCGCGCAAAGGCGTCCTGGATCAAACCCGCCGCCATTCCTACATCGCAAGCCTGCTCGGGATCCGCAACTTTATTGTGGCGGTGAACAAGATGGATCTGGTGGATTTCGACCAAAACCGCTTTGAATCTATCCGGGATGAATACCTGGCGTTTGCCGAGAAGCTTAACGGCGATATCGATATCAAACTGATCCCGCTTTCTGCGCTGGAAGGCGACAACGTGGTTAAAGCGAGTGACCTGACCCCGTGGTACGAGGGTGAGCCACTTTTGAACATGCTGGAAAACGTTGATATTGAGAAAGACCGCCTGCGTGGCGAGTTCCGCTTGCCGGTTCAGTATGTAAACCGCCCGAACCTCGATTTCCGCGGTTTTGCCGGAACCATTGCTTCAGGCACGGTAAAAGTGGGTGATGCGGTCCGCGCCTTGCCGTCCGGTAAGACGTCTACCGTTGCACGCATTGTTACTTTTGATGGCGATCTGGAAGCAGCACATGCCGGGCAGGCTGTGACGCTTACCCTTAACGACGAAATCGATATCAGCCGTGGCGATCTGCTGGTGCCGGAAGGTGCCAATGTCTCTCAGGGCAATACCCTGCTCGCTGATGTGGTGTGGATGTCTGAAACTCCGCTTCAGGTTGGGCGTCAGTACGACATCAAACTGGCCAGCAAGAAAACCGTGGGTGAGTTCAGTGCCATCCTTCACCAGGTGGACATCAACAACCTGGCGACCTTCGACACAGAAGAACTGCCGCTCAACGGAATCGGATTGTGTGAGCTGAACCTCACCGAGTCTGTGCCGAGCGACCGCTACCTGGATGTTGCCGATACCGGTGGGTTTGTCATTATTGACCGCCTGAGTAACGTTACTGTGGGTGCCGGGATGATCCGCGATGTCACCCAGGGTGAAACCCGGGAAGTCCCTTCTCAGTTCTCTGCATTTGAACTGGAATTTAACGCGCTGATCCGCAAGCACTTCCCGCATTGGGATGCCAAAGATCTGAGCAAGCTGTAAGGATACAGTGATGACATGGGAGCAGGCAGTTGTCGCCGTTTTGCTGGTGGCGTTGGTCACTGCGTTATTGGCTACCCGGGTTAAACCCGCCTGGCTGTTTGCCGGCGCGGCATTTGTTGCTTTCCAGCTGGGGCTGACTGACATTACGGAAGTCAGCCACAACTTTACCAACCCGTCTTTGCTGACATTGGTATTGTTGATCCTGACTTCCGCCGCCCTTGAGAAAACCCGGTTGATAAGCTGGGTTGCCCGGCAGCTCTCCCAGGGGCGTCTGGCCTCAGTGGTGGCGAAAATGGGGTTATCGACGGCATTCCTGTCGTCGTTTACCAATAACACCGCGGTGGTGGTCTCCCTTATCGGGGCCATTAAGCGCAACCAGCGTCATGCGCCTTCCAAGCTTTTGATTCCGCTTTCTTACGCGGCAATCTTTGGTGGCACCCTGACACTGATTGGCACGTCCACCAACCTGATTATCAACAGTTTTGTCGAAGATGCCGGGCTCCCCAGCCTGGGCTTTTTTGCCCCGACGTTGATCGGGCTTGCCGTGCTGTTCGGCGGGCTGTTGATCCTGGTGCCGATGTGCCATTTCCTGCCCACCCGTGATGAGCAGGGTGAAGATGACCTGCCTTATGTACTGGAAGCCAAGGTTGACCGGGTCTCTCCTCTTGCTGGTAAAACCGTGGCGGAAGCCGGGTTGAGGGCGCTTCGTCGGCTGTATCTTGCGGAAATTGACCGCAACGGAACCACGATTGCACCGGTAAGCCCGGATACCCTGATTTATGCCGGAGACCGCCTGCAGTTTTGTGGAGACGTGGAAAGTGTCGCAACCTTGCAGGAAATTCCGGGACTGGAGCTGTTTGGCCAGCACCACATAAACGGTCAGAACCTGCTCGAAACCGTGATCAGCCAGAGCAGCGCGCTGGTGGGGCAAACCCTGAAAGAAAGCCAGTTCCGTGAACATTATGACGCGGTGGTGGTTGCAATCCGGCGAGGCCATGAACGCCTGGCTGGCGGGCTCGGTAATATCGAGCTGCGAGCTGGCGATACGCTGGTGTTGGTGCCGGGTAAGTCATTCTGCAAAGGTGGAAAGAAACTTGACCGTGAATTTTTGCTGATTAATGGCCTTGATTCCAGCACGCGGCTGACGTCCCGCCACAGTATGGGAGTGCTTGCCGGGTTTGCTGCGGTTATCGGGGCGGCACTTTTGGATATTCTGCCAATGCTGAACGGATTGGCTGCCTACCTGTTGGCGCTGCTGTTAACCGGGACGGTTAACCTCAATGAGATCCGCCGCCGGTTCCCGACTGACGTGGTAATTATCGTCGGCTCTGCGCTGACTATTGCCCATTTGATGATCACGACCGGGCTGTCAGAAAAAATTGGCCTGCTGTTTATGGAAGGTTTCAATGGCTCGGGCGTCTACGGCGCTTTGGTGGCAACCTATCTGATGACGCTGGTTCTTACAGAGCTTGTCACCAATAACGCCGCCGCCGCACTGGCGTTTCCAATCGGTTACAGCCTGGCGGTAAGCTATGGTGTAGAGCCTATGCCGTTTATCATGGCGGTACTTTTCGGGGCAAGTGCCAGTTTTATTTCTCCCTACGGTTACCAGACCAACCTTCTGGTATACAGTGTGGGAAATTACCAACTTAAAGATTACCTTCGGATTGGGGTGCCGGTATCCATCGTGTATTCGGCGCTGGTGCTGACCCTGATCCCCTTGGTTTTTCCGTTTTAACCACTGACAGGGAACGGTTTATGAGTTCAGTGCGCGAGCCGCACCACGATGAGAACGTGGTCTGGCACAAACATAATATCGACAAGCAACACCGGTCTGACAGCAAGCAGCAAAAACCCTGTGTGCTGTGGTTTACCGGCTTGTCCGGGTCCGGCAAATCAACTGTTGCCGGGGCGCTGGAAAATGCTCTGTCTGAGCTGGGTGCCCATACCTACTTGCTCGATGGTGACAATGTGCGGCACGGCCTTTGCCGGGATCTTGGGTTTTCTGATGATGACCGGAAAGAGAATATCCGCCGGGTAGGGGAAGTGGCAAAGCTGATGACAGATGCCGGGCTGATTGTATTAACAGCCTTTATCTCCCCGTTCCGTGCAGAGCGCCAGTTGGTGCGTGACCTGCTGCCTGACGGTGAGTTTATTGAAGTTTTTGTCGATACACCGTTGGAAGTGTGTGAGCAGCGTGATCCCAAAGGGCTGTACCAGAAGGCAAGGGCGGGGGAGATCCCGGCTTTCACCGGTATCAGTTCGCCTTATGAGGCACCGGAAAACGCGGAAATCCGCCTCAAGACCGCCGAGGGTACGATTGAGGAACAGGTAGCGCAATGCCTTTCTGAACTGGCAAAGCGCGGTATTGTTCAGCCGGGTTGATTCGCGTAGATAAACCCGGAACAACATACCTCAAAGGCGCCGTACAGGCGCCTTTGTTGTTTCTGTCCCGCTTTTCTTCGAGCGTTGTCAGATAGAGAAAGAGAGCTGGCTTCCTTTGCCGCTTTCCACTTCAAATGCAACCGCGAGTAAATTAATCAGGTCATCGAGGTAGTTTTGGTTGAACTGCCGGCCGACGAGGCGGGCTAACTCATTGCCCACCGCTGAACCGGTAGTAGAGAATGCGGGTTTTCGGTTTTACCGGTGTCAGCATGTACTGCTTGTTCTGGTAGTGGAGTGGCATTGGCGGATGCATTTCAATCACACCGGACTCCAGCTCGGTACGCATAATCAGCCAAGCTCAACCAACTGCATCAGAGAGGAATAAGAAAGCTGGTACTCTCCGAGAGAAAGACGCTCTGGTTTACTGGGCTTAAATAATTGCTTCCACCCGGTTTCCACCCGGTAACCGGTGATGATCTTGCGCGAACTTTCGTTGCCAAAGCTTGTGGCGAGCGCACAGGCTCGCTGGAGCAACTGGGCTTCACGGTGAGTGAGGTCGCGCAGAATCGACAACGCCTTGAGAGAGGTGGCGCCGGGCTGCATCACTTCCAGTTTCAGGATTTGTGCCCACAGACGCTGCATTGCGGTACCGGAAATATTCTGTGCAGCATCGAAAAATCGGGTCAGCCAGTCCGGATCCGGTTCCCGGGCACTTTCATCCTGACAGCTTTCGTAGGCCAGTTTCAGAATACGCTCAAGGTTTGCCTGTTGTCGTTGCCTGAGCATGTCCGCGCGGTGTTGGGTACGCTCAGGCAGGTCTTTTTCCGTATGTTCCTCAATGAGCGCACCCAGCCAGTGGTGTTCAGCGATGCGTTTGACCTGTTTCTGGCTGCTTTTGGCGCGCTCTGACTCTCCGGCTCGCCGGTGTTGTGATTTGTCGTCGTTTGGAATTTTTTCGACGGTTGGTTTTTCCACGGGAACGGGAGCACATTTCACTTCCATGGTTAACACCCTAAACAGAAACACTTTTTACCTGACCACGTTTCATATTGTTACGTGGAATGAATGTTGGGAATGTTAATTGCATTTATATTCTGTTAACATAACTGCAACCATCGTCAGGAAAAAGAGAGCCGATGCGTAAATTTAAAGTGAACCCGCTAAATGCGATTATTTTTCTCACCTACATAGGTACTCTGGCCTACCTGTCCCGTTACATTGTCTGATAAGGCAAAATAGTCGGGCAGGCAGGTTTGTAAAGGTACCTGGGTATCTTCTTTCTGAGTTCTGCCTCTACTCGTCGTAAGGCATCAAGTTTTCACCTTCCAGTAAATAACCCACTTCAGCAAGCTCATGACTGACAGGTTCAGCCTTGAGGGTTCCCATGACGTAAACAACATCCCATAACTGCTGTATCGGCGCGCCGTTCTTAAACTTTACGTAGACAATCTGATTCGGTGGCGGTGGCGGGACATGGATACAGGCGCCCATGTAAGGTACCAGCAAAAACTCTGTGACGACTTTATCATCCCCTTCCAGCGGAATGACAAACCCGGGAATTTTCACAAAGCTGTTATTAAGCTCGCTGCGAACAGAACCAATCTGGCTTTGCTGCGCGGTAATATCAGAATTGTGGCTGACGCTTGGCTGGATAGGCATTCCTCCCGGGGTGAACATATTGCGCTCGCTTTCTGGCACAAGGTCAATCCAGTCCAGTGTCAGTGGCTGGTCAGCCCAGGCAGGGGCACTCAATGACGGGAAAAAAACAAACAGCCAGATCAGCGACCAAATTTTCATGTTCTACTCCTTAAACTCGCATTGTCATGCCGTCCGACAGGGAGCGCTTGCAAGCGAGCAGCGCTGGGACGACACCAATAATGACACCACCGGCTAAGATAAGACCGGCTAATATCCATTCGTATTCTGACAATCCCCTTATTGGCAGCAACAAACCGTAGTTCGACGACAGTATCGGGCTGGCTATTGCCAGAATGCCATAAAGCAGGGCAATACCCAGAATTTCCCCGGCAAGGGTCAACAGGGTCGCCTCACTCATCAACAGGGTGAAAATGTGGATTGGTTTGGCACCGACTGCCCGCAGTATCGCCATTTCGCGGCGTCTTTCGTTAAGTGTGCTGAGCAAGGTGGAAAGCATGCCGAGCAGACCGGCGACCACAACAAAAACAGAGACAACGAGAAGCGCCTGCTCAGCGACAGACATCATCTGCCACAGTTCATGCAATGCCATGCCGGGCATGATGGCGGTCAGGGGTTCCTGCCGGTATTCGTTGACTTCACGCTGGACAGCAAAGGCTTTGAGGCGGGAATTGAGCCCAAGAAGCACGGCGGTTATCTGCTCCGGCTCCAGCTTGTAATTGTCTATCTGGCTCGGGTCCGGCCCTTTTCCAAGCCTTGCGCCGGACTCCCAGCCGATATGGATAGCCTCAATGCCTGCCAGCGGCACATGGACACTGCGGTCAACCGGCGTGCCTGTTGGAGTGAGTATGCCGGTGACGGTGAACGGCAGGTTGTCATGACGGGCGAATTTCTTGTCCGCAATACCATGGGCGATGACAATCTTATCCCCGACGTTGTAGCCAAGCTCTTTGGCGACAGAGGCGCCGATGACAGCATCCAGAGTGTTGGCAAAAGCCTTGCCTTCGTCAAACGTAAGTGGCTGCTTGTAGCCGTATTTGTAATGCGCAAAATAGCTTTCATTGGTACCAACCACCCGGAACCCCCGGTGTGAGTCTCCCAGAGAGATGGGAATTGCCCATTTAACGGAAGGGTGACCGGCGAGGTGCTGGTAGCTGTTCCAGTCAATATTGTTGGTGGCATTGCCGATTCGAAATACCGAATAGAGCAACAGATTTACCTGTCCGGAGCGAGCGCCGACGATAAGGTCGGTACCGGAAATGGTGTTAGCAAAACTTGCTTTGGCTTCAGTCCGGATTCGCTCGACACCCAACAATAAGGTGACAGAAATGGCGATGGTAAACAGGGTAAGAAGTGCCGTCGCCCGACGGTTGACGAGACTTTTTAGTGCAAGTTGCCACATCATTGCTGCCCCCTTACCCGGTTTATATCGGAAAGGGCGATGGTGCGGTCGAAACACGGTGTGAGCGCCGGGTCATGGCTGACAAAAACCAGCGTGCTGCCTGCCCGGTCACATTCGCCCATCAGCAGGTCGATAAACTGCTGGCGGGTATCGGTATCCAGAGCGGATGTCGGCTCATCCGCAATAAGCAGTTCAGGGCCGCCAATCAGGGCACGGGCGGCGGCTACCCGCTGTTGTTGCCCGATGCTCAGCGCCGTAACAGGCCGGCTGAGCAGGGTCTCCGGCAGCCCGAGTGCCACAATCAGCCTTCGTGCAATATCAGCCGTGTCGCCATTTGCCTGTTGCCGCCGCGTGGCAGAAAAGCGAAGTGGCAGAAGGATGTTTTCGGCCACTGAGAGATAGGGGAGCAGATTAAACTGCTGGAAAATATAGCCGATATGGTTGGCGCGAAAGGTATCCCGGTCCGAAGCACTTAACGAGGCCATTTCCTGCCCCAGTACGCAAACGCTGCCGTCGTCAGGCACGGTGATGCCTGCGAGCAAGCTCAGCAAGCTCGATTTTCCGCTGCCGCTCGGGCCTTTTATCAGGACTTTTTCACAGGGTTGGATAACAAGGGAGGGGATATCCAACACCCGGGAATCTCGGTTCCAGCCAAATGTCAGGTTGTTGATTTTAATTATTGCCATAACACCTACTTGGCGGCGGAGCCCCGCCGCCTTTATATTTGCTCGGGGACTTTATCTCAGTGATATGACAGATTTATTTTTGTCCAGCTCAGCGGCGAATTGTCCCCGCTCTGTGATGGCCTGAGCCTCAATTTCCTGGGTAGACGGGAAATGGGTAAACCAGTTCACTTTCACTGACTCAAGCTCGTCCATGTTATCGCACTTGAATTCATAGCTGGCCGTGAATCCGGCATGACCGCTTTCCGGCTCATGGTGGTCGCCATGTTCATCATCATGATGATCATCATGTTCATCCGCATGATGTTCGTCGTGTTCTTTATGTTCAGCATGGTCATGCTTTTCGTGCTCGTGCTCGTGCTCGTGCTCGTGCTCGTCATGACCTTCACCTTCATGGTGGTCATGCTCATCGCCGTAAGTGTGGTCTACATCAACACTTGCCAGGCTGCACCCGGCTTCACTGTTAGGATTAAGAAGTTTTCCGCCCTGCTTGAGCTTGGCAATGCCTTCTTCCAGTTCGTGGTGTTGCTCTTCATTTTGCAGCGCATGCTCAAAGCCGATGACATCCGCACCGGGTGCGGTGATTTCAGCCAGAAGAAGGTTTTGGTCCTGAGCCAGGTGAAGTTCTACTACGCCGTGCTCATGCGATTCATGCTGGGTAAAGCCGTGCTCATTTGCGTGCACGGATGCGGATAAAACGGATACCGAGAGCAGTGTCAGTGAAAAGCCTGCCACCGGTAAGAAAGGTGCCTGTCGAGATGACATGTCGCCTCCGGATAATCTGATAAAAGTTAATAAGATAAGTGTGGCTGAAAATCAGGATTCCGGGGCGGGGCGCGGCTGAAACGTGTTGGTGTATGCCGGGTAAATGGCGCGGGTAACAAGTCACGGGTGTATGGCGTATTGCCTGACAGCCATATTGTGACAGGAAGATCGTAGCCAGTTGCTGACGTTGTTATTGTTAGGCAAAGGTGACATTCGGTTTCCGGGTGATCCTCTGCGATCTCGGCGATCAGGTGCTCAGCCAGGCAAGCTGGGAAAAGAAGAGTGAACACAGAAGTAGTAGGGTCCGGATTAACCCGCCTGTCTTTAGCATGACGTTCCATCGTCTCTCAGAGATGCTATAACATAACAAATACAGAAAGGCCTTGTGAACCCGAAGTAAACGAAAAGTGGAACCCAAAGTAAACGAAAAAGTAGCATGCAATCCACAATGCCCAAGCCACTCATTCGTCTGAATAAGACAGCCCCGAAGCTGCCACTGAAAATTATTGCAGAGCGGTTTTCAGCATAGAGAGTACATCAGAGATTTCCTGCTCAGTCAGTGCGCCGTCTTTGGCAAAAAGCACCTTGCCGGACTTATCCAGCACGATAATGGCATTGCTTTTTGCTTTAAGATCCCAGGCGTTGGCGACGTTACCGTCAGCATCGAGGATAAACGATGACCAGCTGAACTCTTCCTTGCTGTCCTCGACGGAAGATTTCACAAAACCCCCTGTTCCCCAAACCGCATCGTCCTGGTTCACAATGGTGGTGGTTTGGTAAGTGTCTTTTGGTAAACCGGCTGTCTTCAGTGCTTCAATCAGCGGACCGTTAATTTCCTTGGCGCTGGAGCGACCGGCCATAGCCTGAACGACCCGGACTTTGCCCGGAAGTTGTGCGGCACTCCAAGCTGGTAAGTGATTGAACCATCAGTGAGCATCAGCTCCCCTTTATCGACCACAGACACTGCGGGCACTGGCTGGCCGACAGTCAGATTATGTGCCTGTGCGAGCCAGGGAAGGGCTGCCAGGGTGAGAGCGAGCGTTAACTTCTTATTCATTTTCATTATTTTTCCATCGATTCTTATATCGGTTGAGGTGCTAATACCTTAACCAAGTGGTTGAATATAATTGGAATATCTTAAGTGACCGGTCTGACCACTTAATTAAGGTAGCATTGAATTGCCAAACCGGGGTTGTTCTGATTAACATATTTGAAACATTCGGCAGGCAGTATCGCCGGTGTTTGCTACCCTCAAGGGTGGTAATCTTAAAAACGATAAAAACAGTGGCAAGAGTATTGCTTTAAAAATAAGAGAGCTTGCAACGGAAACGCGTCAAAAAGGAATGGCATATGTTACGCATTTTTCAACATTACCGGCCGCGCCAAATCGCCCGATATGTCAGGAACTTCCATCGGGGACAGCTGTACATCGAAGGGGTTGGCGAATTTGAATTTGATGGAGGGCGGATACTCCCCCCTCAGAACCACAGCAAACGGCTGATGTCCGTAATGAGCGAAGTGAATGCCCAGATAAAACTGATGGCACCTGCCTGAAAATCCGGTTTCGAAGCCAGAAAAGCTGCCACGATGGCAGCTTTTTTGTTTCCGGGCTGTTAGCGAAATGGAGGTCACATCGGTCTGCTAACGGTTATCTGTCCTAATTCCTAAAGATAATATGCTCACTCTCTTATCACGCCGCGCAATAAGTAATATGCTGTCGAAAAAAATCGCCTTCATTAAAACGACACAATGCTCCTGAATGAAATTTAGTAAATTCTGCGCAGGTATGTTTGTCCTGCTGTTGTCTTTTCCTTTCCAGAGTCACGCCAGTATCGATCTGGATATCCAGGGTCTGGAAGGCGAACTGAAAGACAACGTTGACGTGTATGTGGATGCAATCCCGGAGCGTGACTACCAGCTGACCCGCCGGTTCCAGGATCAACTGGAGCAGGAGATCCGCAAGGCGTTGCAGGCACTTGGGTATTTCAATCCGACTATCAAATATGATGTGACCGACCAGACATCCGCCAAAGATGCTGATGTCACTGTGACGGTTGATCCGGGTATTCCTGTACGTATCAAAGAAGTTGATCTTCAGATCTCTGGCATGGCTGAGGAGGATCCGGACTTCATCGCGCTGGAAAAAACGGCGCCCACAGTTGGCAGTATCCTTAACCAGGGCAACTATGAGTCCCTCAAATCTTCCATTCGTAATCTGGCCCTCAAAAAAGGCTACTTCGATGCTGAGTTTACCCTTAGCAAGCTGGAAGTGGCTCCCGGCCTGAATGAGGCATTCATTCGCCTCCATTTCGCCAGCGGAAAGCGTTACAAGTTTGGTGCGGTGACCTACAAGAACAGCCAGATCAGGGATGACCGTATGGTTAACCTGGTTCCGTTCAAAGAAGGGGATTACTACGAAGTCATCAAGCTCGGGGAGTTTAACCAAAACCTCTCGAGCACCGGCTGGTTCTCTTCCATCGCCATCACCACGCCTTTTGAGCGGGAAAAGGACGACGTCCTTCCCGTTGATGTCGCGCTGGAGCCCGCTCCGCGTAACAAGTTTGAAGTGGGTGTTGGCTACTCCACCGATGTTGGCCCAAGGCTGAAATTTAACTGGAAAAAGCCCTGGGTGAATGCCCGTGGTAACAGCTTTTCCAGCAACCTCTCTGTGTCTGAGCCGGAACAGACCTGGGAGGGAAGTTATAAAATCCCGCTCGACCGGGTGTTGACGGAATATTTCCTTGCTCAGGTCGGTGTGCAGAACATCAACCAAAATGACACGCAGAGCCTTGAAGTGACCGGGTCAGCATCACGACACTGGGCGCTCAAGAACAAGTGGCAGGGCAGTATTTTTATCCGCTGGCTCTACTCTGACTATACCCAGGGCCTTGATGAAAACATCACTAACCTGATCCTGCCCGGTGTGAACCTCAGCCGGACCCGGGCACGGGGCGGGGTAATGCCGTACTGGGGGGATAAGCAATCCCTGACCCTAGAAGTGGGTGAGCCACTTTGGGGTTCAGATATCAGTATTGTGCGCTTTATGGGGCAGACTACCTGGATCCGCGGTAACAAAAACCATCGCGGCATTGTCCGGGTCAATGGCGGCTGGATGGACACGGATAACTTTGAAAAAGTGCCGCCTTCCCTGCGTTTCTTCGCCGGTGGTGACAACAGCGTCCGCGGCTACAAATACCAGTCTATTTCTCCGCTGGATGCCTCCGGGCAACTTGCCGGCGGCCGCTATCTGGCGACGGGTTCCCTTGAATACCAATACCGGGTTTATGGCAACTGGTGGGTGGCTGCCTTTACCGATGCCGGTGATGCCTGGGATAACGCGCCAGACTGGAAAACGTCCGCAGGCCTCGGTATTCGCTGGGCTTCCCCGGTCGGCCCGGTGCGTTTCGACGTTGCCCACGGCTTTGAAAACGAAAATGATGAATTCATGATCCACTTTACTTTGGGGCCTGAGCTATGAGTCGTTGGCTTTTGCGCCTGACATTCGGTCTTATTCTGACCATTTTTATCCTGATTGGCCTGGTTGCGCTGATCGTGGCAACCCCGGTGGGCGTTAAACTGGCACTGTGGGGAGCAGAGCAAGCCCTGCCGGATTTCAGGGTAGAGGAGAGTGAAGGGGCACTGCTTGGCGGCTTTACCCTAAAAGGCATTCACTATAAAGATGACCTGATGACAGCCGGTGTCCGGGAGGCTGACATCAATCTGCGAGGTAAGTGTTTGCTTACCCCGGCGGTTTGCCTGGACGCGGTGAAACTGGATGGCGTGACATTCAGTATGCCGCAACTGCCGCCCCCTTCCCCTGAAAGTGAAACGCCGTCTGAACCGTTGACTTCTGTCAGCCTGCCGCTGCCGGTTGCAGTGAAAGGCTTGGTGCTGAATGACATTTCACTCGATATCCTCGGGAACCAGGTAAGTTGGAAGCACTTTGAATCCGGCGCCAGCATGTCTGGTGACAAGTTAGTGCTTACTCCAACCCAGTGGGATGGAATCCGGCTTTCCCTTGCTGAAAGCAAACCGGAAGCGAAAACTGCGGAGAAAAAGCCGGCCTCCGATGAGGCAAGCCACTGGTGTTGCCGGAAGTATGGATTCCGCTTTCTGTGGATGTAGAGCGCTTTACGGTCACAGATTTTGAGCTGCTTAAACCGACCCCATATAAGGTGAAGCGCCTTGCTCTGAGTGCCACAGCGTCTGGCAACGAGGTTGCGGTCAAAAAGCTTGAGCTGGATGTCCCGGAAGCCAATGTCGCGTTGGAGGCCTCAGCCTCACTCAAAGGCAACTACCCGCTGACGCTGGGCGGAAAGGTCGATATCAAGATGGCACCTGTCCAGAAGCATACCCTGGCACTGGAAGCATCTGGCGATCTGGCAGCGCTTAAACTGGATGCCCGTATGAATGGTGTCCTAAAGGCGGCATTGAAAGGCCAGCTGGATGTACTTGACCCGTCGCTGCCATTTAACCTCAAGCTGGACAGCCAGCACGTACAGTGGCCGATTCAGCAAAAAGCTGATTTTGCCGGGGACAACCTCACGCTCACTGCAAAAGGTTCCCTTGATACCTATCGGTTTGGTTTTAAGGGGCGGGTTTCCGGGGAGACTATCCCGACCGTTAATGCCGGTCTCAACGGGCAGGGCACACTGAAAAGGGTTGACCTGACAAAGCTGTCTCTGGCAACCCTCGGAGGCACGCTCGATGGAACTGCCCGGGTTATATGGGACCCGTCTGTAAGCTGGGGCGCGGCACTGGACTTTGCTGATATCCAACCCGGCCAACAATGGCCCGAAGCGGAAGGGAAACTCAGCGGTAAGGTCATCACCAGCGGCCGCCTGACATCTGCCGGTGGCTGGCAGGTGAAAGTCCCATTGCTTGATGTGGACGGTGTGCTTCGCCAGTATCCGCTGAACCTCAAGGGTAACCTGGATGCCAGCGACATTCGGGGGAAAGGGGATGTTTCCCTTAAAACCTCTGGGTTGTCACTGGCCCACGGGCCAAATACCCTGACGGTTAACGGCAAATTGGATAAAAACTGGGATATCCGCGCCAGGCTCGCTTTTCCTGAACTGTCAGCCACTGTGCCGGGTTTGAAAGGTGCCGTGGACGGAAATGTTTCGTTCACCGGCGCCATGAAAACGCCGGATATTGGCCTTAACCTGAAAGCGCATAAAGTGGACTGGGATAACCAGGCCAGCCTGGATTCTTTGTCGATCCAGGGGCAGGTGACCCCGTTACCGACAGCATCCGGCAAGCTGGTTGTTGAGGCGGAGCACGGTGCTTACCAGGATTCCGTGACCCTGAAATCCTTGACGCTGGACGTTTCCGGCAGCGAGGCAAACCATCGTCTCAGCCTCGATCTTAAAGGCAAGCCTGCCGGTGCGAAGCTGGTTCTGGACGGCCACCTTAACCGCAAGACCGGTTGGAAAGGCACGCTGGAATCCAGTGAGCTGGACTCTCCGATTGGCGAATGGGTGCTGAACAAAGCCACTGCACTGGGCTTTGATTTCAAGACCCAGCAGGCGTCTGTTGCTGCCCACTGCTGGCAGCAGGGGAAAAGCTCGCTTTGCCTGACCAAAGATGCCCAGGTTGGTGAAAAAGGTGCCGCTTCTTTGGCGCTGAACGCGTTTGATTTCAACCTGATAAAACCTTATATGCCGAGGGAAACAAAGCTCACCGGTACAGCAGATGCAACAGTGGTTGCGGCCTGGGCACCTGATGCCGCGCCTTCTGTGACTGCCCGGGTGAGACTGCCCCAAGGTCAGGTTACCCAGCAGTTGGATGTGCCAATCTCAGTAGGTTGGCACGACGTTGAGCTGGATGCTGACCTGAAAGATAACGTGCTGAATACTCGTTGGCTGTTGCCGGTCACAGACAACGGACAGATAAGCGGCAACCTGACACTGGATAACCTGAATTCTGAAAACCGTCAGGTGAAGGGCAAGCTGGATATCGACAAGATTGACCTGGCATTCCTTGGCCCAGTCGTTGAGCCGGAAGCGGAGCTGGCATCCAACGTCAATGCCCGGCTGACCTTTAACGGCCCGATGCTGAAACCGGCGGTGTTTGGTTCACTGGTTATCGACGGCATCAAGGTCAATACCACGCTGTCCCCGATCCTGATTAACAGTGGCAAGCTGGCGCTGGCGTTTAACGGTGACAACGGCAAACTCGATGGTAAGTTGGTGACGCCGGATGGTGACCTTAATCTTGCCGGTGACGCTGACTGGCAAAAACTGGACGCCTGGCTTGCCAATCTCAATATCAACGCCAACGAACTGGCAGTACAACTTCCGCCGATGGTCTCTCTGTATGTCACGCCAAACCTGACACTGAAAGCGGTGCCGGGCAAGGCGACGGTTACCGGAACGGTCGTGGTACCCAAAGGCTCGATAATTGTTGAAGAGCTGCCGGCGTCTGCGGTAAGCCCATCCAGCGATCTGGTGATCCTTAATGACAAACTGGAACCAGTGACCCACGCGGATAAAGTGCCACTGGCCATTGACGCGGATATCAACGTTCAGATTAAGGACAAAGTGCGCCTTGAAGCGTTTGGCCTTCAGACCCAACTGGCTGGTAACCTCCGGGTTCAGAATAAGGATCAGGGACCGCTGATTAATGGCGAGATCAACCTTGTCGACGGTACATACCGCTCATTCGGGCAGGATCTTCAGATCCGTACCGGCAAGATTTTCTTCAGTGGCCCGCCAGATCAGCCTTACCTGAATATCGAGGCAATCCGTAACCCGGAAAGCACGGAAGATGATGTGATTGCTGGTATCCGGGTGACCGGCCCTGCTGATTCACCTAAGGTCGATATTTTCTCTGACCCGGCCAAGCCGCAGGCAGAAGCACTTTCATACCTGCTTCGCGGTCGCAGCCTCGACGGGGAATCGGATTCCAACATGAGCTCCATGCTTCTCGGTCTTGGTCTTGCCCAAAGCGGCAAGCTGGTGGGTGAGATTGGCAAGGCGTTTGGTGTCCAGGATCTTCGCCTGGACACAGCAGGAGCCGGAGATGACCAGAAGGTGGAAGTATCCGGCTATATCCTTCCGGGCTTGCAAATCAAATACGGTGTCGGGCTGTTCAATGCGGTGGGTGAGTTTACCCTTCGCTACCGGGTGATGAGCAACCTTTACCTGGAAGCTGTATCCGGCCTGAGTAACGCCGTCGACTTGCTGTATCAGTTCGATATCAAGTAAGGAAGGAAATAACCGGTTGCGAGTGGTGAGAAAGCGCTGTTAATACAAAGTTATCAGCGACATCATCACTCGCCACTCTCCGCTCACTACTCACTACTCACTACTCGCTACTCGTTACTCACCACTCACTAACAACCACTCGCTATTTCTTCGCTCTCTCAAATGACGCCAAAATCTCTGCTTTGGCTGATTCTGCATTTTCCCAGCCGTCTACCTTTACCCACTTGCCGGGCTCCAGTTCCTTGTAGCGTTCAAAAAAGTGCTTAATCTGGGCTTTCAGCAGCTCAGGGAGATCATCAACATCTTGAATGTGGTCGTACTCTTTGGTGAGCTTTGTATGAGGTACTGCCACAACCTTGGCATCCTCACCGGATTCATCTGTCATTTTGAGCACACCAACCGGACGGCAGCGGATAACCGCGCCAGGCACCAATGGGTAAGGTGTGGGTACAAGTACATCAACCGGGTCGCCGTCGAGGGAAAGGGTCTGGTTCACGTAGCCGTAGTTACAGGGATAGAACATCGGGGTGGACATAAAACGGTCGACAAACACGGCGCCGGTATCCTTGTCGACTTCGTATTTTATCGGGTCTGCATTGGCCGGAATTTCAATCACGACGTAGATATCTTCCGGGATGTTTATCCCTGCTGGAATTTGACTGAGGCTCATGGCGAAGGTCCTTTTATCAGTCTGGTGAGATTATAGACAAAAAGAAAGGAGCCGCTCCGGGCTCCTCTCAGACAACGTATGGCCATTTATACCGGGTCTGTTACTCCGGATCGTCCGGGTACTCTTCCATAAAGGCTTCGAGTTTCTTCACCATGTTGGTTGAGCCTACAAAGAACGGTACGCGCTGGTGCAGTTCTTCTGGCTTGATATCCATGATGCGACGGGCTCCGTCAGACGCAAGGCCACCGGCTTGCTCAATCAGGAAAGCCATCGGGTTGCATTCATACAGAAGCGCAGTTTTCCGTTCGGATATGCAGCCGTGCTTGGGTAGAGGTACATGCCGCCTTTGAGCAGGTTACGGTGGAAGTCTGCAACCAGGGAACCGATATAGCGCGATGTGTAAGGACGGTTGTCCTCCGGCACATTTTCCTGGCAGTACTTGATGTATTTCTTCACCCCGAGTGGGAACTTGATGTAGTTACCCTCGTTGATGGAGTAAATACGGCCATCCTGAGGGATGGTCATATTCTCATGGGAGAGGCAGAACACCCCGAGAGACGGGTCGTAAGTGAAGCCGTGGACGCCGTTTCCGGTTGTATAACCAGCATGGTTGAGGAGCCGTAAATGACGTATCCGGCTGCAATTTGCTTGTTGCCCGGCTGGAGGAAATCTTCATCCGTCGGGGCGGTGCCGACTGGTGTCACCCGGCGGTAGATAGAAAAAATGGTGCCGACGGAGACATTGACATCGATGTTGGATGAGCCGTCGAGCGGATCCATCAATACGACATATCTGGCATTTCGGTTAACGTCCTTGTTGAAGACAACCGCACTGTCTTCTTCCTCACTGGCGATACCGCAAACCTGGTCTCGGGCTTCCATGGCCGCCTTGAATTTTTCATTGGCGTACACATCAAGTTTTTGCTGCTCTTCACCCTGGACATTTTCATCACCGGCTGCACCAAGAATGTCCACCAATCCGGCTTTGTTGATTTCACGGTTTACAATTTTCGCCGCGAGGCGGATGGAGGAGAGCAGGATGAGAGCTCGCCACTGGCGTGAGGGAACTCACTCTGCTTTTCAACAATAAACTCACCAAGCGTTTTCATGTTAGGCATGGTAATTCCTTGTAATTGTCTCGTTATTTTTCATTGGCTGGAAACGGGCTGCGCGATTCAAATCATGCTAATCTGTTGCCGCACAAACAAAATTCGTCATTATTGTCGGACCTATTCATTAGGTCACACCTTTGTTGTTTTCGACGCTATCCGATTGTATAGCAAAGATCTTTTTATTCGTAACGAAGTAACATTCCTGTGATAAAGGGATGTCTGGAACGCATTCTGAGTGGACTCTATGCACTTACATATTCTAGGAATCTGCGGCACGTTTATGGGTGGCATTGCCGTTCTTGCACGCCAACTTGGACACAAAGTTACCGGCAGTGATGCCAATGTTTACCCTCCAATGAGTACCATGCTTGAATCTCAAGGCATTGAAATTATTGAAGGATATGACCCGTCACAATTAAACCCGGCACCGGATGTGGTGGTGGTGGGTAACGCAATGAGCCGCGGCAACCCTTGTGTTGAGTATGTACTGAATAACAATCTCCGCTACATTTCCGGCCCTCAGTGGTTGCTTGAAAACCTGCTCCAGGATCGCTGGGTGTTGGCTGTCGCCGGTACCCATGGCAAGACAACCACCGCAAGTATGCTGACCTGGATCCTGGAAGATTGCGGTTATGAGCCGGGATACCTGATTGGCGGCGTGCCAGGAAACTTCAATGTTTCTGCACGGTTAGGCGGGTCACCTTTCTTCGTGGTAGAAGCGGATGAGTACGACAGTGCTTTCTTCGACAAGCGTTCTAAGTTTGTCCATTACCATCCTAAAACGCTGGTTATTAATAATATTGAATTTGATCATGCCGACATTTTTGAAGATCTGTCTGCGATCAAAAAGCAATTCCACCATCTGGTACGCACTGTACCATCCATCGGACGCATTATTTCCCCTGCCGCAGATACCAATGTAGCAGACACGCTTGAGATGGGCTGCTGGAGTGAAAAAGAGTTCTCCGGAGATAACGGCGATTGGCAGGCCGTAAAATACAAAGCGGACGGCAGCGAGTTTGATGTGATCTTTGAGGGCAGGAAAGTCGGTACTGTTGACTGGGACCTGATGGGGGAGCACAACGTCAACAATGCGCTGGTTGCCATCGCGGCGGCTCGCCATGTCGGTGTGACACCGGAGCTGGCCTGTGAAGCGCTTGGACGCTTTATCAATACCAAACGCCGTATGGAGCTAAAAGGCACCGTGGCAGGTATCGATGTTTATGACGATTTTGCCATCACCCGACTGCCATTGAAACCACGCTGGCAGGTTTGAAGGCGAAGAAAACTGCCGGACGTATACTGGCTGTGCTGGAGCCTCGGTCAAACACCATGAAACTGGGTGTTCACAAGGACGATCTGGCTCCTTCCCTTGCGGAGGCAGACGAAGTGTTCCTGTTCCAGCCGGGTAATATCCCCTGGTCAGTTAAGGAGATAGCGGATCAGTGCGCCCAGCAGGCGTTTACCAGTGATGACATTGATTCCTTGGTTACCGCAGTCGTTGCTGAAGCCCGGCCGGATGATGCCATACTGGTGATGAGTAACGGTGGTTTTGGTGGCATCCACGGTAAGTTGCTGGATGCGCTGAAAGAAAAGGAATGTGCATAAATGTCGAAAGAAAAACGTATTACGCTCGCCTGGACCGGTGCATCCGGCGCACCTTATGGCCTTCGCCTGCTTGAGTGTTTATTGGCAGCGGATTACCACGTTTACCTTTTGATCTCTTCTGCGGCCCGGGTAGTACTGGCAACCGAACATAACCTGAAGCTGCCGGCCGGCCCGGATGCAGCAAAGCAAGCGCTGGTTGCACTCCTGGGTTGTGATGCTGAAAAACTCGAAGTATGTGGTAAGGAAGACTGGTTTTCCCCGGTCGCATCCGGCTCGGCGGCTCCGAAACAGATGGTGGTTTGCCCCTGCTCGGCAGGAACGCTTGCTGCCGTGGCACATGGTATGTCGGATAACCTGATTGAACGTGCGGCAGATGTGGTGCTAAAAGAGCGCGGCCAGCTTTTGATGGTGGTGCGCGAGACCCCGTTTTCCACACTGCACCTGGAGAATATGCTGAAGCTGTCAAAAATGGGCGTCACCATTATGCCAGCGGCTCCGGGTTTCTATCACCAGCCCAAATCCGTCGAAGATCTTGTGGACTTTATGGTTGCCAGGGTGCTTGACCATCTTGGTGTGGAACAGGGTTTGGTACCACGCTGGGGTTACGATCAGCGAAGCTGAGAAATCGAGAGTAAACAAACAAAGCCCGGATGCGAATGCCGGGCTTTTTCTGCCAACTTAATCTTCTTCACCGGGTTTGATAACCAGAACCGGTATTGGGGAACTTGCCAGCACCCGCTCGGCGACAGAGCCGATGACCATTTTGTCCACTTTGCTGCGCTTGTGGCTTGGCATCACGATAAGATCACATCCCTTGCGATCCGCTTCCCGGAGGATAGCTTTGTAAGGCTTTCCTTCCTGGATGTCGTAGTCATACAGCAACTCTTCCGGAACACAGTCGGCGGCAAATTTCGCCAGTTGCTGTTTCAGATCCTTCTTCATTTTCAGCGCGGCATCTTTGGGGAAGTATGATGCGACCATCGCGTTGTGTACACCGGGTAAAACGGTGAGGAAGTGCACCGTGGCATTGCGGCTTTTGGAGGCCAGCCAGATTGCATGTTTGACTGCCAGCTTGGCAAATTCGGTGTCGTTCAAATCTACCGGTACAAGTATATGTTTATACATAGGGTTTCTCGTTGTCAGACAACAAACCCCGGGCTTTTGCCCGGGATGAACAGACTCAGGCTTTCGCCCGGCGACGCTGGTTCCAGGCCATCAGGCCAAGCAATAACAGTTGGTACAAAGACCCACTCCTTCATTGGTCGATCATTTGCCACTATGACCTCATCGATCTTCCAGTCAAAGTCGATACCCACCCGCTCTGCGTCACTGCCGAATGCAATCATGTCGACAAGCAGGGTGCCGTCTTCTTCCCGAAGCTCAAGGCCGGTTGCAGTCACGCGCTCAGACCCCGACGTCAGATCCTGATTGACCGGAAGCCTGACCAGCTTGGAAACCTGGTCCCCATCGAAGTTTTCTCCGGATACACGCAGATCCAGCGTGTGGCCAGCCGGCGTATCTTCAGCAACCTGGAAGATCGCTGAGCCCGGATGAGATGTGGAAGGCGCGTAAATCTGATCCCACCAGAAGCCCGGACGGAAAAGGGAGAAAGTGACTAACAGCAACAACAGTGTTTCCCACCATTTGTTGCGGGTGAACCACCACCCTTGTGTTGCCGCGGAGAACACCAACATGGCAACTGTGGCTGAGAATACCGTCAAGAACAGATGCAGCGGCCCTTCGATGTCGATCATCAAAAGCTGGGTGTTGAAGATAAACATAAACGGCAGGATGGCTGTCCGGATATCATAAGTGAAGCCTTGGATACCGGTGCGGATAGGGTCAGCTTTTGCGATAGCTGCCGCAGCAAATGCAGCAAGACCAACCGGCGGCGTATCATCGGCAAGGATACCGAAATAGAACACAAACAGGTGCACCGCAATAAGCGGGATAACCAGGCCATGTTGGGCACCAAGGGTCACAATGACCGGAGCCATCAGGTCGAGACCACGATGTAGTTTGCTGTTGTCGGCAGGCCCATGCCCAGGATCAGGCTGATAATGGCGGTAAAAAGCAGCATAAGCATAATGCTGCCGCCGGAGATGAACTCAACAAAGTCGGTCATCACAAGCCCGATACCGGTCAGTGTCACCACGCCAACGACAATACCGGCAGCCGCCGTTGCAACGCCGATACCAATCATGTTCCGCGCGCCGCTGACAAAGGCTTCCAGCATGTCCACCAGGCCGTTTTTCAGCTCTTCAGCAAAATTGTTGTCGCCACGGAAGAAGGTTAGTAACGGTCTTTGGGTTACCACGATAAAGACCATGAACAGCGATGCCCAGAACGCCGAGAGCCCCGGGAGAAGCGCTCAACGGTGAGGCACCACACCAGCACGACGATAGGCAGCAGGAAATAAAGGCCGGAACGCACTGTTGGGCCCGGTTCAGGGACTTCATCCAGCGTATCTGCAGTGAGGTCCATATCGTCCTGGTATTTTGACGAATACCGGACAAGGGCGATATAAGCCACCAGAACAGCAATCCCGATAATAACCGTTGCCGCCGTACCGAACAGGTCTTTGGTCCAGCCGATACCGTAGTACACCACCGCACTCAGCACGATAAGGCCAACGATGACGGTCATAAACGAGAACAGGCTTTGCAGTACCGTCGGGTTGTGACGGCGTGGCAGCCCAGTCATACCGGCTTTGCAAGCTTCGAGGTGAACGATGTACACCAGGGCAACGTAGGAAATCAGCGCTGGCAACAAGGCCGCTTTAATGACCTCAACGTAGGAAATACCCACATATTCCACCATCAGGAAGGCGGCGGCCCCCATTATTGGCGGTGTGAGCTGGCCGTTTGTTGAAGCTGCTACTTCGACCGCACCGGCCTTGGTTGCCGGGAAACCGACCCGCTTCATCAGTGGGATAGTAAAGGTGCCCGTGGTAACTACGTTAGCGATAGATGAACCGGACACCAGACCGGACAAACCGGATGCCACCACTGCTGCTTTAGCCGGGCCCCCTCGCATATGGCCAAGCAGGGAAAAGGCGACTTTGATGAAATAAGCCCCGGCTCCGGCACGTTCCAGCAGTGCGCCGAACAACACGAACAGGAAGACGAAAGACGTTGATACCCCGACGGCAACACCAAATACCCCTTCGGTTGTCAGCCAAAGGTGAGACATTGCCTTGTTAAGGCTTGCTCCCTTGTGGGCAATCACGTCCGGCATGTAAGGACCGGCAAAGGTATACAGCAGGAAAACACCGGCAACGACCATCAGAGGTGGCCCCAATGCCCGGCGGGTTGCTTCGAGCAGCAGTATCATGCCGCCGGCGGCGACAATCACATCCAATTGGGTTGGTGCACCGGCCTGTCAGCCAGCTCCGCATAGAAGATATAGAGGTAAGCCGCAGAAAAACTGCCTGCAAATGCCAGTGCCCAATCCAGAGCGGGGATTCTGTCCCGTGGTGAACGGCTCAGTGCCGGATAGGCGGTAAATGCAAGAAACACAGCAAAAGCGAGGTGGATAGAGCGTGCTTCTGTGTTGTTGAATTTACCGATATCCAAAATATAGGGAAGGGGTGATGCATACCAGAGCTGGAAGAGCGACCAGCAAAGCGGGACAAACCACAGTATTTTTCCCGGTATCCCCCCGGGGTTTCGGGCACCTGTGTCTGCTTGTGCAACCATGTCTTGAACATCGGAGGAGGTGTTCGTTGTATTTGTCATGCAAACATCCTTTATTGCAGGGCAATTTTGTTGTTATTAGTGGTCAGCCTGTTGACGGAAAGTTTGGGTCACCGTAATACCAATTGGACTGGTTCGTCAGTCGAAATAAGCAATGAATCAGTCAGATCGGTACAAAGTCGAGCATAAAATTTCGAAAGAGGTCCATGCCCTGACAACAATCTTCTTCAGCCAGACCTGAAAGCAATCCTAGCAAACTTTAAACCAATAATTAAAAACTTTTTAACATTAACTGCGGCAAATGGCCAAAAGATACGTAATGTGTCTCTAAAATATACCAGCGTATTAAGGTTGGAATGATTTGAGCGGAGAGAAAAAGCGTTAAAAAACCCCGCAGTAGGAGCGGGGTTTTGAGATTTTAGCAGGTGAATCTAGGTTTTTAGCGGGTATAGTCAAAAAGCTCGCAAACCGCACTGAACAACTCTTCTGTTGGCGTGCCCAGTGTCGGTGTGATGAAAATGGTGTCATCACCGGCAACCACACCCAGAATACCTTCGGCTTTTCCCAAAGAATCAAGCAGGCGAGCAATCAACTGAGCCGCACCCGGACCGGTATGAATCACCACCAGAGATTCATTGTGGTCGATATCCATAACCAGCTCTTTCAGCGGGCTTGAGGTTGTCGGCACACCCAGTTCAACCGGTAGGCAATAGACCATTTCCATTTTGGCGTTGCGCGTGCGCACAGCACCAAATTTTGTAAGCATCCGTGACACTTTAGATTGGTTGATCCCGTCAAAACCTTCGCTTTTCAGCGCTTCAACGATCTCACCCTGTGAGCTGAATTTTTCTTCTTTTAACAGCGCTTTAAATGCTTTGACCAATTGGTCTTGTTTATCCGAGCTACGCATAGTCACTCTCAAACGAACCCCTAAGTGCTGGCATTTTTGCATATTCATTCAAAGAAGTGCAAATAGGCCCCTGACAAAGTGCTGACTGAATCACCAATTTTTCGATGATTTATTCATCAATTATCAAAAATTGAGACGTTGAGTAGAACATCAGCCTGTCCTACTTGAGGGCGGGTCGGGAGCCGAATATCATCTGCGTGATGTCGCAAACAGATAGGGAACAGATTGAGTTTGTGTACTGCTTCCTATACCGTTTTGACCAGGTCGAAAAATAAAAAAATTATGTAAAGGAGAACATAAATGAAAGTTGCCGTGATTGGTGCCGCTGGTGGCATCGGCCAGGCTTTGGCCCTGCTTCTGAAAAACCGCCTTCCAGCCGGTTCTGACCTCGCACTCTACGACATTGCCCCTGTCACTCCCGGTGTTGCTGTGGACCTGAGCCACATCCCTACACCTGTGTCTATCAAGGGTTACAGCGGTGAAGATCCAACACCTGCACTGGAAGGTGCGGATGTGGTTCTGATTTCTGCCGGTGTTGCGCGTAAACCAGGTATGGATCGTTCTGACCTGTTCAATGTTAACGCCGGGATCGTTAAGTCTCTGGCTGAGCGCATTGCTGATGTTTGCCCTAAGGCACTGGTTGGCATTATTACCAACCTGTTAACACAACTGTTGCGATTGCGGCAGAAGTGCTGAAGCAGAAAGGTGTTTACGACAAGCGTCGCCTGTTCGGTGTTACTACCCTGGATATCATCCGCTCTGAAACCTTTGTTGCTGAGCTGAAAGACAAAGATCCAGGCCAGGTTCGTGTACCAGTAATCGGTGGTCACTCTGGTGTAACCATCCTGCCTCTGCTGTCTCAGGTTGAAGGTGTGACCTTCACTGACGAAGAAGTCGCTGCCCTGACTCCTCGCATTCAAAACGCAGGTACTGAAGTTGTTGAAGCCAAGGCGGGTGGCGGTTCTGCAACCCTGTCTATGGGTCAGGCAGCTTGCCGTTTCGGCCTGTCTCTGGTTCGCGCCCTTCAGGGTGACCAGGACGTGGTTGAGTGTGCTTACGTTGAAGGTGATGGCAAGTATGCCCGTTTCTTCGCACAACCTGTTCGCCTCGGCAAGGACGGTGTGGAAGAGATCCTGGATCACGGCCCACTGAGTGCGTTTGAAGAAAAAGCACTGAATGACATGCTGGAAACCCTTCGTAACGACATCAAAATCGGCGAGGAGTTTGTGAAGTAAGCTTCACCAAGATAGTAAAAAGGCTCGCATTAGCGAGCCTTTTTTGTATATGTGCTGAGTGGGGCAAAACCCGAGTTAACTCCGGCGATGTACTGAGATATGCGCCAGCGCGATCATTGCTTCTTTGAAGTCTGAATCCGGGATCGAATCAAGTGAGGCGACTGCTTTGGCTGCTTCTTCTTCGGCGCGCTGCTGGGTGTACTCCAGCGATCCCACTCGCTTCATACAGGCCAGAATAGGATCAAGCTTGTCGAGGCCGTTGCCGTTTTCGATCGCCTGACGGATCATCTGGCGCTCTTCCTCTGTGCCATTCACCATAGCATGCAGCAGTGGCAGGGTTGGTTTGCCTTCAGCAAGGTCATCACCACGTTCTTGCCCATTTCCTTTCCGTCAGCCACGTAGTCCATGACATCGTCAACGAGCTGGAATGCTGTGCCGAGGTAGCGTCCGTAATCCTGCATCGCCTTTTCAATGATTTCATCGCTTTCGCAGATGATGGCACCCATTTGGGTCGCTGCTTCAAACAGGCGTGCAGTCTTAGAGTAAATAACCTGCATATAGCTCTGTTCAGTGGTATCAGGGTCGTTACAGTTCATTAACTGCTGAACTTCACCTTCGGCGATCACATTGGTTGCCTCGCTCATCAGATCAAGGATCCTCAAAGATCTAAGGCTGGTCATCATCTGAAAAGAGCGGGTGTAAATGTAGTCTCCGACCAGCACAGCTGCAGCGTTGCCAAATGTCGCGTTTGCCGTTGCTTTTCCACGGCGCATATTGGATTCGTCCACCACATCGTCGTGCAGCAGCGTTGCGGTGTGAATGAATTCGATAAACGCAGCAGCGGTGGTGTGTTTGTCACCCTGATATCCGAGCGCCTTCGCTGACAGCACAGCCAGCATCGGGCGGATGCGTTTGCCCCCGCCACTGACGATGTAAAAGCCCAGTTGGTTAATCAGCGCGACATCAGAGTTCAGTTGGGCGAGAATCTTGGCGTTGACCTCGGCCATGTCGGTATCGACGAGACTTTGGATAGCTTTAAAATCCATTCACAATATCCGGCACAAAGGTTGAAGAGGGTCTCCCCTGGGTAATTAGGCGAGGATATTACACTAAAACCATGGTTTCTACACAGTAACCAACTTCCAATTTGGTGATACCGAAAGCGCTGTGCAGGTTTTCACCATTTTTCTTTGTATAATCTCTTGCCAGATTGCAAATATTACCTTAGAATTCGCGCCCTATTGATGAATTATATGCGCACCCCCTTGTCGTGTATTTTATGACCAAATTCGACATCGAAGGGCTGTGCGGAAATGCGGAGTTAAACATGTACGCTGTTTTCCAAAGTGGTGGTAAACAACACCGAGTAAGCGAAGGCCAAACTATTCGCTTGGAAAAGCTTGACGTTGAAACTGGCGCTGCTATCGAATTCGATAAAGTAATGCTGGTTGCCAACGGCGACGACGTAAAAGTTGGCGCACCTTTCGTTGATGGCGGCAAAGTGACTGCTGAAGTAGTTACTCACGGCCGTGGCGACAAAGTGAAGATCGTTAAGTTCCGTCGTCGTAAGCATTCTCGCAAGCAGATGGGCCACCGTCAGTGGTTCACTGAAGTGAAAATCACTGGCATCAACGCGTAATTAGGAGAGCACTGAGATGGCACACAAAAAAGCTGGCGGTTCTACTCGTAACGGTCGCGATTCAGAAAGCAAACGCCTGGGTGTTAAGCGTTTCGGTGGTGAATCAGTTCTGGCTGGTAACATCATCGTTCGTCAGCGCGGCACTAAGTTCCACGCTGGTACTAACGTAGGCTGCGGTAAAGACCACACTCTGTTCGCACTGACCGACGGTAAGGTTAAGTTCGAAACTAAAGGTCCTAAGAACCGTAAGTTCGTAAGCATCGAATCTGAATAATTCAGAACGACGCGAAAGATTCGAAAGCCCTGCCTATATGGCGGGGCTTTTTATTTATGGGCTCCCCTGAGTCCGGCCCGGAATCTTGCTTCATTCCCAGTAAAGAGCAATCTTGTGATGGGAATCTCGCCTAAGATCATTACAATACCCGGGTTAAAATCGAGTTTTGAAACGCCGACGCAGCAGAAGGTCAGCGACCTGTTCGCCGCTGCATCCGGCGTGCTGGCGTGGAGAAGAAAATGAAATTTGTCGATGAAGCGGTCATCAAAGTAGACGCTGGTGACGGTGGTAACGGCGTGGTGAGCTTCCGCCGCGAAAAGTACGTCCCTAAAGGTGGTCCAGACGGTGGTGACGGTGGTGATGGCGGCGATGTATATCTGGTTGCCGATGAAAACCTCAACACCCTGATTGACTACCGTTTTGAACGTTTCTACGCGGCGAGCCGCGGTGAGAACGGCAGCGGTGGTAACTGTACCGGTAAGCGTGGTGAAGACAGAATCCTGCGCGTGCCTGTCGGTACCCGTGCGGTTGACGAAGATACCGGCGAAGTCATTGCCGACCTGACCCACCATGGTGTGAAAATCATGGTCGCCAAGGGTGGTTTCCACGGTCTGGGTAATACCCGCTTTAAATCGTCTGTAAACCGCGCACCACGCAAACGTACCATGGGTACCAAGGGTGAGATACGTCATCTGCGCCTGGAGCTTCTCCTGCTCGCTGACGTCGGTATGCTGGGCCTGCCAAACGCGGGTAAGTCTACCTTCATCCGCGCGGTTTCTGCCGCAAAGCCAAAAGTGGCGGATTATCCGTTTACCACGTTGGTACCAAGCCTGGGTGTGGTTCGCGTGTCTGCCGAAAAGAGTTTTGTGGTTGCAGACATCCCCGGTCTGATTGAAGGTGCATCGGAAGGTGCCGGCCTGGGTATTCGCTTCCTGAAACATCTTGAGCGTTGCCGTGTGCTGCTTCATATGATCGATGTAGCGCCGATTGACGGTTCGGATCCTGCTGAGAATGCGAAGATCATCCTTGAAGAGCTGAACACTTACAGCGAAAAGCTGGCAGACAAACCTCGTTGGTTAGTATTCAACAAAGTTGAGATGCTGGACGAGGAAGCCCTTCAGGACGTGATTGACCGCGTTTGTAAAGCGCTGGAGTGGGATGGTAAGTACTATTGCATTTCTGCCCTGAGCCGCAAGAATGTACAGCCGCTGGTGCTGGAACTGATGACCTTTATCGAGTCTCTGCCTGTGGAAGCCAAAGTGGTGGAAGAGCAGGAATCTGACAAGGTCGAGTTCAAGTGGGATGACTACCACGAGCGCGCCATGCGTAACCCAGATTACGATGGGGACGATGACGATTGGGATGACTGGGATGAAGACGACTATGACGTCGAAATCATCTACAAGCCATAATCCTGCTCTGTACGTTTGACATAAAGCCGCCTGATTATTCTGGCGGCTTTTTTGTACCGGCCTGATCTGGCTCAGGCTTTCTATTCAGCAAAGTGATATAACGATTGCTCTGTAGTTAATTCCGGAGAAAGGACACTTCCGATGACAGCGCGTTTCGACGAATCGGCTCAACGCGATATTTCCCGCCTGGTAATCAAAACCGGCCAAATGCTGCTCCAGCATGGTGCAGAAAGCCGTCTTGTGGCTGACCTCAGTTGCAGGATTGGTGAGGCGCTTGGTCTCGACAGCGTAGAAATTTCCCTTTCCGCCAGCTCTATGGTGGTTACCACCCTGACCGAAGATCATTGCATCACCACCGCCCGGCGCAGCCCGGACAGAGGGATCAACATGCATGTAGTGAGCGAGGTCCAGCGCACCGTCATTATGGTGGAGAAAGGCATACTTGATTTTGCCGGGGCCAGAAAACGCCTGGAGAGGATCAGGCCGCTCAGGTACAACCGCTGGTTGGTGGTGTTGATGATCGGGTTGTCATGTGCCAGCTTCAGCCGTTTGGCTGGTGGGGACTGGATGATCTTTGCAGTTACCTTTGTCGCCTCATCGATCGGGATGATCGTCCGGCAGGAGTTCGCCCATCGCCACTTCAATCCACTTCTGAATTTTGGGGTGACCGCTTTTGTCACCACCTCTGTTGCCGGACTTGCGGAAGTCTTCAACACTGGAAACCAGCCTTTTATTGCGATGGCGTCGGCGGTGTTAATGCTTGTGCCGGGTTTTCCGCTTATCAATGCGGTGTCTGACATGGTTAAGGGGTACGTCAATATGGGTATTGCGCGTTGGGTGTTTGCCAGCCTGCTGACGCTTTCAACCTGCCTTGGCATTATTGGAGCCATGAACCTGATCGGTGCCTGGGGGTGGGTATGAACCTGTTGTTGGCACTTCTTAATGATATGTTCTTTGCAGCCATTCCTGCGGTTGGTTTTGCGCTGGTTTTCAATGTTCCCAAACGGGCACTCAAGTATTGCGCCATCGGCGGGGCGCTTGGCCACGGCCTGCGCTTTTTGCTGATGCATTATGGTGTGTCGATTGAATGGGCGACACTGGTAGCCGCAACAACTGTCGGTATGGTCGGGATTTACTGGTCAAGGCGGTTTGTCGCTCACCCCAAAGTGTTTACCGTTGCTGCGATGATCCCCATGGTGCCCGGGGTGTTCGCTTACAAGGCAATGATTGCGTTGGTAGAGATAAACCACCGTGGCTATACGCCGGAACTGCTCGGAGCCATGGTGGATAATTTCCTCAAGGCGCTGTTTATCATTGCTGCACTGGCTATTGGCCTTGCGATGCCGGGACTGCTGTTTTATCGTCGACGTCCAGTGATATGACAATCCGGGAGAAGAGTTTGAAAATCAGCATGATTGCCGCGATGGCAAAGAACCGAATTATTGGTATGGATAACCAGATGCCGTGGCACTTGCCGGCTGATTTTGCGTGGTTCAAACGCCAGACCCTGGGCAAGCCTGTGGTAATGGGCCGCAAAACATTTGAATCGATTGGTCGGCCACTCCCGGGGCGGCAGAATATCGTCATAAGCCGCGATCCGGCATTCACGTCGGATGGTATTACCGTAGTAAAAAGCCCGGAAGCTGCCATTGAGGCAGCCGGCAGTGTTGATGAGCTGATGGTTATCGGCGGCGGCTCAATTTACCAAACTTTCCTGCCTCTGGCGCAATGTCTTTACCTGACATTTGTTGATGCTGAGCTTGATGGTGACACCGCATTTCCTGACTGGGGGGACGGCTGGGAGCAGACTTTCAGCGAGCATTTTACGTCTGATGAGAAAAACCGGTTTGATATGGAATTCACCATTTTCGACAGGGTTCAGTAACCGGTCTTACAACGAAAAACGCAGCCTCGTGGCTGCGTTTTTCGTTCTCCGGCAGTTTCTTTCCTGACGTGGTGAGGGAGAAGAAAGACCCACCGGAAAAGTCTTTGGGATGCCTCTGCCAACCGGGCTGATCAGCAGGTTAATCCAGCTGGTTTACTCGTGATGACCGGTTTTGTGGTGCTCACGGGAATGACCTTTGTGGTCATGCTCTTTGGTTTTATGGTGCTTGCCACAGCAATTTTCATGGTGGTGGTGTTCAGGCACGGCATGCTTGTGGCCTTCAGGGTTACCACCGTGCTGGGTATGCGGGTGGCTCTTTTCATGCTCACGGAATTCATTATGGCGTGTATCGTGTGCGTGATGCTCTTCACCCGGGTAGCGGTGGGCCATTTTCTCTGACATCTCTTCCGCGTTATGTTGATGATTTACTGACATAATTTCTCCTAACGATGTATGCATCGTTTTGTCTTCTTGCAATCCAATATACGCCGGGTGCAGTGCGGCTCAACGGGCAGTATGTCAATGTAATCTATCGATTTTGTTGCTTGAACAATCAGCAGGAAAGGCGCAAGGGCAACCAGGAAGCTGCCCTGAATAGTGTTTATTTACGTTTATCGGCAGGGCAAGGCAGGGAGAACAATGCCATGTCTTCCCATCTCAGCATGGTCAGGCTTCCACCCCACACACAACCGGTATCGAGGCCTGCCAGTCCGTTATCGAGCGTGCCGCCAAGGGCCGCCCAATGCCCGAATACCAGGCATTCCTCCACAGGCATACGCCCAGGAAGCTTAAACCAGGGTTCCAGAGAGCCGTCTGTGACCTGCTCAGGTGGCAACTTGCAGTCCATATCAAGGGAAGCATCAGGGAAACAGAAACGCATCCTTGTGAGGGCGTTAATGATGTAACGGTAGCGGTTAATGCCCTTTAGTGATGGTGACCACTGTGCCGGTTCGTTGGCGTACATCTCCCGGATAAGCCACTGCCAGTCATCACTTTTGAGAACCGATTCCACTTCGCTTGCACAGGCTTTGGCTGTCTCTCTGTCCCACTGGGGTGAAAGGCCGGCATGGGTCAGGATAAACCCCGGATATTGGCTGTTCGGCATCGATTCATGGATGAGGAGCGGTTGCTGGCGAAGCCATGTCATCAGCTCATCACAGTCTGGGGCATCGTATACCGGGCGGGTTTTGTCTTTGTCCTTTATCTTATGGACGCCGGCATAGACTGCCAGCATGTGCAGGTCATGGTTGCCGAGAACCGTCCTTGCACTGCTGCCGAGATCGCGTACAAAGCGCAGTGTCGAAAGGGAGTCCGGCCCCCGGGCTACCAGGTCGCCAGCCAGATAGAGCGTATCAGTTTCCGGCGAGAAACCGGCCGTATCCAGGAGCTTGCGCAGGTCCTGGTAGCAGCCATGGATATCGCCAATCAGATAGGTTGCCAAGGTGTACCTTCAGTTAATGAATGATATTGGGAATGGCCAGGCGGAAAGGGGATATTTCGGTTTCGAATTCGCGGCCTGCTTCATCCACCATGGTATAGCGGCCCTGCATGACACCCATCGGTGTTTCAATAACCGTTCCGCTGGTATAGGAGTATTGGCTGCCGGGAGAGAGGTGTGGCTGCTCACCAACCACACCTTCACCTTCCACTGACATCTTTTTGCCGTTGGCGTCCGTTATCAGCCATTGCCGGCGCAGGAGCTGCGCCGATGCTGTGCCGAGGTTGGAAATGGTTATGGTGTAAGAAAACACATAACGTTCATTTTCCGGATCCGACTGTTCTTCCACAAAGTGGGTGACAACGTGGATCTGAATATTGGCTTTTTCCATAGCATCCTTGTCAGTGTTTAATCCAAAATTCAGCTCTGGTGGTTGGCGTCCAGCCAGTTTGCCAATGCAACAAACTGCCCCAGAGTCAGGTTTTCAGGGCGCATATCCGGTTTGATACCGAGGCTTTCCAGCGTTTCTGTATCAACCAGGCTCTTGAAGCAGTTACGCACTGTTTTGCGGCGTTGGTTGAAGCTTCACGGCAAACACGGTCCAGCCATTTCAGGTTGGTTGCCGGGTGAGGCAGTGTGTCATGGGGAACCAGACGTACAACCGCTGAGTCCACTTTTGGTGCCGGTTTAAAAGACTCTGGCGGTACTTCCAGAACCGGTACGACTTTGCAGTAGTATTGTGCCATCACGGTCAGACGACCGTACGCTTTAGTGCCCGGACCCGCTGCCAGACGGTTAACCACCTCTTTTTGCAACATAAAGTGCATGTCCGCAATACTGTCAGCATAGCTGAAAAGGTGGAACATCAGCGGAGTAGATACGTTGTAAGGCAGGTTACCGAATACGCGCAGCTTGTTTTCAGGCTTGGCCAGTTCACTGAAATCGAAGCGCATGGCATCGCTTCGTGAATGGTCAGCTTGTCTTTCAGTTTAGGGTGATGGCGCAGTCGCTCGGCCAGATCGCGGTCAAGCTCAACCACTGTCAGTTTGTCGACCTGGGCGGCAACCGGCTCTGTCAGGGCGCCAAGGCCCGGGCCGATTTCCAGCAGGTTCTGACCCGGTCTTGGATTGATGGCACTGACGATACCATCAATGATAAATGGGTCGTTCAAAAAGTTCTGGCCAAAGCGCTTACGGGCGCGGTGGCCTAAATGGACGTTGTCACTCATGCTTGTTTGTCTACCAGTTGGATAGCGTGTGAGAGTGCGGTTCGCAGGCTGCCCGCATCAGCTTTCCCGGTTCCGGCAAGTTCAAGCGCGGTTCCGTGATCGACTGAGGTACGGATAAACGGCAAACCCAGTGTGATATTGACTGATTTACCAAATCCTTTGTACTTCAACACCGGTAATCCCTGGTCGTGATACATCGCCAGCACCGCATCCGCCTCTTTCAGATATTTCTCCTGGAAAAGGGTATCGGCGGGCAGTGGGCCAACTAAGTCCAGCCTTGTTCACGCAGTTTGTCGAGGGCGGGAATGATAACATCAATCTCTTCCCTGCCAAGGTGACCGTCTTCCCCTGCGTGCGGGTTAAGGCCACAAACATAAATTTTGGGTGTCGCGATGCCGAACTTGGTTTTCAGGTCGTCATTCAGGATCGTGATGATTTTGTCCAGGCGCTCGGCGGTGATGGCTTTGGCAACATAGGCAAGTGGCAGGTGTGTGGTAACCAGTGCAACCCGGAGGCCTTCGGTAGCCAGCATCATCACCACATCATTGGTATTGCTGTGCTGGGCAAAAAATTCGGTGTGACCACTGAAAGAAACGCCCGCCCGGTTAATAATGCCTTTGTGTACCGGCCCGGTAACCACCGCATCAAACTCGCCTGCCATGTTACCTTCTGCGGCGCGGGTCAGTGTATCAAGGACATAGCGGCCATTTTGCTCATTGAGCTCACCGGGTTTGACGTCGCCGCCAAGCGGAATGTCATCCACTACCAGGGTGCCCTTGCGCGAGGGTTGCGGAGAGGCATTTTCGTTGTAGCTGACAAAGCTCAGGTCAACTCCCAGACTTTTTGCCCTGTCTTCCAGCAAAGCCTGGCTGGCAATGATTACCAGTTCATGGGGCCAGTCCTGTCCTGCCAGGGATAAAATCAGGTCCGGGCCAATGCCGGCCGGTTCCCCTGGCGTTATGGCAATACGTTTAACGGGCACTGTTGTCCTCTCCCATCATTTCCACGTAAGCACCGGCACGCAGCTCTTGCAGCCACGCTTGGGCTTCCTCGTTGAATTTACGACGGAACAGCAGGTTATAAGCGCGATTCTTTACTGCCGCATCCGTGCGGTCTACCTGTCGGCGGCCTTCTACTTCAACAATGTGCCAACCGTGGACGGTTTTAAATGGCTCACTGATTTTGCCTACCGGCAGCGTGTCGACCTGTTCCTTAAATTCTGGCACATAAATGTCTGATGTCTGCATCCCAGTTCACCACCGTTGGTAGCAGAACCTGGGTCTTGGCTGTATTGCTTGGCAAGGTCAGCAAAGCTCTTACGGCCTGATTTGATATCTTTTACCATGCCTTCCAGTTCTTTTTTCGCCATGTCATCGCTCAGGATGATAGATGGCTTAATCAGAATATGGCGAGCCTTGGTTTCGGTCACTGCAACGGTTTCCAGTCCCTTAACACCGGCAATTTTCAGGATATGGTATCCCACGCCACTGCGGAAAGGTCCGATGATGGCACCGTTGCCGTGAGCACCAATCTGGTCAGCAAAAATGGTCGGCATCTCTTCAAGGCGCATCCACCCCCAGTCACCGCCCTGGAACGCTTTAGGCCCTTTGGAGTAACGCAGTGCAAGGCTGGCAAAATCAGCCCCGTTTTTCAGCTGTCTGACCAGGTCATCGGCTTCATCTGCAACAGCTTTGCGCTCGGTGGCATCGGCATCGTCACTCAGCGTCAGCTGGATATGCTCAAGGTGATATGTCACCTGAGCCTGGTTCTTTTTGTTCAACTGTGCTGCAAGCGTGTCGACCTCTTGGGGAAGGATGTTGATTCGGCGGCGCACGTTGGCATTTCGCGCCTCAGCATGGCAATTTCCTTGCGCAGTTGTTCGCGGTAGGTTGCCCAACTGGTGCCTTCTTTGGTCACGGACTGGCGAAGGGCTTCGACACTTTCGTTGTTGTCTTTGGCAATTTTGCTGATTGCCTGGTCAAGCCGGGGATCATCAATGCGGATTCCCATCTTTTCGGCCTGCTGGTATTGCAGCTCTTCAGTAATCAGGCGCTCTACGATCTGATTATTCAGTTCCTTCTCAGGAGGCAATGTCTGCCCCTGGGATACGGCATTTTTTTCCACTGTGCGGTGCATACTGTCAACGTCACTTTTCAGAATGACGCCGTCATTAACCACTGCAACGACCTGGTCCAGCTCAGACGGCGCAGCAAACGCCAGTTGTGGAATAAGGAGCAGGTTAACAAGACACAATTTCCATTTTTTCATGGTGATTTCCAAAACTCGTAACTACTAGTCTTAAATGCCGGTTAGTTTTTCAGGGTAAACGGGTTGCCATAGCCCAGAGAGCTGCCGCCACCGCCACCTTCGGTATGCCCGATGCCTAGATTCGTACCGAGGCCCAACAGGTTGAAGGTAAAGGTGATGTTGCTGTCGTACTCAGGCGGCTGATTCACCGAGGAGCGGTACATCATGTAGCGGCTGAAGCTGAGCCGATGACCCAGCAGTCAGATCGGTACGTCAGGCTGATTTGTGAATCCAGCATATTGTCTTCTACCAGATCACGGAAGTATTTGCCCGATACGCTGACGTTCCGGGTGACCGGGAATCCGGCGACAATACCGGCCTGGTTGATGCCGTCAGTACCAAAATTGGCATTGGCGTTATTCGGCAGGGTGGATTGGATATAGTCCTGTGCCACGTAACGATAACTTGCTTGCGCGTAGAACCCCCCATCCCGGTATTCGGTCACCAGATTGCCGAATTGCAGGTCATCAAGGTTGGAGTCATACTCCATACTGCCGCGGACAAACAGGTGGTCGTTGTAGTTGTACTCAGACTCGATTGCCCAGGCTGAGAAGTTAATGTTCTCACCCTGTGAGGTGCTTGGCTGGTTAATATAGAAAATCTGGCCAAATGACACATTGAAACGTTCGCGGTAGTCACCGTCAAATACGCGACTGGACAGTCCTATAGTGAACTGGTTGGCCGGGTTGATGTAATCCACGCTGCTGTATTGGTTGGCGCGGAAAAGGCCGTAATAATCTGTTTGCAGGCGGGCTGTGTCATAGCCACCACCGTTATAGTTCACCGGGTTGTAAATGCCGCTCTGGTCTACGTCTTTGATGTACAGGTACTGGAGTTGAGGCTCCAGCGTCTGGGAATAATCGTCTCCGAACAGGCTGGAGTGACGTTCCAAAATAATACCGGCATGGAGACGTGCGGACGGAACGGTCCGGTCAACCGTTTCTTCGAGGCGAGCATCACCCACTGAGTCTACGTTCGCCGACTGGAAGTCCTGGTCATAGTGGGTGTAGTAAATCTTGCCTTCTGCTGACATCTGCAACCATGGCGTGTAATACGGGATGGTCAGAGTCGGTTCAACGTTTATCCGGGTCGCTTCCGGTTTTTTCGGATCGTTGTTTTTGAACACGCTGATGCTGCTGGGCATCTTAAAGTTCATGTTGTAAACCAGATCCGGTCGGTAGTAGTTGAATGACAATTGTGGCATCAGACGGTAAACCGGCGTGTTCAGCGTCAGGGCCTGAAAGTCACGCACCGTCAGGTTGAGTCCCAGAAGGTATCTCGGTAAGACATAGATGCGGTTTGCAGCAGGGTATTGTCTTCACGTTGTCCGATATCCGAACTGAAATCTGAGAAGTAGCTGATATCACTGACTTTGCTGTAATCAGCATTTACTTTCCAGTGGTTGATGACGGCTGCGTGTTTCCAGTTAAACCCCCAACGGCTGCCCATATCTTTGTGGAGCTGATCTGACTGCATGTACTCACCCGTCAATGAGCCGGTGCCGTAACCCTCTGTCAGGTAACGGAATGTCGAGTCCAACTGGAGACCGCGACGCGACATATACCGTGGTGTAATCACCATGTCGTACTGAGGGGCAATGTTCCAGTAAAACGGGGTTTCAACTTCAAAGCCGTCACGGGAACTCAGACCGAGTGATGGAAAGAGAAAACCGGTCAGGCGGCCATCTTCAACGGGCACGCGAAGATACGGCAGGTACAGAATGGGCACATCCAGTACTTCGAAGCGGGCATGTTTCAAATCCGCAAAAATATCGCCGTCTTCCTTTTCGATCTTGCCTGCGGTAAAGCGCCAGCTGTTATCTTCTTCGGGGCAGGTAGTAAAGGTGCCGTCTTCCAGTTCGTAGAAGGTGGTGCCGTTTTTGAACACCCGCTTGGCTTCCCCGCGTCCGGGCTGGCACAGCATGGTATAGGTGGCATCACGAACCGTCGTATCCTGATTGTTCAGGTTACTCTCAACATAGGGCGCGCGAACTTCCATCTGGCCGTCGTCCACAATGACGTTGCCTTGTGCAGTCACTTCGTTTTTTGCATGGTCCAGCGTGACTTCGTCAGCGGTGACTGTGCGGTATCCTTGTTTGATAACCACATCGCCTTTGTAGACGGCCGTTTTCTGGCCTTCCGCTGAGGCTTCATCAGCAACAATAGTGACTGGCTGGGTATTCGGATCCTGGGTGCGTTCTGTCGGAGCCAGGCACTGGCTTGTGGAAATGCTTCCTCGCCATCAGGAACCGTTGAGTCCTGTTCGGCATAGGCTGGGCCATACAATGCCAGGCAAATCATTGTCGACAATAGGCTACGGCGGGTCAGAGACATTAAATCAATCAATCCTGTTGTTGTCGGTAAGCGCTGGTATACTCAGTGCCAGCTTGGCTGCAAGTTTTTCCGAAAAATGGGAGTAATGATAAAGCAAATTGCTTCCTCGGGCATCAGTAAAACCAGTGCAGTGTGTGATTGTGCTGAATAATTTCAAAACAGAGAGAGCAGTATGCAAGTTTGGGGAAAAATTCTCGGCGCATTTTTTGGCTTCCTGCTTGGTGGTCCCTTTGGTTTACTGTTAGGCCTGTTTTTAGGCCATAAGTTCGATAAAGCGCGTGGCAGTGTTTTTTCCGGTGGGTTTAATTCCAGTGGCAGCCAGCAAGAGAGGCAGGCTGCGATTTTCCATGCCGCTTTTGCGGTGATGGGACACGTTGCCAAAGCCAAGGGTAAGGTGACACAGGATGAAATCCGTGTCGCGTCTGCGATCATGGACCGCATGGGATTGCGCGGTGAAGCCCGCCGCCAGGCGCAGGATGCTTTCAGGGAAGGCAAAGAGCATGACTTCCCGCTGGATGATGAACTTTACAACGTGCGGCGTCTTTGTGCAGGGCGTCCGGATTTGCTGCAATTTTTCCTGGAAATGCAAATCACGGCAGCATTTGCAGATGGCAACCTGCACCCGGCTGAGCGAGAGATCCTTCACCGCATTGCTGCGGCGCTTGGGTTTTCTTCTGCACAACTTGAACAGCGTCTTCGCATGCAGGAAGCGGCGTTTCGTTTCAGCCAGGGCGGTGGAGGCCAGTACCAGCAACAAGGTCAGTGGCAGGCCGCACCAAGCCGGGATCAACTGGCCGACGCCTATCAGGTGTTGGGCATTGAGGAAACGGCAAGTGCGCAGGAAGTTAAGCGCGCCTATCGCAAGTTGATGTCCGAGCACCACCCGGACAAACTGGTCGCCAAAGGTCTGCCACCCGAAATGATGGAAGTGGCGAAACAGAAGACCCAGGAAATTCAGTCGGCTTATGAGCTGATCCGCAAGGAAAAAGGCATCAAATAAGCGAGAGACTGCCGATTGGTATGACCAAAAAAACCACAAGAAAGCCCGGATAGTGCTATTCCGGGCTTTTCTGTTTTAAAAGGGCTTACACGAGATTTACCGGCTCTCCGCGGTAGAAAGCTTCAACATTATCGATAAGTTGGTCAGCCAGGGTCTGGATGGCGGAGTCTGAGCCCCAGGCCACATGCGGGGTCAGCAAAAGGTTCGGCAGGTCAGCATTTTTTATCAGAGGGTTGGACTCATCAGCAGGCTCTTGGGTAAACACATCGACCCCGGCGCCACCAATCACGCCGTTTTTCAAGGCCTCGACCAATGCTTGTTCATCCACCAATCCGCCACGACCGGCGTTAATAAGCAGAGCCGTCGGCTTCATAAGGCCCAGTTCTTTGGTTGCAATCAGGTTCTGAGTGGATTCGGTGAGAGGGCAGTGCAGGCTGATTACATCCGCAGTTTCCAGCACTTTCTCAAGGGGGGTGTAGCCCTCGCGGCAGGCTGCGGCACCTTTGTGTTCGGCAAACAGAACGTTCATGCTAGAGCTTTACCGATATTGGCGGTCGCCTCTCCCAGTCCGCCTTTGCCAATAATCCCCAGTGTTGAGCCTCCAATGTCCCCAATTGGGTGGGAGAAAAAGCAGAATTGTTTTTTCTCTTGCCAGACTCCCCGGATGATATCGTGATGATAGCCCATCAGGTTCCGTCTGAGTGCAAACATCATGGCAATAACGTGCTCCGGCACTGAACGGGTAGCGTAACCGCGTACATTGCTGACGGGGAGCCTGTTTGTCCGGCACCACGCCAGATCGACATTGTTGGTACCGGTTGCGGCGATAGCGATGAACTTTAGCTTAGGCAGCCGCGCAAGCAGGTCTGCATCCAGCACCGCTTTGTTGCTGATGACGATGGTGGCCTCTTTCAGCCGTTCGAAACGGTCGGCCGGCTCGGTCAGGTCATACTCTGTCCAGCGGTGGGGGAAATCCGGGCGGCGTACCCGGATCTGCGCCGGAATGGTGGCGCGGTCCAGAAAAACAATCTCTTCCATGAGCTCATACCTGTCAGTCTTTTTCTTCCATTTTACCTGCTGTCATACCGTATTCCAGCAGGGTATCTTTGGGCGCCCGCGCGTAGAAATCGCAAGGTGCGAATAAATGCATCGGTTTCCCTGTTCCCGGATGGAAGAATGACAGTTCGGCGGCATGCAACTGAAGACGAGGGGAGTACCTGAGTGCTTCCGGTGTGGCGTAAAACTTGTCACCGACAATCGGATGCCCGAGGGATTGCATGTGGACACGAAGCTGGTGGGAGCGACCGGTCACCGGCAACAGACGCACCAGGGTGGTTTTTTTCTCGTGCTTGATGACCTCGAAATGTGTCAACGAAGCCTTGCCGGTTTCATGGCAGACAATCTGGCGCGGGCGGTTAGGCCAGTCACAGATAAGTGGCAGATCCACCGACCCTTTTTCCTGCTCCAGATGCCCCCAGACCCTCGCGTAATACAGCTTGTGTGTCTCGCGCTCGCGGAACTGGGCTTTCAGGTGGCGCTCCGCCACTTTGTGCATGGCAAACACCATCAGCCGGATGTGGACATGTCCAGTCGGTGCACCAGCTCACTGAAAGGGTGCTCCGCTTTGATGCGGCTCCAGGCACTGTCATAGTGCAGGGGATCTTTTCCGGGGTTGGAGAGCAGGCCGCTGGGCTTGTTGATCGCGATGATGTCCTCATCCTGATACAAGACGTCCAGCCACGGCTCTTTAGGCGGATTGTAAATAAACTCCGGACTCATTACGGGCCTATTTGTTTCTATTCAAATCATGAAGAAAACCCCGGCATCGCCGGGGTTGCAATATGAGGTGATTGTACCCTATCAGTTGTGGCTGACCACCACGACACGCAGGGAATCCAGTTGCACCTGGGCGCTGTTGATGTAGCCGGTCAGCTCACCAATCTGGGTTTCCAGTGCTTCCAGCTCATCATCACGGATGTTCGGGTTGACCGCTTTCAGTGCCTGCAGGCGGTCAAGCTCTGCACGCAACGTGTTGTTCATTTCTTCGTTGGCTGCGGCTTTTACGTTCTCCAGTTCACGCTCAGCTATGTTATCACCGGCCTGGATCAAGGCGTGAATCTGGTTTTGCACCGAGCCTACCATCTTGCTGGCAAGGTGGCGGCCTAGTGGAGCCAACTGGCGGTTGAAGGTGTCAAACGCCACGTTTGCAGACAGGTCGTTGCCCTTGCCATCCAGCAGCATACGGATTGGCGTTTGTGGCAGGAAGCGGGTGATGCCTGATTGTTTCGGTGCCTGGACGGTAGAAACGTAAACCAGTTCCAGGAACATGGTGCCTACCGGCAGTGCTTTGTTTTTCAGTAGGGACACCGCGGTGGTACCCACGCTTTCACTGACCACCAGGTCCATACCACCCTGGATAATCGGGTGTTCCCAGCTCAGGAAGTGTACATCGTCACGGGACAGTGCCGTATCACGGTCAAAGGTCACGGTGCAGCCGTCAGCAGGCAGTCCCGGGTAGCTTGGTACCAGCATGTGGTCTGACGGCGTCAGGATAATCTGGTTTTCCCCTTTGTCTTCCTGGCCAAGGCCAATGGTATCGAAAAGGCCAATGGCGAAGTTAACCAGTTCCGGGTCACCGTCTTCGTCACCAATTTCTTCAACCAGTTCGCGGGCCTTGCTGCCACCATTAGAGTGCATTTCCAGCAGTCGGTCGCGGCCTTGCTCAAGCTCTGCCTTGAGGTGCGCGTGCATTTGTGCGCTTTGCTCAATCAGGTTGTCCAGCGCTTCACCCTGATCGCCGTTGGCAATCAGTTCGATGAGGTTACTGCCAAACTTGTCGAAAATAGAGCGGCCGGTCGGACAGGTCTCTTCAAATGCATTCAGGCTTCGTTGTACCAGCGGGCCAGCAAGGACTGAGAGGTGCCCAGCAGGAACGGTACGTGGATTTCGATATCGTTTTTCTGGCCGATACGGTCAAGGCGGCCAATGCGCTGCTCCAGCAGGTCCGGGTTCATTGGCAGGTCGAACATTACCAGATGGCGGGCGAACTGGAAGTTGCGGCCTTCTGAGCCGATTTCCGAACAGAGCAGCACCTGGCACCGGCATCTTCCTGGGCGAAATAAGCCGCGGCTTTGTCGCGCTCAAGAATGGACATACCTTCATGGAAGACTGTGCCGCGAATGCCTTCGCGTTCCCGCAGGCTTTGCTCCAGGGTCAGCGCCGTGGCAGCTTTGGCACAGATCACCAGAATTTTTTCATTGCGGTTTGATTTCAGCAGGTCAATCAACCAGTCAACACGCGGGTCGAATGCCGACCAGCTGGCTGTTTCGCCTTCGAACTGCTGATAGATTTCTTCCGGATACAGGGCCTGTGCGGCTTTTTGCTCGGTGGAGAGTTTAGAGCCATGATGCCGGCTACACGCATTGCCGTGGTGTACTGGTTTGGCAGTTCCAGCGGGTACATGCTCAGGTGACGCTGAGGGAATCCCTGAATCGCTGAGCGGGTATTACGGAACAGCACGCGGCCTGTGCCGTGGCGGTCCATTAGGTAGCTGATAAGTTCCTGGCGGGCAGAGAGTTTCTGCTCTTCGTCCACGTCGTTGGCGGTCACAATACGCAGCAGCGGTTCAATATCCTGCTCAGGGAGCAATTCGGTGATGCTGTTAAGGGCATCATCGGTCAGCGGCTGGTTTGCTAGCAACTGGCTGACGGCTTCAGCAACCGGCGCGTACTGGCGCTCTTCCTCAACAAAGGCTTCGTAATCGTAGAAGCGATCCGGGTCAAGAAGACGCAGACGGGCAAAGTGGCTCTCATGGCCAAGCTGCTCCGGTGTTGCGGTCAAAAGCAACACACCCGGGATGTTTTCTGCCAGGGCTTCAACCACCTGGTATTCGCGGCTTGGCTTGTCCTGGCTCCATTCAAGGTGGTGGGCTTCATCGACAACCAGCAGGTCCCAGTCACCGTCGACAGCCTGATCCAGGCGGCGCTTGCTCTTGCGAAGGAAATCCAGTGAGCACAGCACCAACTGGGCGGTGTGGAATGGGTTGTCAGAGTCGGCATAGGCTTCCACGCAGCGCTCTTCATCAAAGATGGAGAAATGCAGGTTGAAGCGGCGCATCATTTCCACCAGCCACTGATGCTGCAGTGTTTCCGGCACGACGATCAAACGCGTTGGGTGCGGCCGGACAGAATTTGCTGGTGGATGATCATGCCGGCTTCAATCGTCTTACCCAGGCCAACTTCATCAGCCAGAAGTACGCGCGGCGCATAGCGGCGTCCCACTTCGTGAGCGATATAAAGCTGGTGCGGAATAAGGCCGGCGCGTGAACCACAAAGGCCCCGCAGTGGGCTGCGCTGTTGTTTATGGTTGTTGTTCAGGGCGCGGTAGCGCAGGGCAAAGCGGTCCATACGGTCAATCTGACCGGCAAACAGCTTGTCCTGTGGACGGTTAAAACGGATCTGGTGGCTGAGGAAAATCTCACGCAGGGCAATGTCTGTTTCGCTGCTGTCTTCACGGGTGCCGAAATAGGTCAGCACACCGTTGTCTTCTTCTACGCGGTCAACCGCCAGTGTCCATCCTCGTGACTTTCAATGATATCGCCGGCGTTAAAGGCAACCCGGGTCACCGGGGCATCTGAGCGGCTGTAAACGCGACTCTCTTCACTGGCCGGGAACATCAGGCTGACGGTGCGCGCGTCGAGCGCGACCACAGTTCCCAATCCTAAATCGCTTTCTGTATCACTGATCCAACGCTGTCCGAGGGCAAATGACATACGTGAAAACCTTCCTTTCAAACACAAATCAAAGGGTGAACGATCCGGCATTTACTGGCTGTCGCATTTATTAAAACGGTTATTTTTAACTGCGAGTCAGCCAGCGCCGAAAAAAGGGGGTCAATGGTACTTTAAGTTGTGATTCAGGTCACGGCGAATATCCATCGGGTAGGAAAACCTGTGACTGTCACCATAACGTCAAATGAAAAGGGTTTATTAAGAAAGGGAATCTTGAACTATTCTAAAAAGTAAGCGGTAGTCTCAACCGCGAGCCATAGCCAACCAAGGAGGTGCCTATGGGCGATGCCGACCGGAAAATTTTTCTGTTGGATACGAACATCCTTTTGCACGAACCTCTTGCCATCTACTCCTTTCAGGAACACGACGTCGTCATCCCGATGACAGTCCTCGAAGAACTCGACCGGATTAAAGACAGTAAACGTGATGTATCCCGCGATGCGCGCGTGGCCATCCGTACGTTGAAGATATCTTCCGGGATGCAACCCCTGACCAAATTTCAGAAGGCATATCGATAGTAGGAAACGAAGGCGCTGGTACCATTTCCATCATGGCCGACTATGAAATCGTCGAGACCGTTCATGCTTTTACCGACAAAGCCGGGGATAACCGGATTCTCAATGCCGCACTTCACCTGCAGGCCAAGCGCTCACCGCGCAAAGTGGTGTTGGTAACCAAAGACATTAATATGCGACTCAGGCCAAAGGAGCCGGATTGCGCTATGTAGAAGACTACAGAAGCGACCAGCTTATTGATGATGTTGCCTTGCTGACCAAAGGTTTTCAGCGCTTTGAAGGCCGCTTCTGGGACAAAGTGAATGAATGCAACACGGTTAATTCCGGCCGGAGTACGTTCCACAATGTCACCATGGAAACTCCGGAAAGTGTATTCGTAAACCAATATGTGCTGGATGAGACTGAGGACTTTGCCGGGCGTATCCAAACCGTGGAAGGGGATCACCTGACCATCAAGGATATCGGGACCGAGCGTTTGCTCCACCGGGAAGCCTGGGGTGTGAAACCGAAAAACATATACCAGGGCATGGCGCTGGATGCGCTGCTGGACCCGAACATAGAACTTGTTGTGCTCACCGGCCCGGCGGGCTGTGGTAAAACCTTCTTGGCGCTGGCTGCTGCTCTGGAGCAAGTGGTGGAGAAGGGCATGTACGACAAGATCATGGTTACCCGGAACACTCCGGATATCGCGGAGTCTATTGGCTATCTGCCCGGCTCTGAAGAAGAAAAAATGCTGCCCTGGCTGGGGGCGGTGACCGATGCGCTGGAAGCGTTGCACAAAAATGACGAGTGCTCAGAAGGCTCCATGCGCTACATCATGGACAAGGCTAACCTTCAGTTTAAGTCCATTAACTTTATGCGAGGCCGCTCAATCCAGAATGCCTTTGTATTGCTGGATGAGTGCCAGAACCTGACAGCCTCACAGTTGAAAACTATCATTACGCGCTGTGGCGAGGGAACCAAGCTGGTGTGCTCTGGTAACCTGGCCCAGATTGATTCACCCTACCTGACGCCGGTGACATCCGGTCTGACTTACATCGTTGAACGCTTTAAGCACTTTGAAGGAAGTGCAAGCGTGTACCTGAACGGCGTTGTCCGAAGCCGGCTGGCGGAGTTCGCAGAAGAGAATCTGTAGAACACCTTCTCTTGAAAATAACGGGCTTGTAAGAAAAAACGGGGAACTTTCGTTCCCCAGTTCTTGTTTGCGGTCAAACGCCGTGAGGGCGCTTGGGAATGATCAGTGAATCCAACCCGTCTTTCGGTTCCTGGCTTCGAGGGGATGCGCGTTCAAAGGCAATCGCCAGCAGGCGGTCCGGATCGTGGCTGTCTTTCGGATAGCTTGCGATGCCGGTCAGGTAGCGCCAAGGCAGTGTAGCCTGCTCAATACGCATCGGGTGCCGTTCCAGTTGGCGGCGGAGCACTTCAAGCTTCAGGTCAGCTTCGCTTTGCCCTGCATTGTCAAACACCACTGCAAACTCGTCGCCGCCTACCCGGGAAACCTGCGCATCATTCGGCAAAATACAGCTGAGCTGTAGCCCGAACTGCTTCAATGCCGCATCCCCGGCCTGATGCCCCCACTGCTGGTTGATGGCGGAAAACTTCACCAAGTCAAACACCACCACAGTGTAACAGTGTGGGTGGAAGCGCAGACCGTTCAGGTGTTCGATAAAGCCCCGGCGGCTTGTCAGGCCGGTGACCGGATCGGTTTTGTTTGCCAGCTGAAGTGCGTTGTTGGACTTTTGCAGGTCAGATAATGCTTGCTGCCATTCATTGGTCCGGCGCTTCAACAGGCGGCGGACAATAAGCAGGGCCGCCAGGGCAAGGCCAAGGCCAACTGCCAGCAGTACCGGATGCAAATCCTTCCACCATTTCAGGATTTCAGGGTGGTTATACCATTTGGACGTGATCGTCATGACCTCGCCGTCTGAAATCTTCGAAAGCCCCCGGCTCACCTCACCAAGCAAGTTGTTATTGCCTTTGGCGACAGCAAAGTGAAGCGGGAAGCTGTAAAGGTAGCGAAGCGGGATAAACTGCCCCTCTTTCCCGGCTTTTGCCATCGCGTAGTTGGCGGTATTGAGATCATCGATAAAGAGTTTCACATCCCCGGCCATGGCGTGGGAAAGCAAGTCGCCAAAGCTGTTGTGCAGCGCCAGTTTGCTGCGGTCGGAGAATGAAGAGATAAACTCATGCTTCAGGCTGCCAAGACAGAGCCGATTTTTTCATGGCTTACCCCGTCTTCCGGCAGGCTTTTGTCTGCGAACAGGTAGACCTCATAGGGTTCGAATGGCAGCGCATGGGAAAAAGAGAGAAATTCTGCCCGGGCCGATGAGTAGCCAAGGCCACCATGGATATCCGCTTTGCCGGTTTTCACGGCTTCCAGCGATTCAGACCATGGCATCAGTTTGAACTCAACGTCGACGCCGTTTTTCTGGCCGTACAGACGCCAGAAGTCAATCATGATGCCTTGTGGTTGCCCTTTTGCATCAAGAAATGAAAACGGCTCCCAGGTGGAGGCACCCGTAATGACCAGTTTTTCAGGCTCTTTGGCGTGAGCATTGAAAATAAGCCCACAAAAAAGCAGCGAAAAAACAGAGAAGGAAACGAATAATTCGACGCGGCATGATTACCGAAAAGGAAATTGCGAGACTGTTCCCAATTATACTTAAAACGAACAGGGAAATGGACAAAAATGTTCGTAAAAATTCATAAAACGTTCAAGAAAATCGAGGTTTAGAACAGTTCCACGTCGTCCTCTGGCTCCGCGCTGGTGACAAGGCCCTGTTCCACCATATCGCCGTAAACCGAAATACAATTGCGTCCCTGTTTTTTGGCATGGTGAAGGGCAGTATCCGCGTGTCCAACAACCGTGACAGGATGATAGTCCTCTGTATTGATAGCCGTCATTCCGATAGAGACGGTGACATCTTTTGCGGTACCGAAACACCGATCTTCGACGCTGGTGCGCAGCAGTTCTGCCTTTGCCCGGGCTTGCTCATAGGTACATGGCCCCATGAGTGCAAGAAATTCATCCCCGCCGTATCGGAACAGGGTTTCATCTTTCCCGAAGAGTTGTTTGAGCAGTGCCACAATCAGCAGGATGACATCATCTCCGTAAATGTGGCCAAGATCGTCATTGATGTGTTTGAAATTGTCGATGTCGATAATAAGCAGCCAGTGTTGTTTTTCCTTGCCTGTCGTAACCTCGGTCAATAATTCAGTCAGCCTGTTGTCGAGTACCTTTCGGTTATAAAGCCCGGTCAGGCTGTCTCGCTCACTGGCCGAGATAATCGAAATGAAGTTTTCATAGACCTTGCTGAGTCCGCTGATAAGGACGGTCTCTTCCTCCGGGATGCTCAGCCCAAGGCACATCACCCAGCCATAGAGCTTTTGTTTTATCAGAATCGGAATAAGTACGGCGTCTTTCCCGGATAACTGGAAATACTGGTTGTCCATGCTGAACAAACTTTTGTTGAGGATCTTGTCCAGAGTCTCCAGCTCGTCATCGGTAAATTGCTGGGCGTTTGAACTGGCTCTGATAAGGAAACGCTGTGAACCGGCTGATTCAACGTCAACGATGAAAGCCCTCTCCACCTGGGTGAGTTGCAATATGGTGGTGACAAGGCTTTGGTACATTGCATCCGATTCTGTGTGTGTGGTTATGTCTACGACAGAATGCAGGACTTCAATGCTGCTGACTTTCATTCGCACGTCTCCTCGATATTCTACTTTTTGAGTATAGATCTATGTTTTGAGACGCAGTGAGAAATCTAACTAATTAGATAGTGTTGCATGATCTCCGGCGGATCTTTGAGAATGTTGACACTTCCGGAAAGCGCTATTTTCCCGCCCTCCACAAACAGGAATCTGTCTGCGATTGCCAGCGCATCATCCGGTGAGTGTGTCACCATAAGTACCGTGGTTTGCCTTTCATCCGCAAGCGCCTTAACCAGCCCGAGCATGTCTTTACGAAGGCCGGGTCGAGGGCTGAGAAAGGCTCGTCGAGTAGCAAAAGCGGGCGCTCCCGCACCAGGCTGCGAGCCAGAGCAACCCGCTGGCGCTGACCACCTGATAGCTGCCCCGGCAGGCGGTCAAGGTAGCCTTCCAAGCCAACCCGGCTGGCTGCCGCAGTGATAGCGGTTTTCTGCGCGGGAGAAAGGGAAAGATCCGGGGCAATGCCAAGGGCAATGTTGTCGGTAACGCTCAGGTGCGGGAAAAGATTGTGCTCCTGAAACAACATGGTGAGCGGGCGAAGGTGCGCCGGCTTGTCAGTGATGTCTTCGCTGTTTACCACAACTGAACCGGATACGGCCGGTATCATTCCGGCCAGCAAGGAAAGCAGCGTACTTTTCCCTGCGCCGCTCGGGCCAAGCACTGCAATAATTTCCCCCTGACGGGCGTCAAACTCAAACACCATCTCAGCCTGCTGGTAGCGGTAAGTCAGGTTGTGGACACTCAGCATGCTGTTTTCCTCGTCATTATTCTTTCAATCAACCAGTACGTCCCTAGGCTCAGGAGCATCAGTAACAGGGCAACCGTTGAGCTGGCTCCCAGTTGGTAACTGCCCATCAATTGGTAAAGATAAAGGGGCAGGGTCCGGAAGTCCTGGCTGCCAAACAGGGCAATTGCCCCTAAATCACCGATAGAGAGCACCATGGTAAGGGCGATCCCCTGGGCGAGCGGTTTTCGTACCAGTGACCACTCGACGACTTTCAACCGGTTGAGCCCCTTGATTCCCAGCGACGCGCAAAGCGGTGTGTACTGCTGTGCAACCTGAAAAAGTGGCTGGGACAAGATCTTAATCAGATAAGGGAGCGCCATCAGGGCGTTGACCAGCGCAACCAGCCAGAAAGCCATGCCGAATACATCGGCTACTGGCCTTAGCAGCAAAAACAGCCCGGTTGAAATAACAAGCCCCGGTGTGACCAGGATGATTGAGCCGATAAGCTCCATTCGGTCGGCGCGGCCTCCAAGCCCGTGGTAGCGCCAGAACCGGCTTGCCAGCAGCAGGGCGACAGCCAGCGTCATAGCCAGAAATGTCGCAGTAATGCTGACCTTCATTGAGGACAGAATGGCCTGCCATAGTTCACTTTCAGCGAGAACAGACAAGCCGTGCGGGTTGAGCCCTCGGATAACCACAACCAGCAACGGCGGCAGGGTCAGAAGGGCAACAAGGGCAATCCATGTTGCATCCCAGCGTTTGGCGGCAGCGGAATCCAGTGCAGCCGGTAACGGCACTCCGGAGTTGTGTTTAAGGCTGCTTTCGGTCACCACCGGTTTGGCCCATTTCTGGATAACCAAAGCCAGCGTGCCGCAGAGAAACATCTGCCACACTGCCAGAATGGCACCGGTTTGCAGGTCAAAGTCAAAGCGCAGTGCCTGGTAGATGGCAAGCTCAATGGTCGTCGCACCCGGCCCGCCACCCAGCGCCATGACAGTTGCGAAACTGGTAAAGCAGAGCATAAATACCAACCCGGCAACGTGGGGCAGTTGTTGGCGCATATACGGCCATTCAATCAGGCGGAAACGGTGCCAGCCGCGAATCCCGAGATGGTTGGCGAGCTGAACCTGCTCTGAAGGAATTTGCTCCAGGCTTTGCAGCAAAAGCCTGCCGAAAAAGGCAAGTTGAAAAAAATGTGAGCCAGTAATATTCCGCCAAGCCCGTATAAATTGAACGGCAGAGATACCCCGAAAAGAGACAACCCATCTGCAATCAACCCCCGGTTACCGTAGATTGCAACCAGTCCCACGACGCCGACTAACACCGGTAAAACCAGGGTCATGGAAAACAGCCTCAGTAACAGGGAGCGGCCCGGAAACCGTCGCAGGTAAAGCGCATGGGCAACCGGTATCGCCAATCCGACACTGAACAACACAGAAAGCGTGGCTTGTTTGAAGGTGAAGGCGGTGACGTGCCTAAGGTAGCTGTCGTGCCAGAGATCGCCGGGATTCAGAGTGGGAGACTGCACCAGCAGAGCAAGTATGGAGCCGGCCACCAGGGCAATGATCAGCCCGGCAGAAAGGATGCCGGGCCAGGTACGGGACGGGTTGAGGATCACTTAGCTTATTTCACCAGTGCTTGCTGCCATTCGCGAATCCAGTCGCGGCGGTCCTTTGCCACTTCTTCGGGGCTGAATTCCAGCGATTTGGCAGGCTTCGTCAGGGTACTGAAACCTTCCGGCAATGTGACTCCGGTAACCGGGTACATCCACTGCGTGGTAGGCAGGATTTCCTGGAAGGAATCCGAAAGCATAAAGGTCAGGAATTTATCTGCCAGAGCCGGGTTATCCGTAGACTTCACTTTGGCAGCTACTTCTACCTGCATGTAGTGGCCTTCACTGAAATCGGCGGCAGCATACTTGCTGTCGTTTTCGGCAATCAGGTGATAAGCCGGGGAAGTGGTGTACGAGAGCACCATATCTGCCTCGCCTTCAAGGAACATGCTGTAGGCTTCGGACCAGCCTTTGGTGACTGTCACGGTATGCTTGGCCAGTTTCTGCCAGGCATCGGCTGCTTTGTCACCGTAGACCGCTTTCATCCACAGAAGCAGGCCCTGGCCCGGTGTAGATGTGCGGGGATCTTGGTAGATCACCTTGATGTCCTGGCGGTTTTCCACCAGATCCTTCAGGCTCTTTGGCGGGTTAGCCAGCGAGTCCTTGTTGTAAACAAAGGCAAAGTAGCCGTAATCGTAAGGGACAAATGTGGAATCGCTCCAGCCGCCCGGTACGGTTAATTTGCCTGTATCCACGCGGCTCTCCGCTAACAATCCGGTATTCTTGGCTTCTTCAATCAGGTTGTTGTCCAGCCCAAGGACCACATCAGCCTTGCTGTTTTTACCTTCCAGACGCAGACGATTGAGGATAGAGACGCCGTCCTCGAGAGCAACAAAGTCAATTTTGCAGCCACCACATTCCGCTTCAAACGCTTTTTTGACTGCCGGCGCCGGCCCCCAGTCTGCAGCAAATGAATCGTAGGTATACACCTTCAGGGTGTTGTCAGCGGCAAAGGCTGAGCCCGAAACGATAGCCAGGGTTGTTAATAGGGTTGTTGTGGATTTCACTCTGCGCTCCTTACGTCATGACTTACCAAACGGAATATTACTCCGGGTGGTCTGTCAGTATAGGTGCGGCACAGGGGTTGAGAAGGCGGGGAGAGTGGGCTTACCGCTTCTGCTCTCAATTCCTACGCCAGCATTACCTGGTTCAGGTTCAATGGGTTTCTCTCAGCCGCTCAGTAATGACGGCACCCCATGAGAACATCAGCGATTCTAAAAGGTTCAGATACGGTGAACCAGTCTTTTATAGCCAAAATTCGACAAGTGAGAGCTGGGCATATCAGGCTTTGTTGAGAGCCCAGTCGTACTCGTATTCAATTTTTCCGTCGAAAGCATTCAGATCGTCGGACTGACGGTAGCGATTGATATGTTCGATAACGCCTTTTTTATTGCCGCCAAAATCATCTGCAAACCATTCATAAATCGAAGAAAGCTGGAGTTTTTCGCCTTTCAGGGTTGCACCCTTTTGACTGTTTACAAACTGGGTTGCAGCCTGCTCTAGCAAGCTTTCTGTGTTGTCGGCGGTAAACGCGTCAGGTTGAAGGTTTGGGCAACCGAGGCTGGCACAATTCACCGCATAGTGGGTGCGGGGGTCATTCCAGATTGGGCGTAAAATCCGGTGCTCGATATCATTCAGGGTGAGGTTTTGTCCGGCGATAGTAATGACCTTATCTCCCCACGGCCCGAAACTGAAAAGGCCTCCCAGCTTAGTGATGGATTTCACTGGGTAATTATCCAAGATGAGATCGACAGTAATCGCGTTGTAGATATTTACCCAATACGCATACTGCTCTGCTTTGGAATAACTGCGCGGGTCAACATCCGCCAATCCCCGGATATAGTTCTTCAGGTTTTTTGGTCAGCTGGAGTAACCGCCTGATAGTCAAACAGTGTGTTTTCACCTTTTGTTACCAGGTAAGCATCCAGCAACGCTTGCCAGGGTTGGTGGGAAAGCGTTTGTATTGATGCGGGGTTTGCTTTGTCCCAAAACGGCCAAAGCTCGGATTTTGGCGCAGCAAATGCGCTGCCTGTTAGAATGGAGAAAGTTAGCAGTGCGCCGAACAATTTCTTGAGCAATAAGGTCATTTTGGGTTTCTCATCTGTTGTTGTTGGATTAAAAGACCGCCCTGCGTTTGATTATATTTCATCAAAGAAAAACCGGCGTTTAAGCCGGTTTTAGTCTTTTTTAGCTGATTTTTATGTTTCGTAGGCTCAGCGCAAAAATGCCGGAATCTTGCTTTCGTACTCAGCAATTTTCTCTTCGTGCTGAAGCGTCAGGCCGATATTGTCGAGGCCGTTCAACAAGCAATGGCGGCGAAATGCATGGATTTCGAATGAGTATGAATTGCCACCGGCAGAGACTGTCTGGGCTTCCAGATCCAACGTGATTTCTGCCCCTTCGTTTTGCTCAACAAAGGTAAACAGAGCATCAACTTCAGTATCGGTCAGACGTACCGGCACCATCCCGTTGTTAATGGTATTGCCATAGAAAATGTCAGCAAAGCTCGGTGCGATGATGACTTTAAAGCCGTAATCATCCAGAGCCCACGGGGCATGTTCACGGGATGAGCCGCAGCCAAAGTTCTCGCGGGCCAGCAGTACACTGGCTCCCTTGTAGCGCGGCGCGTTCAGCACAAAATCCGGGTTTGGCTGCTCACCGGCATCGTCCAGGAAACGCCAGTCGTGGAACAGGTGCTTACCGAATCCGGTGCGGGTGACTTTCTGCAAAAACTGCTTCGGGATGATCGCATCGGTATCCACATTCGCAGCATCCAGTGGGGCCACAAGGCCGGTGTGTTGTTTGATTCCTGCCATGTTTCCTCCCTTACAGTTCGCTGACATCAGTAAAGTGACCGGCAATCGCAGCTGCCGCTGCCATTGCTGGGCTTACAAGGTGGGTACGGCCGTCACGGCCCTGACGCCCTTCAAAGTTACGGTTGCTGGTGGATGCGCAACGTTCTTTCGGACCAAGGCGGTCGTTGTTCATAGCAAGGCACATTGAACAGCCCGGCAGACGCCATTCAAACCCGGCTTCCAAAAGAACCTTGTCGAGCCCTTCCGCTTCGGCTTGCGCTTTCACTTGCTCTGAACCCGGCACAACCATCGCATGGACGCTTGCCGCTACTTTCCGGCCCGTTGCCACTTCCGCGGCAGCACGGATATCTTCGATACGGGAGTTGGTGCAAGAGCCGATAAAGACCTTATCGACTTTGATATCAGTCCACTGCTGCCCGGCTTCCAGCCCCATGTATTTGAGGGCGCGCTCGGCAGAATGGCGCTCAATTGGGTCACTGAAACTTTCCGGGGACGGAATCTGCTGGTCAATACCGATAACCTGACCCGGATTGGTTCCCCAGGTAACCTGTGGGCGAATGTCTTTTGCATCCAGGGTGACAACGGAATCGAACTCTGCGCCGTCGTCGGTTTTGAGTGTGTTCCAATATTCTACGGCGGCATCCCAGTCTGCGCCGGTCGGGGCAAACTTGCGGCCTTTGATGTATTCGTAGGTGGTATCATCCGGGGCAATCAACCCGGCCTTGGCACCCAGTTCAATGGCCATGTTGCACACTGTCATCCGGCCTTCCATGGTGAGGTCCCGAATAGCCTCGCCGCAGAATTCCACCACATGTCCGGTACCGCCGGCAGCCGTGGTTTTGCCGATGATGGCCAGCACAATGTCCTTGGCGGTCACGCCCGGGTTCACCTTGCCGCGAACCTCAATTTTCATGGTCTTGGCGCGGGATTGCTTGAGGGTCTGGGTTGCCAGAACATGCTCGACCTCAGACGTGCCGATACCAAAAGCCAGCGCACCGAAAGCGCCGTGGGTGGCAGTGTGTGAGTCACCACAAACAATGGTCATGCCCGGGAGGGTCAGGCCAAGCTCCGGCCCCATCACATGTACAATGCCTTGGTATTTGTGATTGAGGTCATACAGTGAAACACCAAATTCTTCACAGTTCACGGCCAGCGTTTCCATCTGGATGCGGGCCATTTCACCGGAAGCCTTGATGTCTTTGGTTTCGGTAGAAACGTTGTGATCCATGGTGGCGAAAGTTTTACTCACCTGGCGCACAGGACGGTTGTGTGCGCGCAGGCCGTCAAATGCCTGAGGCGAGGTCACTTCATGGACAAGGTGGTGGTTGATGTAAAGCAGCGGGGTTTCCCCCGGTGCTTCTACGACTACATGGGCGTCATAAACCTTTTCGTATAATGTTTTTGCTTTTTGCGTCGACATTGCTTTTCTTCCTGAAAGTGTTTTCGTCCCTGGGGATCAGGCCTCGCGAACATAGGCGGCGATACGGTCACCCATCTCTGACGTAGAGAGAGGGGTTGCGCTGCCAGCCAGGTCTGCCGTCAGTTCGCCTGCTTCCAGCGCTTTACTTACTGCTGCTTCTATGGCCTGGGCTGCCGCTTCTTCACCGAAGCTATAACGGATCATCAGCGCTGCTGACAGAATCTGGGCAACCGGGTTGGCGATATTCTTACCGGCGATATCCGGCGCAGAACCACCTGCAGGCTCGTAAAGGCCGAACTTGCTTTCATTAAGGCTGGCTGAAGGCAGCATACCCATGGAGCCGGTGATCATGGCACATTCATCAGAGATAATGTCGCCGAAGATGTTGGAACACAGCATGACATCGAATTGTGCCGGATCTTTAATCAACTGCATGGTGGCGTTGTCGATGTACATGTGGTTGAGTTCGACATCTGGGTAGTCCTTTGCAACTTCCGCAACCACTTCACGCCACAGGATGGAGCTTTGCAGCACGTTGGCTTTGTCGATGGAGTACACGTTCTTGCGGCGAAGACGTGCTGACTCAAAGGCGATGCGGGCAATACGCTCGATCTCGAAGCGGTGATACACCTCGGTGTCGAAGGCTTTTTCTTCCGCTCCTTCACCTTCGCGGCCTTTTGGTTGACCAAAGTAGATGCCGCCCGTCAGTTCACGCACCACCACGATATCGAATCCGCGCGCAGAGATATCAGCGCGCAGCGGAGAGAAGCCTTCCAGCCCGGCATGGATCTTGGCCGGGCGGAGGTTACAGAACAGGCTGAAATGTTTGCGGAGTGGCAGCAGGGCACCGCGCTCCGGCTGTTCATTCGGTGGCAGGTGCTCCCATTTCGGGCCACCGACAGAACCAAACAGGATAGCATCTGCCGCTTCACAACCTGCCAGCGTTCCGGCAGGAAGTGGCGAGCCGTGATTATCAATGGCAATACCGCCAACATCGTACTCTTCCCGGTCGAATGCAAGATCGAAGCGGGCTTCTACGGCATCCAGCACTTTGTGTGCTTGCGCCATGACTTCCGGGCCAATGCCGTCACCGGGCAGGACAGCAACTTTGTAGCGATTTGTCATTGTTATACGGTCTCCGTTTTTAAATTCGATTGTTCCTTAATCTGCGCAATTTTCTCCGCACGGTAGATGCTGTTGATCACGTGCAGCAAAGCCTGACCGGATGCTTCAACGATATCCGTTGCCAACCCGGTGCCGTGGTATTTCCGGCCTTTGTAGTTGGCAATAATGTCTGCCTGGCCGAGCCCGTCCTCACCTTTACTCTTGGCGGTGAGGTCGAATTTCTCCAACTCGACGTTATAACCGGTAATCCGGTACAGGCACTGGTAAAGGGCATCTACTGGCCCATTACCGATAGCGGCGTCGCTAACTTCCTTGTCGCCGCATTGCATCTTTACGCTGGTGGTCGCCATGATGCTGCCAGACTGAACGCTCAGGTAATTCAGTCTGTAGTAATCGTCCTCTTCCTGCAGGTTATTGAAGTACATCAGGCTTCGAGGTCGTAGTCGAACACTTGCCCTTTGCGGTCAGCCAGCCGGAGGAAGGCTTCGTACAGGGCATCCAGGTCGAAATCTTTTTCGGTATAGCCCATGCCTTCCATACGGTTTTTCACTGCCGCACGGCCGGAACGGCTGGTCAGGTTCAGCGCTTTATCTGTCAGGCCGATAGAGGCCGGCGTCATTATTTCGTACGTATTCTTGTTCTTGATCATGCCATCCTGGTGGATGCCGGATGAATGGCTGAATGCATTCGAGCAACAATCGCCTTGTTAGACTGGATGGGCATATTGCAAAGCTGCGAAACCATGGTGCTGGTGCGTGAAATTTCCTTGTGGTTCAGGCCAGTGTCCACGCCCAGAAGTTCACCGCGGGTTTTGATAATCATCGCGACTTCTTCAAGTGCACAGTTACCCGCACGCTCACCGATACCGTTGATGGTACCTTCTACCTGGCGGGCACCCGCCTGGATAGCGGCAATCGAGTTGGCTACCGACATACCCAGATCGTCGTGGCAGTGAACTGAAATAATCGCTTTGTCGATATTCGGCACCCGGTTGAAAAGGGTCTGGATAATACCGCCAAACTCGTTAGGTACGGTGTAGCCCACGGTATCCGGGATGTTTACTGTGGTAGCACCTGCATTGATGGCGGCTTCAACCATCCGGCACAGGTTGTCGATCGGTGTACGACCGGCGTCTTCACAGGAGAATTCCACATCATCAGTATATTTGCGCGCACGTTTAACTGCTGCAACACCCATTTCAACAACATCGTCATAACTGCGACGCAGTTTGTCCTGAACATGGATGGTGGAGGTGGAAATGAAAGTATGGATTCGGAAGGCTTCTGCAACTTTGAGGGATTCAGCGGCGACATCAATGTCTTTTGCTACGGCCCGCGACAATGCGCAGACTCGTGATGTTTTCAGGGTCTGTGCAATGGTTTGTACAGACTCAAAGTCACCCGGTGACGAAACGGGGAAACCGGCTTCGATAACATCTACCCCCAAACGCTCGAGTGCCAGCGCAATTTGCAGTTTCTCTTTTACAGTAAGGCTTGCCTGCAGTGCCTGTTCACCATCTCTCAGGGTGGTATCAAATATGATGACTCTGTTGTCGCTCATCGTGTTTTCCTCGCTTCCCTTGTCCAGCACATTTGCGCGGAATACATAACAAAAAACCCGCGCATTTGCGCGGGTTTTTTAAATTCTTGTGTTTATTCGTTTGTCCACAAGCTACCCGCGCGATGATTTCACGAGAAGTAGTAGACCAAGCAGATCGAAACGGATAAACGGATTCATTGTGTTACTTTCCTCTAACAACTGCACATTGAATAACCCATACACTGTCCGGTCGTCAAGGCGTGAGTGGCGGTGGATGCGATGTAAAACGCACATTCTCAATTATTTGTGTTTGTGTTACACCTCATGGGTAGATGATTAGTCTGCGTGAGAGCTCTGAATTCGAATCGGTGTCTTTCAGGGCGCGACTTTGCGACATTTCGTATTGAATTCTGTTTCCATGCGCTTTTTTTCGTAACCTGTCATCAAGCTGTCGGTAAAGCGTCACCGCTCTGTCATTAACCGTGCCTAGTCTTACTCTTGATAACTATTAGGAGTGTAGGTAATGCGGGCACTGGCTCCCATACAGAAAGTAGATTTCGCACTTTCATCAATCTGCCTCGGCCACAGGTTCAACCGTGAAGTCGCAACCTGTTCCCGGTGGGTTTCACACAGCGGTGATGGACACCTTTATCTTGCCGTTGGTGTTTTGCTGGCACTGCTAGCTGGTGATGCGGGTGTAACATTCTTTTTTACCGCGCTGATAGCGTTCGCCCTTGAGCTGCCGGTTTACATCATTTTGAAGCGCCTTTTTCGTCGCAACCGGCCAAGTCATATCCCTTCTTTTATTACACCGTCAGATCGTTACAGCATGCCGTCCGGCCATACCGCCGCAGCCTGTTTGATGGCGACGTTACTCAGTCATTATTTCCCATCTTTTGCCGTTGTTTACTGGATTTGGGCCGGTTGTATAGGGCTTTCCCGGATACTGCTCGGTGTGCATTTTGCCTCGGATGTTATTGCAGGCTCCCTGTTAGGGATTGGCTGTGCTGCCATGGTTCTGGACTGGGCTGTTATCTGATTATCCATTATTAATCATGGTGTTAATTGCAAACTCTTGCCGGCGTGAAATGCAATAAAAGCTAAAAATTCCTTAATTGATATAACGGGTTTATATGAAAATACTCTACGGTGTCCAGGGAACAGGAAACGGCCATATTTCTCGTGCCAGGGCGATAGCGCAAGCCCTGAAAAAACACAGCAATGTAGATGTTCAGTTTTTGCTGAGTGGCCGGGAGGACTCCGGGTATTTTGATATGGATGCGTTTGGCGATTACCAGACACGCACCGGTCTGACATTCCTGACGGAATCCGGGAAGGTTAACTATATGAAGACGGGTCTGAAATCCGCACCTGTTACATTGGTGAAAGATATCCGCTCATTGGATACCCGGGAATTTGATCTTGTTATCTCTGATTTTGAACCTGTCACCGCATGGGCAGCCAAGCAGCAGAAAACCCCCTCTATATCTATCAGCCATCAGTGCGCCTTCTCCGGAAACGTCCCGGTTGAAGGAGAGAGCCTGATCAGCCGCGCTGTGATGCGATATTTTGCTCCGACAGAGAAAAAACTGGGTCTTCACTGGTACCATTTTGGCGAAACCAACATTCTGCCGCCGATTATTGACCTCGACAGAGAGACGGTACCGGCCAGCCAGGATTTTTACGTGGTTTACCTGCCGTTTGAAAACCTTGATGACATCCTTTCCCTTCTCACTCGCTACGCCCAGAAGTTCAAGGTGTTCCATCCGTCAGTAAAAGAAGAAAGGGATGTGGAAAATGTATCGTTGTTCCGGCCATCTCGTGATGGTTTCCACTACGCGCTCACGCAATGTGCCGGCGTGATGTCAAATGGCGGGTTTGAATTGCCGTCTGAGGCACTTTTTCTCGGGAAAAACTCTTGGTCAAACCCCTTGCCGGGCAGTTTGAGCAGATGAGTAACGTCAATACACTCAGCAGTATGGGGTTGGCGGACAGTATGGAAACGCTTGATCCGCGCGTGGTGAGGCAATGGCTGGACAAACCGGCTGCTGATCGCCTGATGCTGCCGGATGTCGCCGGCATTGTTGCTGACTGGCTGGTTAATGGTGATATTGCCAATTTTGCCTCGCTTTGGCAGGAATCCTGGTCCCAGGTTCGCTTTCCGGAGAGTGTTATGGAGTGGATTGAAGAGTTCGAAATGCGGGAAGAACACTACTCATCGGGTGCTATGCCGGTTCGATAAACCGGGTAAATTTATTGAGTGCCAGCTCAATAGCCTTAAAAAGTAAGACATACATCACTGCTTTTAATCATTTTTTGAACGTTTTTTCTTTTTTTATAATTATATAAATTAATGATATATAAAGGATAAAATTGTTTTATCGGCGAATATTTGCAATTAGTTACATTTGCCAAGTATTCACCCCATTTCTTTAATTCATCGCAATGATAATACTTAGCCTCAACAAGGCATGTCGCCTTTTAATCCGCAAATGACTGCAGCTTACTTGGCGCCTGTACTCCAAGCGGAAAATACCGTTATTTTTGGCTTTCTGAGGTAATCACATGACAAATAAAGGTCCTGTATGTCAGGCAGACACTCCTGAAAAGATGGAATCACAACTCCGCAGTGTCGACTTAAACCTGATCACTGTATTTGATGCAGTTATGCAGGAGCAAAACATCACCCGTGCAGCTCGTAACCTGGGCATGTCCCAGCCTGCGGTGAGTAATGCAGTTGCACGTTTGAAGGTCATGTTCAATGACGAGCTGTTTATCCGCCACGGTCGCGGCATTCAGCCAACACAGCGTGCAAAACAGCTTTTCGGCCCTATTCGACAGGCGCTACAGTTGATCAAGAACGAACTTCCGATGTCAGTGTTCGCTCCTGAAACATCAAACCGTCAATTCCGACTGGCAATCAGCAGCCCGTCAGATCTGCGCTTTGCTGCGCGTATCCTGAACAAAGTAACCGGTGTGGCACCTCACATCCAGATGCAGTTGGAAACCGAATTTGACGCAAACCTGGCGCAAAAACTGCGTTACCAGGAAATCGACTTTGTCATCGATTACGTGAAGTTCGAAGAAGCGGGCTTCTGCAGCACCGAAATGTTCAGTGATGACCTGGTGGTGGTGGTTTCAGAAAATCACCCTCGTATCACCAATAGCATCAGTGCCCATGAATTCAGTGTTGAGCAGCATGCTGTGCTGTACCATCCTGCAGGCGTGAACGGTTACGCAGGTTCGCTGTATGAAGCCGGCCGCTACCGCGAGGCATACCACGGTAACAGCCTGAGCAACATCCTGTACGTGGTCAGCCAGTCTGAACTGGTGTGTGTGGCTCCACGTTGGCTGGCTGAAACCAAAGCCCGCCATCAGCCACTGAAAGTGTTGGATTTGCCGTTTGAAGATAACAAGATTAGCGGCTACCTGAGCTGGCATGAGTCCTCACAGAAGGATAAGGGCCACATCTGGATGCGCGACCAACTGCTGACAATCTGTGGTGATACAACAGTTTAAGGCGTGTTTAGGTTGTACAAGAAGGTGATGCTTCAGCATCACCTTTTTTTGTGTCCTTTTGTTGTTGCATCAGTTTTGTTTGTAATTCATTGAGCTAACAGTTGTTCTCTGAATTTCTAAAGGACAAAACACCAAAAAATAATGATTCAGGCCAGATTTCATGCGCTTTTTACTTGTCTTTTAGCCGCGCTTAATTAGACTTCATACTCTAATCAGCTTACAGGTGTAAGCCCAAATGAGAGATTATATGGCAAAAGCAGAATTTCATATCGTCAATCGTATCCGCAGCCAGGTAGCGACCCTGGCAGCACGCACTGCTGTGCGTTTTCAGCGCGATGGCAGCTGGATGAGCCTGACCTGGGCTGAGTTTGGAGCCAAGATTGATCGCGTGTCCCGTGCCATGCTGGCAATGGGCCTTGAGCGTCAGGATACGATAGCGATATATGCGGCGAACAGCGCACGATGGAGCATCGCAGATATTGCTGCTTTGCAGATCCGTTGTGTGACCGTCCCTGTTTATGCAACCAACACAGCAGGCCAGACTGCCTATGTGATTAATGATGCTGGTGTAAAGCTGCTGTTTGCCGGCAACCAGCAACAATATGATGCGGCCATCAGCCTGTTCGAACAGTGCCCGTCCCTCCAGCGCGTTGTCGCTATGGAAGCAGACATTGATCTGCGCGGTAACCCGCATGCCTGTCACTGGGACCAGTTCTGCGAGTTTGGCTCTGAGTTTTCCCAGCTCGAACTGGATACCCGTATCGGTGAGGCGTCTCTCGATGACCTGATGACCCTGATTTACACCTCAGGGACCACGGGTGAACCCAAAGGCGTGATGCTGGATTATGCCAATTTTGCCGCACAGATTGACGTTCACAACCAGATGGTAGAGCTGGACGGTAACGATACGTCCCTGGCTTTCCTTCCGCTGTCACACGTATTTGAACGAGCATGGAGCTTTTATGTGCTGCACCGGGGCGCGGTGAACGTGTACCTGAGTGATACCAACCAGGTTCGTGAAGCGCTGGCAGAAATCAAGCCAACCCATATGTGTGCGGTACCGCGCTTCTACGAGAAAATTTACGCTGCGGTTCACGACAAGGTTTCCCGCGCACCGAAGATGCGGCAGAAACTGTTCCACTGGGCGGTTCGCATGGGTATGGAACGCTTGTCACTGCGCCAGGCGAAAAAGCCGGTGCCCATGCACCTGGAGGCCCGCTACAAGCTGGCAGACAAGCTTGTGCTTACTAAACTGCGTGGCCTGCTCGGCGGAAGCATCAAGATGATGCCTTGTGGTGGTGCGAAGCTGGACCCGGAAATCGGCCGCTTCTTCCATGCCATCGGCTTAACGTCAAGCTGGGTTACGGCATGACGGAAACTGTTGCGACCATTTCGTGCTGGGACGACCTGTACTTTGACTACAAGTCTATCGGCCGTCCGATCCCGGGCTCAGAAATCCGTATCGGTGAGCAGAATGAAATCCAGGTGCGTGGTCCTATGGTCATGCGCGGCTACTACAACAAGCCCGAGGATACTGCAGCGACCTTTACAGAGGACGGTTTCCTGCGCACCGGTGATGTGGGTGAGTATGATGAAAACGGTAACCTGTTTATTACAGACCGGCTCAAAGAGCTGATGAAGACATCCTGTGGCAAATACATTGCACCGCAGGTTATTGAAACGACTGTCGGGAAAGATCATCTGATCGAGCATATCGCGGTTATCGCCGATGCCCGTAAGTTTGTTTCAGCTTGTGGTGCCGTGTTTTGAGTCCCTGGAAGCGACCGCTCGTGAGCTTAACATTGCTTACCACGACCGTCTGGAACTGCTGCGTCACAGCCAGATTGTGGAACTGTTCGAAAAGCGTATTGCCGATCTTCAGAAGGAACTGGCCAAGTTTGAGCAGATTAAGAAGTTTACCTTGCTGCCAAAGGCTTTCTCTATGGATGAAGGCGAACTGACCCCAACGCTGAAACTTCGCCGCAAGGTGATCACTGAGCGTTATAAAAAGCAGATAGACGATATGTACCACTAAAGGTTCCAGTCTCTCCTTTTAAAAAGCCGGATGCTGATTTCAGTGCCCGGCTTTTTCTTTGCCTTCTGAAAATCCGGATACATTTTGCTAACAAAAGCCTCTTATAGAAGAGAATCACTATGGAAAAGGTGAAAGTGGAGGTTTACCTGTTAGTGCTGAAGCTGAAGGCGGAATTTATAAATAACCAATAATTGGCCTGTGATAGGTGTATTTTGCTGAAATATCATTCGTTCATAATGTTTCTTTGAGGTTTTTAGATTGTTTTAAGCGAATAAATATGAACCCTGATTACATAATAGACAACTTGTTGTTTGTCACGTTAAAGTTAACGGGCTTAGTCAGTGTTTGTTACGACACGCGCTGATGGCATAGCTAGGGGCAGCAGGAGCTGGCCCAACAGGCAAAAAGTAAGTCCTACTATGCATACAGGGAGGCAAATGTGGACATGTTATCTGGCGCTGAGATGATCGTGCGCTCGCTCATTGATCAGGGCGTAAAACACATCTTTGGGTACCCGGGCGGGTCGGTTCTCGACATCTATGACGCCCTTCACCAGCAAGAAGGTATTGAGCATGTTCTGGTTCGCCATGAACAGGCCGCAGTGCATATGGCGGACGGTTACGCCCGTTCTACCGGCGAAGTCGGCTGTGTACTGGTTACCTCCGGTCCCGGTGCAACCAATGCGATTACTGGCATTGCGACTGCGTATTACGATTCCGTTCCAATGGTCGTGCTGTCCGGCCAGGTAATGAGTTACCTGATTGGCGGGGATGCTTTCCAGGAATGTGACATGGTGGGTGTATCCCGGCCAATCGTAAAACACAGTTTCCTGGTTCAGAAAACGGAAGATATTCCTGAAACCATTAAAAAGGCATTTTATATCGCGTCTACCGGCCGCCCTGGCCCGGTTGTGGTTGACCTGCCGAAAGACATGCTGAACCCGGCCAACAAATTTCCTTATTCTTATCCGGAATCGGTGCACCTTCGCTCCTACAACCCGACCACATCCGGCCATAAGGGCCAGATCAAACGTGGGTTGAAAGCGTTGCTGGAAGCGAAGAAGCCGGTTCTGTACATCGGCGGCGGTGCCATTATTTCTAGTTGTGACCAACAACTTCTGAAAGTGGCTGAGACGCTGAACCTGCCGGTCATCAGTACTCTTATGGGACTTGGCTCGTTCCCGGGCACCCACGAAAACGCCTTGGGCATGCTGGGAATGCACGGTACTTATGAAGCCAACATGGCAATGCATAACGCGGACCTGATTTTTGCCGTCGGCGTGCGCTTTGATGACCGTACGACCAACAACCTTGAAAAGTACTGCCCGAACGCGGCTGTCCTGCATATTGATATTGACCCGTCCAGCATTTCCAAAAACGTCAAGGCCGATATTCCTATTGTCGGTTCGGCAGATGTAGTGTTGGACAAAATGCTCAAGTTGCTTGAAGAGCAGGGTGGGACGAATGATACCCAGGCGCTTGAGCAGTGGTGGGGCAACATCAATGTCTGGCGTGAGCGCAAGTGCCTTTCCTACCAGACCGATCCTGAGCGCATTAAACCTCAGGAGGTTATTGAAACGCTCTACAAGCTGACCAAAGGTGATGCTTATGTAGCATCTGATGTGGGTCAGCACCAGATGTTTGCGGCGCTTTACTACCCGTTTGACAAGCCGCGTCGCTGGATTAACTCCGGTGGGCTTGGCACCATGGGCTTTGGCCTGCCAGCGGCCATGGGTGTGAAGTTTGCGTTGCCGGATGCCGAAGTAATGTGTGTAACCGGTGATGGCAGTATTCAGATGAATATTCAGGAGCTGTCTACCGCGCTGCAGTACGATATCCCGGTTAAGATCATTAACCTGAACAACCGTTTCCTCGGCATGGTGAAACAGTGGCAGGATATGATTTATCAGGGGCGTCACTCTCATTCTTACATGGATTCAGTACCGGATTTTGCTGCGATAGCAGAAGCTTACGGACATGTGGGTATTCGCATCAGCCATCCTTCCGAACTGGAAGCGGGCTTGCAGAAAGCTCTGGAGCTGAAAAACCGCCTGGTCTTTGTCGACATTAATGTGGATGAAACTGAGCACGTTTACCCTATGCAGGTACGTGGTGGGGCGATGAATGAGATGTGGTTGAGCAAAACGGAGAGAACCTGATGGAACGGAGTATCATTTCACTGCTGATGGAAAACCAGCCCGGTGCCCTGTCCCGAGTGGTGGGTTTGTTCTCCCAGCGCGGCTATAACATTGAATCACTGAACGTGTCACCCACGGATGACCCTACGCTTTCTCGCCTGAACATCACGACAAAGGTGGTGAAAGAGGAAGAGCGCGAGCAGATTGAAAAGCAATTGCACAAGCTGATTGATGTGCTCAAGGTGTCCAATGTGACCGAAGCTGACCACATTGAGCGTGAGTTGGCGTTGGTGAAGGTAAAGGCAGCCGGTTTTGCCCGGGCGGAAGTGAAGCGTACAGCCGATATCTTCCGTGGCCAGATTGTAGATGTAACCAACAGCCAGTACACCGTACAGATTGCCGGAACCAGTGAAAAACTGGATGCGTTTATCCATGCCGTGGGTGATGTGACGGAGATCATCGAGGTAGCACGCAGTGGTATAGTGGGTATTAACCGGGGTGAGCGCGCACTTCGCGCATAATGCTTTAACCTGGTAACTCGTTGAAGTAAAAATAAAAGGCAGCCAGGCTGCCTTTTTTCATATGAAATTCAGCTGTATATTTTTTGTCCGTATATTGAAACACCTGTAAATATCCGTAAACTGTGCCGCCTGGTTAAAAGTTGAGCGGAGAGTGAAGCGGTGAAAGTGTTTAATGTGATGAACAAAGTACTGGTGAGAGCAACCAGTCTTTCGTTATTGGTGATGGCATTCAAGGTAAGCGCTGTGTTCCTGGTGCCCTTATTTTGCTTGCCCGAACCCACTTTAAAGAACTGACGCGCTGGTAAGCCGCTCTGATTATCCGTCCAGCGTTGGGCGGATAAAGCCCGCCATTTGTTCCCAGTAAAATTGATACCTTTCGACAGCATCTTCCGGTTTTGCACCCAGAACCTGTTTGACCCAACCCGCAAGATAATCAAACGACATATAAGTGACTGGCTTTGCGTTCATGCTGTTGAGGCGACAGCCAAGTATCTTTCTACACCCAATACGCTGTTTCTGAAAAACGATGCCAGAGGAGGGTTGTTTGCTCCCTCTACCAGGGCGAGGTGAAGTTCCCGGTGGAATTGTTCTCGGGACGGACAATAACCGGGCTTGTTGATATCAGGCAGGAAACGAAGGGCATGGATCCGGCTGAGAATATCCAACTTTTGGGTTTCGTCACGCCTGTTGCCTTCAAGCAGTTTTGAACCGGAAAGGAGCAGGCACTCCATCAGGTTTTCAAAGTCTTGCCGAGTGGCTGGCGGTACCAGCACACCTTTTTGGGGTTCACTTTGCAGCAAGCCTTCGGCACAGAGTATGGCGAGCGCTTCCCGTGTTGGGAGGCACCTGAATGATAGCGGTTTACCAGTGATGCAACTGTCAGCCGCGAGCCGGGTTCCAGTTCGCCGGAAAACAGCGCTTCGCGAAGGGTATTTGCCATTTCAATGGCCTGGGAGTGTCCGGGCATAAATTCCGTTTTTGGTCAGGGAGACACTTAACTTTACCGTAAGCCAGGTACAAAAAAGGAGCCTTTCGGCTCCTTTTTCAATGCCTTTACAGGCAAAACACAGATTACAGTACGTGTACTGAAGCAGTGTTAGTTGTACCAGATGGAACCAGGCGCCAGATACCATAACAACGATATCGCCTTTCTTCGCCATGCCAGATTCCAGAGACAGTTCTTTACCCAGACGGTAGAACTCGTCAGTGCTAACGATGCTGTTAACAACAACTGGAGTTACACCTTTGCTCAGGCACAGTTGTGCAGCTGTTTTCTGGTTAGTGGTAACAGCCAGGATGTTCGCTTTAGGGAAGTACTTACGTACAGAGCGAGCAGACTTACCAGCTTCAGTAGCAACAACAATCAGAGGCGCGCTCAGCTTCTCTGAAGTGTCTACTGCTCCCTTACATACTGCTTCAGTGATGCGCAGGCGTGGGCTGTCCAGACGTGAACCCAGGTCAGCGTTCATTGCTGCGTCAGTACGCTCACAGATTTGAGCCATGATAGATACAGCTTCTACTGGGTACTTACCTTTAGCAGATTCGCCTGAAAGCATTACAGCGTCAGTACCGTCCATGATGGCGTTTGCAACGTCACCAGCTTCTGCGCGGGTTGGACGTGGGTTCTTGATCATAGAATCCAGCATCTGAGTTGCAGTGATAACCATCTTGCGAGCGCGGTTACACTTCTCGATCATCATCTTCTGAGCGAAGATAACTTCTTCTACTGGGATTTCAACACCCAGGTCACCACGAGCAACCATGATGCCGTCAGAAACTTCAAGGATCTCGTCGAAGTTGTCTACGCCTTCCTGGTTTTCGATCTTAGAAATGATCTTGATATCAGAACCGCCGTTTGCTTCCAGCAGTTCACGGATTTCCAGAACGTCTTCTTTCTTACGGATGAAAGAAGCAGCGATGAAGTCAACGCCCTGCTCACAACCGAACTTCAGGTCAGACTTATCTTTTTCAGCCAGAGCTGGCAGCTTCACAGATACGCCTGGCAGGTTAACACCTTTGTTTTCGCCCAGGTCGCCGTTGTTCAGAACCTTACAAACTACGTCAGTGTCAGTAGTTTCCAGAACTTCCATCTCGATCAGGCCGTCATCAACCAGAACAGTGTTGCCCACTTTCAGGTCACGAGCCAGGCTTCATAAGTTACTGCTACACGCTCTTTGTTACCAACAACAGTCTTGTCAGTAGTCAGAGTGAAAGTTTGGCCAGCAACCAGAGAAACGTCGTCGCCGTTTTCCAGCTTGATGGTACGGATCTCAGGACCCTTGGTGTCGAGCAGGATTGCCAGCTGCTTGCCGGTGTCCTTCATCACTTCACGCAGAGTGTTGATGCGAGTACCGTGCTCTTCGTAATCGCCGTGTGAGAAGTTCAGGCGCATTACGTTCATGCCAGCGTTAGCCAGCTTGGTCAGCATCTCTTTTGACTCAGATTTAGGGCCAATCGTACAAACGATCTTGGTCTTTTTCATTGAGAAGTTTCTCCGGTCGAACTTTGACGTTTTGGGATTTTATTACAACAGGCGGCCTTGAAATCATCGTCCAGATTTCAGTGGCTTAGCGTCTACCGTTTGTCACCCCTCTCTTTCTCTTCCTGAAAAGGGCATACGCCTGTCGCAATGTATACTTGTCGGCACCGGGCCCTATCTGTCGATAATGCCATGTGGGGCCTTGGTATTTCCGGAAAGCGCAGCGCTACAACAAAGCCACACCGTGTAAACCGTTTCTCTTGGTAGTTACGGTTTTCCGAAAACCTTACCCGGCGCTGATTATACGCATGCGTTATTGCAACGTTTTGATCGTGGGCAACCCTTTACCGGGCTGCTGATGTTGCAACCATTCTGATATGGATCAGAATGTAAAACGCTTGTCAAATTACAAGGCCGTAAATTTACCACATTCGGTGCAGTAAATCACCACTCTGTAACGCTTATCCTGAAGGGTAAAAGTAACTATTTTTCCCCGCAGGGGATTCAAATTGGATTTTATAGAGTGATTTCCACCCGTCGAAGAGTCTGGTAACCAAGGAATGTAGACCATATTTTATGGGAGGGTATGGGAAAAGACGTGCGTGGTTGCCTGCCTCCATGAGATAAGACTGGTGTTACGAACGTGAGAGGTGTTTTTGCAGGGAAAGTTACTACAAATGTGGTTTTTCCTATTCAATTTTGTAACTGCATTACGCAATCAGTGTATCAGGCCAGGGCATTGCCGAAGTTGTCTGAATCCTGTTTGAGTTTTAACGCCAATTCTTCTTTGGGGACAGGGCGAGAGAAATAGTAACCCTGAATAATCCTGATTCCGCACGAATCGACTAAAGCCAACTCTGTTTCATCCTCCACACCTTCAGCGATAATTTCGTAATTGAGTTTTTGGAGTGCATCACTGATTGCCCGGTAGAGAACCCGGCCATTCCTTGAATGGGATTTCGCAAGAAACTGACGGTCCAGTTTCACGATGTCAGCTTCCAGTTCAGCAAGCAGGGACAGACTTGAATAGCCGGAACCAAAATCATCTATGGCAACGGGAATTCCGGCGGTACGCAGTTTTTGAACCGCCATCTTTGCAGTCGCCAGGTGTTGGATATAAGAAGATTCAGTAACTTCAATGACAACCGGGTAGCCGCGTAAGCGGGTGATCAGGAATTCAATGGTATTGTCGTCAAGCAGGGAATCTGCGGTGATGTTAATACTGACTTTGCACAAAGGAATGCGTTGCTCGACCCAATGGTCAATATCCTGTGCTGCCTGCTCGATAACCCACCTGTCTATACAGAGCATCATCCCGGCTCCGGCAAAATCATCCAGAAACGCCGGACCGAAAATTTTCCCCTGTTTCCTGAGGCGCAGCAATGCCTCCATACCGATGATTTTTCCGGTATCAGCACAGTATTGGGGTTGGTAATAGAGCATCAGTTCGCCGTGTATGACATCAAACATGTGTTTTTGCAGGACGGCCTGTTGCTGGTTCAGCTCGCTCTGCGCCTGATGCATCCGGACATCGCTACGGGTGGCCACATCATTGGTGAGATTCAAAACCCGGGTAAGGCTGTCTCGCAGGCTTTCGCTGCTTCCAACTTCAAAACGTTTGATGAAGGGCTTGTAAATGACAACACCCAACAGAATTAAAAGCCCCTGGACGGCGACAGCAAAGTAGCTGTTTGTCACCAGCCAACTGTTGACAAAAACAGGGGTTATCCAGTCAACCGTAGTCTGGGCAAGCGGAACCGGATGGAAGGTTAAAAGAAGCTGTGCCAAGAACTGGTTTATCAGAGGGACCAGCAGGAAAGGGATAGCCAGTGTTGGGTTATAGATGACAGGCAGCCCAAACAGCAGAAGCTCATTCACATTAATCAGAGCAAAAGGGAGGGAAAGCTTGGCGATAATCCGGGCATGGGTGTTACGGGAAAAAAGGAGAATAGCCAGAATAACCGACCAACTGCTGCCCGCACCACCGGGAGAGACAAAAACATCGAAGAAGGTATTGAAAGGTATCCCGGATACGAAAGGTTCGGTGACAAATCCGGTATCAAAAAAGCTGTAATACGCCGATGCGCCGTGGATGCCTGTCAGCCAGAACAGATGAATTGAAAGGGTATGTACCAGTGCCTCAACCTGGATAGGCAGCATTGCCACCCACTGAACAAAGGGGTGTATGCTGAAAAGACCAAGAGGGGCAAAATCACCAGAGCAGTAATAAAGATAAGGATATAAGGCAGTGAAGCATCTATGTTGCGGACAAGTGCCGAGTTGAGGCGACCTTCTTTATCTATTGAAAAGTGAAGGTGCTTTCTGACACCTACGTAGACGATCCAAACCAGAATAGGTGTGAGAACGGCGTGATGAAGTACAAAGTCATCTGTGATGATGAATCGTCCGTCAAGGAACTGGATGGCGCCTGAGAAACTGATAAATATTAGCAGGGACAATATGGTGGCGTGGATGCGATCGTAGGAGAAGTTCAGCGCAAGGTGATATGCGATAGAGATGACGAGAAAAAGTGGAAAACTCAGGCCAAACACAGCGGAAAGGAAATGTAGTTCCTTTTCCTCGAGTACGTAGTGAGAGATACCCAGCGCATTTATCGCTACCCACACTGAACGTAAAAACATAAAGGGAAGCAGCGCAAGAACGGCATCCCTTAAAGAGATAAAAAGTACGCGACCCGATGAAGGTGTAAATGCCATTGTCGACGACCCTGTCACTGTCATTTAACTGTCTGAAATGCCGTTTCCCCCAAATCAGCGATGAAAACGGTGTCTTTGTTTCCTTCCTATGTGTCAGAACTTATTTCACACGGTGAATTAAAATAGGTCTCATTATGACCAAATTAAAGTGAATAAATTTCATATCGATAAACCTATCTATAATTATATAAATGCACTTCAATTAGTTGATTGATATCAATAGGTTTTGTGAATGCGAGTGAATAGAAGGATTGACTAAGTTTTTGGCTTTTTTGGGAGCAATATTGCCTGCCCTGAGGAAGGGCAGGCAATGTATGAGAGAAAATGACCTGATTTGAAAAATAAAATGTTGGTCAGGTTAGGCCAGCGAAGCGATTAGCCAGCTCTGTAATTCAGAAAGATGATTGGCATGTTGTGGATAGGCAACAGCGATTTCCGATACGGCAGTACTGAATGCTGATGGAGTATAGGGAACGCCGACCAGAATCTCTGAAAGTGACTCCAGTGGAGCGGGATCCAGACTGTCGGTGAAGATCTGACAGCGACTGATATGTGCTTTTTCAACATCCAGATGGATCTCAACGCCGCCCCAGCTGAAGCGCTCTTCCAGGCTGTGGGTAAAATGCGGCGTATGGCCAAAGTTCCATTCCCAACTGCTTTGGGCTGCAAATTTCTCAGTAAAGCCGGGAAGATCCGGTAGCGACTCAGGAGAAATCAGCTCAGGTTCAACCTGTTCCCCGAAACGGGCGAAGAAAGCCTGAATGATGGCTGCGCAAACCTGTTCGTGATTGATGCCGGGGTTTAGTTCATTAAGGTTGATCACTCTTGAGCGTACAGAGGCAATCCCTTTAGCTTGGAGCTTTTTAGGGTCGGGGTTGAGGTAATTTGCCAGCCGGGAAAGATCAGCATTCAGAAGCAAAGTGCCGTGGTGGAATCCGCGATCCATGGTTTCGCGATAGGCCGATCCTGAGAATTTGCGCTCGCCCTGGTCATCTTCAACGATAAGATCGTTACGCCCTGATGCTTTGGCATCTATCCCCAGGGATTTAAGCGCGTTGAGCACGATAGCAGTGGAGACACTTTTGTCGTACACCGGCTTTCCTGCCATAAAGGTGAAGTTGGTGTTGCCCAAATCGTGGAACACCGCGCCACCTCCACTCTGTCGCCGGGCGAGTGTAATTCCGTCAGCTTCCATTTGCGCGGTGTTACATTCCTTCCAGGGGTTTTGTGCCCTGCCTACAACCACAGTATCTGCATTTCGCCAGAGGAACAGAACACGCTGATCAGCGGGCATGTTTCTGAAAATCGTATCTTCAACGGCGAGGTTAAACCACGGGTTGGTAGATGTAGAGAGCAGGACACGGAGTGACATGACAACCTTTCTAAATTTGTGTGACGAATTAATGAAAATGTACTTCATTCTCGTTTAACGGTAAAGAAACAGTCACTTACAAATATGTACTAGTTTGTGAAAACATTTTTCTGAGATCTGTTGATATTCTAATCAGTATCGCTTTATTATTCCCATGAAGCCCGTGATTATTTCGTCTCATCAATAATTGCTGGAGTTTTGTATTGGCAGTTCTTTTGTGCAAAAGCACCTCAGGGCTCAAGGAAAGACATGATTTTGTTGTCCGGACAGTTTTGCTGACCGGAATGAAGAGAGTAGCGCCTTAATGACATTAGACCTCATCACAGAAATCCTCGGATGGACATCCGTTGCCTTCTACATTTCTATCACTGTGTTCAACACAATGAAGGTAACCCGCTATGCAGCGTTTGGCTCAGCAGCCAACGATACATTGTGGGCATTTCTGATGGCTGGTGGCCAAAGGTGATTCTTAACCTGTCTGTGGCATCGTTGAACACTTACCGCTACGCCAAGGATTTCACCAATGCCTCCAAAGCAGTGATCCTGACATTGGGTGGTGTAATGGCGGCAGGAATTGCGTACATAGCTACGTTGCGGTAACCGGCTTTCTGGCGAACCCAACACTGCCTGTTGCATTACAGTTTGCTGACCTTGGTGTGATTCTGTTGGCGCTTTATATGACTGACCTGAAAAACTACCGCAAGCTGATGCTGGTATCCGGTTTTGTAGGTATGGCGGCTTATTGGGGCAACCCACAGATGATGATTATCAAAGCGCTGGTTATTGGCATTATGACCTTCAAGCTGTTCTTTGATAAACGCGCTGAACCGGTTCCGGAAGCGGCGTAAATCCAGATACAAAATTAAAACGGCAGAACATCAACCTGCCGTTTTTGCCAACAGAACAACCAATTAAATTGATTTAAGTTCTACCCCAAGCATTCGCACCGTGATTAGGCCATAATAACGGGCTTGTGATGCATGATATTTGTGCCAGTTGTTCGGCACTTATTCGCTTTACGTCCTCATTCCGGTATGTCCCTGAGCATCTGAGATAACCGGGTCAATACACCAGTAAACACCGGCTGCACTTATGTCCATATTTACTCTGATACAGGCAGGGCTGCTTGTTGGAGGAGGGGTTTTTATTGTCATGCTTATTCGTGCGTGGCTGAAAAACCGGTCGCAGGAAGCGCAGACAAAAATTATTCCAATCGGCCTTATCGGCGGTTTCGCCAACTTTTGCGATACCCTGGGAATCGGCAGTTTTGCCATCATGACCGCAGGCTACAAGCAATTCAAACTGGTTGACGATAAAGTCCTTCCCGGTACGCTTAACTGCCAATGTGTGCTTGCGACAACGGTGCAAGGGCTGATATTCCTGACTGCGGTTAACGTTGATCCCGTTACGCTTTTAAGCCTGGTAGCAGCAGCCTGTGCGGGGGCAACCTTCGGAGCGAAAATTGTCTCCGGCTGGGATCGCCAGCTTATCCGCATTGTGATGGCGATGGCTCTGCTGGTTGTCGCCGGCCTGATGCTGGCCGGGCAACTTAAACTGTTTCCGATAGGCGGAACTGCCCTTGGCCTGAGCGGCTGGAAACTGGCAGCAGGTATCGCAGGGAATTTCTTGTTTGGTGCCCTGATGACAATAGGTATCGGCCTTTATGCCCCGTGCATGACCATGATCTATATGCTGGGTATGAACCCGCTTGCCGCCTTCCCTGTCATGATGTGTTCCTGTGCATTCCTGAGTTATTTTTCCTCCGGTGGTTTCCTGCTGCGTAACCGGGTCAACACCCGCGCTGCACTGGTGGTAGCCATTACCGGCCCGATTGGGGTAGTGATTGCAGCCTATCTGGTGAAGTCCCTGGATATGCACTTGCTGGCTTGGCTGGTCACCGGTGTGGTGCTGTATACCTCCGTTACCATGTACCGTTCCTGGCAAAAGGGCCGGAAACTTTCTCCGGCAGCGGCGAATGCCTGAGCGTTGCTTGGATACAGGAGAGGGCATGTCTGACATGCCCTTTTTCATATCCGGGTGGCCATCATTGCAATTTGCTACGGATTTCCGGCAACGCAAGAAGCCAGAACTGTGATACCAACTGTTGCTTTCAGTTCGCAGCTGAACGTAATATGGAAAGTGCTTGTTAAGCTTTTTTGAATCAGAAAAGGAGTTTTCTATGTCTAAAGGCCGTGTATCAAGTAAAAAAATCAAGCAGATGCTGAAGTCGGTTCAGGAAAATAAAGAGAAGTAACCGACCACAAGGAGAGATTAAATCTCTCCTTTTTTATGCCTTTCATTTCATGTTTTCTTTCAGGTTGGCATTTTCATCATTCCTACCAGATACAGCGCCGCAAGCAGCAGACAAATCGCAGACGAAACCACCATAAATGTCATTCGCTGGGCGAGTTCCTGAAAGTAAGGATTGTCGGCCATAAACACCACAGGGATGCCTGCCAGACCGCGAAGCAGGAAAATACCACCGATAATGGTGAGTGCTGGTGTGGTGAGAGGGAATTGGCGGATCAAACCGGCCCCCGAGAATGCGTACAGCCCCCAAATCAAAAGCAGCGCAGCAATAACAGCAGTGACGACCGCCGGATATGTTTTCCCGGCTTCTGCCATTTGCGCCATTTTTTCTCCGGCACCGAAGAATCGGTACCAGCTCGGGCCACCGAAAATTATCGCCACATGCAGTGCTGCAGCAATGACGCTTCCTGCACCGCCAATGATCAGATACAGATTCATCATTTCCTCTCCCTACTGAGCGCAAACGTCCATTGTTTTCTTACCATGCGTGATCGGTAGCCAGACATCAACCCAGCAATATTCCTGAATGTTGTCCGGTTCGGCGGATACCCAAACGTCTACTTTTGGGTATCAGCTAATTTTAGGAGCGGATGATGACAATCTTGTATGCCTTTCCACCGACGCGTTCAAACCGAGCACAATGGGCGTTGGAAGAGCTTGGCCTTACCTATGAAAACCGGATTGTGAACCTTGAGAAAGGCGAACAGAACGCCTGTGAATATCTTAGCCGCCATCCATTGGGTGTCGTTCCTGTGTTGGAAACTGACCACTACAGGATGTTTGAATCGGTGGCAATCATCATGCAGATGATTGACGAAAACCCGGATTCCGGACTGGCTCCGGAAGCAGGCTCTCCGGAGCGCGCGCTATATTACCAGTGGTGCGTTTATGCACCGGCTGAACTGGATTGTCGCCTCATGGAGTACTTCGATAATAAAAACCGGCCGCTTTATGCCATGAGCCAACGGGCAGGCAGTACAACCTCGAAGCAGCAGAGCAGGGGAAATACCAGTTCAGTTTACGAGCCCAAGCCCTGAGTAACGTGTTAGAAAAGCAGGATTACATATTGGGAGAGACATTCAGCGGGGCGGATATTGCTATCGGGCATTCCTGTTTTATGGCAAAGCTGATGGGGTTAATTGGTGATTACCCAGTGCTGGAGGCTTACTACGCGCGGCTTAACCAGCGACGCGCGCACCAGAAAGTGTATGGCACGGAAAGTAATTAGCTTACGTTTTGACACGATACCTCAATTTCATCATGTTGAAGTAGAGATGGCGGTGGTTATTTTTTAATCTAGAGTAATCGCTCGGATGAGGAAGGGATACCACTGTGTTCAAGCGCGGATTCAATAAGATTTACATGAAGGTGCTTTGGGTTGCCGCCAAACTATTACCTATATCCAAGCCAACGATGTTCATTGGCAAGGACTCGTCAGTTGAACTTTGTCGCTCAATTGCGCTAATGGGGCCAAAGAAAGTGCTGATTGTTACAGACGCTGGCATCGTGAATCTCGGGTTTGTTGAGATGCTTTCCAGTGAGCTTGAAAAGTGGAGTGTATCAACGGAGTGTTACAGCAGAGTCACGCCGGATCCGACCTATGATCAGGTGGAAAGTGGGGCGGTGCTTTACAGGGAGTCCTGCTGTGACGCCGTACTGGCAATTGGTGGCGGGTCACCGATTGATTGCGGGAAGGCGATAGCGGCGTTGGCCACCAACGTAAAACCCATCAAGCGATTGACCGGCTTGCTGAAACTGCGCAAAGCCCCGGCACCGCTGTTTGTTATACCGACTACCGCCGGGACCGGCTCGGAAGTCACCGTGGCTGCGGTGATATCCGATCCCATTACCCATAAGAAAACACCGATACTTGACCATAAGCTGATGCCCGTCGCCGCCGCATTGGATCCTGTTTTGATGCAGGGGCTTCCATCTCATATTACGGCACAAACCGGTATGGATGCCCTGACCCATGCCGTTGAGTCCTATATTTCAACCAATGCAACACCTGAAACTGACCGCTACGCTCTGGCAGCGGTCAAGTTGATTGCGAAAAGCCTGGAAACTGCGGTCTCCAATGGAGGCAATCTTGAAGCCCGGTTGGATATGGCGCTGGCGTCCTACTATGCCGGGTTGGCGTTTACAAAGGCCAGTTTGGGTTATACCCATGCCATCGCCCATACCCTTGGCTCTTACTACGGGGTACCGCACGGGTTAGCCAATGCGTTGGTGCTGCCTAATGTTCTGGCGTACTCCAAAAACAGTGCAGCCTCCCGGTTGGCAAACCTGGCAGTCGTAATTGGCGAACCAGCAGGCGGTGATAATGCGGAAGCGTTTATCTCATGGGTGCGGGATCTTCGACAGAAACTGGGTATACCGGACACGCTTGAGTCTTTGGACGAGGGCGATATTGCAGGAATAGCCCGGCAGGCCTGCATCGAAGCGGTATGGAACTACCCGGCTCCCAGATATATGGAGCAGCAAGACTGCGAAAGGGTAATCGCTGAGTTGCTACCGACTACGGCAGACTAAAAAAATTTGTCTTACGGTGTCCAAACATCACTCCTGCTGTCGTCAAAGGTGTGGCACTGCGAGAATCGGCTACGTTATATAGACAACAAGGAGTGATGACATGACGACCAAGACCTACCTTTGTATTCAACGAAGTGATGGTGGAAACTGCGAACCGCCTTCGCCTTCAGACATGGAAAAGATGTACGCCAATTTCATGGCGTGGAAAGAAAAGTTCGCCGATAACATTATCGATATGGGCGGGAAACTTGCGTCGGGCGGGAAGCTGGTTCGCCACGGAGGTGTCGTAACTGACGGGCCTTACATGGAAACCAAAGAAATTATCGGCGGTTTTATGATTATATCGGCAGAAAGCTATGAAGAGGCGGAGCAAGTAGTGCGTGAAAGTCCGGGTGTGGCTGGAAACGGCACCAGCGTCGAAATCCGGGAAATACAGACTCAGTAGCTAATCGGCTGCCGACGTTATGGAAGGGCTTGAATACACTTTTCGCCAAGAATACGGGAAGCTGGTTGCTTCCCTTTCCCGGCGATTTGGTTCTTCAAATTTCGACAGAGTAGAAGATGCCGTGCAGGGCGCTATGCTCAAGGCATCGGAAATCTGGCCTGCGCAGGGAAAACCCGATAAACCGGCTGCTTGGTTATACCGGGTTGCAGCCAACCGATTGTTGGATGAATTCAAGCATCAAAGCCGCTTTTCCTTCGTTGAAGAGTCTCCATTTAATCATTCCTCTTATATAGAAGATGAGGGAAAGCTGACTGGAGAGTTGCAGGACGATGCCCTGTTTCTCCTTTTTCAATGTTGCGATGAACGTATTCCAGAAAAGTCCCAACTGGTTTTTACCCTGAAAGCACTTTGCGGTTTCAGTGTCAGGGAAATCAGTGCGCGTCTATTTGCATCAGAAGACAACGTATATAAACGTTACAACCGGGCCAAGGCAAAACTCCGGCTTTTCTACAACGATCATGAATCTCCGAGTGATGACTGGTATCAGGCGCGATGCCAGGCTGTGCTTCATGTACTGTATCTGATGTTTAATGAGGGTTACCTGTCAGTTGATCACGCCAGCCCTATCCGGTTGGATCTCTGTAGCGAGGCGATGAGGCTGATGAGTTGGTTACTGGCGCATCCTTCCGGTAAAAATTCTTCGGCTTATGCTCTCAATGCGTTGATGTATTTTCACCATGCGCGCCTGCCTGCCCGACAAGACGGTGCTGGTGGATTGGTGCTTTTGGAAGAGCAGGATAGAAGCCAATGGAATGGTGACGAAATCCGTCAAGGTATGGTTTGGCTGGAAAGGGCTGCTGTTGGGGAGCAGTTCTCACGTTACCATGGTGAGGCTGGGATTGCCGCTGAACACTGTCTGGCACCGTCACTGGATAAAACCAATTGGGCCAGTATTGTGTCTTTTTACGATATGTTAAGTGCCATTCAGCCATCACCGTTTTACAGACTCAACCAGGCTGTTGCCATTGCACAGTGGAAAGGCCCTCAGTTGGCGTTACAAAAGCTGAAAGAAACAGAACCGCCGGGCTGGCTTGAAGGGCATTATTTGTGGTCTGCGGTTTATTCAGATTTTTATTGCCAGCTCGGTGATGCTGGGGTGGCAAGCGAATTTGCCGCCCGGGCTGTCGATGAGGCACCTACCGATGCGATAAAAAATGCCCTTAGGAGCGACTCGCCCTATAGAGAGTGGATATATGTACCGAGTTGTATGTTTTTTAACCATGCATGAGTGATCATGAATCCGAAAAACTTTTAAATCCTTTCTTCTGAAACAGCCTTTAACCCAGATCTGACAAGCTTTCTGGTACGGAAAGTAACCGAAAAGTGCCTTTTTTACCCCTTTCGCTGCCTTCGTGACCATTCGATGAATTTTTTCCGAAAAAAGGGTTGCACGAAAATTTCAGATCTCTATACTGCGCTCCTGTCGACGGGGAACGGAGTGTGACTCCGGTCACGAAAGCGGTAAAACGAAGTCTCAGGATAACGTG
>BAXG01000025.1 GCA_001310455.1 Photobacterium sp. JCM 19050
ATCAAATGCCTGCGAAAGGGACTCGTGAGCCTTCGGCTTGAGTCCCGCTTGAGCGCAAGCCCGGCCGTCCGCCACTTCTTAAGAAGCCCTGTCAGAAATGACGGGGCTTTTTTTGTTGCCTCATTGCCCGAACATTTCTAGTACTACTTATTGTCCGGAACATCTTTGATAACCTGATTTAAGGTCCGGACTGCGAGATCAATTCGGTCAGGGAATGGGCTGTCGGTTGAATAGAGTAGATATACCGGCAGTTCAAATTGCGGTGCCCCTATGACCTTTTTCAGGTTCCCTTCCTGTAATTCCTTTTCGATTAAGCGCTCAGGAAGATAAGCGGTTCCACCTTGCTTATTGAGCCATTGGGTACCAACAGAGGCTAAACCGGACATAACGGGGGCGTTGCGAAGCTGAGGTAACCTTTCGCTATGTGAGGAGGTGTACCCCCAGCCCCAATTAAGGTAAATGTATCGGTCCGGGTTTACGCTTTCTAACTCTTCGACTTCTGTTGAAACCATCAGCAGTCGGTCACTGAACAGCCGTTCTACCAGTAATCCGGGAGCGGCTTCCCCGACAAGTGTGAGTGCTACATCCAGAGAGCCTTCCGAGACCTGCTGTATCAACGCTGCAGAGTAGTCTGCTTCTAAATGGATGGATTGTGTTGGTTGCAGAGCCTGAGTGTCGCTATCCAATCCAGCAGCAGATCTCCAGCAAAAACGGAGTGGGCCCCAATTCGCAACAATCCTCCAGGTTGCTCTGACAACCGGGTTTCCCACTTTGCATTTTCCCAGCAGCGCTGCAAAGACAGGGCATGACGGTAAAAACACTGTCCTTGTACCGTGAGTTTCATACCCTGGGCACAGCGCATAAAAAGCTTTTGGTCGAGTTCTGCTTCAAGCAATTTTATCCGTGTACTGATTGCAGATTTTGTCAGGTGAAGCTTGTTGGCGCATTCCCCTAACCGCTGCACCTCCGCAAGCGTCAGGAAGGTCTTAATGCTCTGCATATCCATAAGACTGAACTCATTATTCGTATGAATGACTTGTGCCAATGTACCGCTATTTGGATGCGTTTGTTAATAGTTGTATCAGTGTTAAAAATTCTCGAATGGAGAGTGCAAAAAGAATCGATATGCGACGCTTTATTCGGCGATTAGCATGTGGCTGAAACGGACTGCTCCAATACCGTTGTTAACCATTTCATATCGCTAATAAGGAAAGCCATTGATGACGCGCAGCGAGGCGAAATCTCAGCCGGTAAAACGGCCATTGGAAGGGATAAAAGTAGTAGATTTCGGCCAGTACATTGCCGGACCTGCAGTGGCAATGATGCTGGCAGACCTTGGAGCAGACGTAGTCCATATCGATCCTCCTTCTGGCCCTCGTTGGAAGCACCCGGCAGATGCTGTTTTAAACCGGGGAAAGCAACGGTTTTGTCTGGATTTGAAAACAGAGCGAGATCTTCAGATCGCAAAAGATCTTGTTCAACAAGCTGATATTGTGGTGGAGAATTTTCGCCCCGGAGTTATGAATAGACTCGGGCTGGGAGCTGGGGAGATGCGAGTACAAAACCCAGCATTGATTTACCTCTCTCTGCCGGGGTTTTCGGAAAAAGACAAAACGTATTGCAACACACCAGCATGGGAAGGCGTTATTGCCGCAGCTGTCGGACAGTTCACCGATATGGGACTAAATCGCATTTTGATGGGTATTAACCCTTCATTTTCGCCGCTTCCCCTGGCCTCGTCGTATGCGGCGGTGTTAGGTGCAACCGCCGTGATGTCAGCGCTTTATTCAAGATTTAAAACCGGGTTTGGAGACGCCATTGAAGTTCCGGCTTCAGCGGCTCTGATGGAGGGGCTTGCTTACAACTCTATGCTTGTTGAAGGCCTTCCTGACCGATATATGTCCCCACGTGAACGGGAAATTGAAAAAAGGCGTGCAAACAACGAACCGTTCAATCTTGGTTACCCTGAGCTCCAGGAATTTCTCGACCCTTTCTACCGGACATACGTGTGCAAAGACGGACGACCATTTTATGCCGTCTGTTCATCCCATACCCGACACCCAATTGCCTGTCTCAAAGTGCTTGGAATATGGGATGATATTCAGAGTACAGGTATTCCAACCCACAGTGCTTACCTGGATATGGATGAGTGGCCTGAAGAGGCTGACTGCACCATCGTTTCTTACCCTCTGTCCCGTCGGTGGGCGGAAATCGTGTCCGCAAGAATGAAAAAAGCTTTCCTTACCCGCACTGCATTTGACTGGGAACAACAGTTTGGTGAGGCAGGTGTGCCTGGCTGTGCACTGAGGGAAACGAAGGAGTGGCTTCATTCTGAACACGCCCTGTTATCCGGCAGCATTCTTGAGGTTGAAGACCCTGTTTATGGAACCATGAAGCAGTTGGGTAATATCTGCTGGTTGGCAGGTGACAGTGCAGCGATTGATAAACGACCGGCGGAAGCTCCTACATCAAGAGATGAAAACGTGCTTGGGGATGTAGAGCAATTAATCGCCCTTTGGAAAGCAGGCGAGCGGCCTGTTCATGCCAGACACAGTTCCGATACCCGAGGCTGGTTTGATGGAGTGTGGATCCTAGATCTTACCAATGTCATTGCCGGGCCGACTATTGCAGGTACCCTGGCAAGGTTCGGGCAGATGTAATCAGTATCGACCCGCCTGAGCCTTCATTGGACCCATGGAATTCAACTGTGTTTGGCATGCAAGCAACCAGAGTAAACAGAGCTTGTTGCTTGACCTCAAAAGCCCAGAAGGGAAAGCCCTTTTTGAGAAATTATTGCCTCAAACCGATGTCATTACGGTCAATGCCAGTGATGAACAACTGCAACGGTTGGGACTGACCCTGGAAGCACTTCGCGAAATAAACCCTGAACTGATTCTTTGCCAATTTGATGCATACGGTGGCCCTAAGGTTGGCCCACGCAGCAATCATCCCGGTTATGACGATCTCGTGCAGGCGACAACCGGCATTATGTCCCGCTTCGGCGGTGGGATGGATACACCGGAAGAACATGCACATTTTGGCACTATCGATGTTCTGGGGGGATATTGCGCTGCATTTGCAGTCGGTGTTGCCTTGGTGAACCGGGCAAAAGGAAATGGGGGGTCAGTGGCTCGGAGCTCGCTTGTTGCTGCCGGGCAGCTTATTCAGGTGCCTTTCATGTATGACTTTAAGGGCAGAGCGCCTTTTAACGAACCCAGCGGGCGGGAAGTCAAAGGAGTTGATGCTCTTTACCGTTGTTACCAAGCCAGCGATGGATGGTTTTTTCTGGCAGTGGACAGGGATACCAGGCTGGAGGCGTTTCTTGCTGCCGTGCATCCACTAATGGTGGATTTGTCCAATAACACAGCAACTGAGAAATGCCTGGAAGAGAGTTTTAGAGCCATGCCAATGGAGCATTGGCGAAACGTGTTCCGGGCTAAGGATATTGGTTGCCAGCCCTTGGCCAGAATGAGTGATTTGCGGGAAAAGGTGCTGATGAAAGAGGACAGCATAGACCTCAACAGTTCATCCAGTGTTGCATTTATCCGCTATGCCAATCATCCGTGTGGTTATGCGGTCAACTTAATTGCCCCCAATGCCATTCGAACCAAACACGCAAGCATTACGCTGCCCGGTCCCATGCCCAAATACGGCACGCACACTCGTGAAATCCTACTAAAACTCGGTCAATCACCTGATGACATTGAGTTATTGATAGATAAGGGAATTGTGGCGACAGAGTGGAGTAAGAGGTACCTACCGGATTGAACAAAATGGCGGGTGGCTGCGACCTCTGGGTTGGTTGAGTTGCTCCGTTTATCAACGTGAATGTTAGAAATTGTAAGGAAGCGATGGCGATGAAACTGGAAGCTGTTGTGGATAAGCAAGGTACGTCTTACCGAAGAGGAGTAATGCTGGTCCTCTGTGCTGGGCTGTTATGGAGCCTGGGCGGTGTGGGTGTACGTATGATGGAAGCTGTTGACGGCTGGCAGATAATTTTCTTCCGGTCAGCGGGTATGGCGCCATTTATACTCGTCGCGATACTGTTTCGGAGCCGGCGACAGGTAGTGCAGTCTTTCAGCCAGGCAGGTAAAACCGGATTGATTGCAGGCATCTGTTTCGGTAGTTCCTTTATCGCTAATATTTACGCCATGCTGAACAATTCCATTGCCAATGTTTCTTTTATCGCAAGCTCCGTCCCTTTTTTCGTTGCGCTTCTGGGTTGGTTATTTCTCAGGGAAAAAGTCAGGCGGAAAACCTGGCTGGCGATATCAATATCCATGTCCGGGATTCTGGTTATGGTCGCTACATCCCTGACTAATCAAGAGTTATGGCGGATGTTGCTGCCCTTTTTGATGGTGATTTGTTATGCCACGGGAACGGTCGCCATCCGCCATGGAAAAGATGTAGATATGCTGCCGGCGCTCTTTATCGCTGCAGTTTTCTCCATGTGTTTCTCCGGCTCGATGATCAGTGAGTTTTCTTTGTCATCCCACGATTTAATAATCTGTCTCGCACTTGGTGTTGTGCAATCCGGGGCGGGGATGGCGTTGTTTACGATGGGTTCGCGACATGTGCCTGCCGCAGAACTGACCTATTGGGGTTGATTGAAGTGGTGCTGTCCCCACTGTGGGTCTGGATGGCTGTTGGTGAGGTTCCAGCATTTTGGACGTTAGCCGGGGGATTGATCGTTTTACTCGGTGTGCTGATTCAAGCATCGGGAACCAGGCGAAACGTCCCAGCCAGTATATGAGGTGGATTGAACGCGGGTCGATAATTGTCCCGTAAATGACGCGCCGGGGAATGCGATATTTTAATAATGAATAATCTAATTCAGGGATCGGTGAATCAGTCAAAAAAACACAATGCAGCCGTCGACATGAAAATGACTATTTACTAATTTGTAATTAAGTTGATCTTTTTCGGTGGGTGCATTGGCAATTTTAAATCAGGCTCTTCCGGTGCAGTTGTTTCTGCGATCGATTCGTGCCAAGACGTTTCGCAATGATTCTTAAACCTGACAGTGATGGCGTTTACACCGTCAGTTTTCTGGTTGTTCCGGAATACGCAATGGTTTGCCTTCTGTCCGCAATTGAAACGATGCGGGTAGCAAATCGATTCGCCGGGCGAGAAGTGTTCCGGTGGCAATTGCTGAGCACAAACGGTGAACCTGTTAACGCCAGCAATCAACTCGCATTGGTGGAAACAAAGTCCATAGAGAATGTTCCCGCGCCGAAAAATGTATTTGTTTGCTCCAGTTTTAACCCCAAAAATTATATATCGGACCATACTGTAGCCTGGCTGAAAAACCTGTATCGGCGGGGAACTGTCGTCGGGGCTGTGGATACCGGTTGTTATCTGTTAGCGGCGGCAGGCATTACCCGGAACCGGCGTGTAACGCTGCATTGGGAGGCAATTCCAGCCTTTCAGGAAGAGCATCCGGGTGTTGAAGTCACCAATGAGTTATTTGAGATAGACCAAAACCTGATTACCTGTGCTGGCGGAACGGCTTCGATAGATTTGATGCTGCACATTATTCAGAGTGAGCTCAGCCAGGATTTGGCATTATCGGTGTGCGAGCAGTTTATCAAATCCGGTATCAGGCAAAAGTCAGATAAGCAGCGTATCAACCTTGCTTTTCGTCTTCATGTGCACGATTCGCGTTTATTGCGGGTGCTGGCACTGATGGAAACCAACCTGGAAATCCCACTTAATCCCGGCGAACTAGCTGAGCATGCGCACCTTTCCATCAGGCAGGTTGAGCGTTTGTTTCGCCGTCATCTAAATACTACTCCGGCCAACTATTATCTTGGAATTCGCCTTGAAAGGGCGCAACAGTTACTCCGGGAGTCCCCCCTCAGCGTGTCAGAAATAGCTATTGCCTGTGGGTTTAATTCGAGCGCGCATTTTTCAAGGGCGTACAGCAAAGCTAACGGCCTGACACCAAGTCAGGATCGTCGGGACAGGTTTACGCTTAATCAGACTCAGCACTGAACGGATGCACCGGTCAGGTGTTCCCCACCATCCTGAGCGAGACAGATTCCCGTGATAAATGCAGCAGCCGGAGAGGCTAAAAACGCGACTGACTGAGCCACTTCTTCAGGCTCTCCCATTCTTTTTATCAGAATTTTATCTATACCGGCTTGCAACTGGGTCTGGTCATAGTTCTCCAGTCCGCTTGTTCTTATGGTTCCCGGCGCGATGGCGTTTACGCGAATGTGGTGCGACGCCCACTCCCACGCCAGTGTTTTTGTTAGGTTTACAACGCCAGCCCGGGCGGCGGCTGCATGTGCCATTCCGGGAAGCCCGTTTTCCTGACAGAGTACGATATTGACGATCGCTCCCGATTGATTCCGGTTTATGCACTGCTCAGCAAACCCCTGGCTCATCAGGAATGTACCGTTGAGGTTAAGTTCAACGACAGCCTTGAACCCATTAGGAGAGATCTCCCTAGCCGGTGCTGCAAATTGGCCACCGGCATTATTCACAAGCAGATCCAGCGTAATGCCTGAGCTTTGCAATGTAGTGAACAGGGAAATGATGCTTTGCGGGTCACGAATGTTCACCTCATGGGCGATAACGTCAATGCCTTGCGCAGCCAATCTGGCAGAGGCCTGCGACAGCCTTTCGGTATCCCGCGCGGCGATAACTACCCTGCAGCCCAGTAGCCCCAAAGTTTGCGCGATTGCGAAACCGATGCCCGAACCACCTCCGGTAATGAGCGCAGTTTTACCGCAGAACAATCCAGGCTTGTATACATTACTCATTGATAACTTCTCCTGATTTCCGTTTTATGCGCCATGCCAGATTGGCTGTCGTGCTTCGTTAAATGCACGAATGCCTTCTTTTGCGTCCTCGGATGCGAGCATTTTTTGATAACTGTCCAGGTCACCGTGGCGCTGCATACTGAATGCATCTTCAATGTTGAGCCCCTCGCTCTGGTTCACCAGCTCTTTGATGGCTTGTTGGGCAAGGGGAGCGCCGGTACACAGGGTTTCCGCCAGCTTCCACGCAGTAAAAAGCAGCTGGTCTGAGGGTACAACGTTATTTACTACTCCCCACATTTGGGCTTCCCGGGCGCTGAGGCGTTTGCCAGTGAGCAGCATCTCCATCGCCAATACGCGAGGCAGTCGTTTAGGTAAGCGAAATACGCCCCCGGAATCCGGTGCGATTCCAATTTGAACCTCCGGCAGAAAAAACTGGGTATGTTCGGCGGCTACGAGCAGGTCGCATGCAAGTGCAAGCTCAAAACCGCCACCTACCGCCATGCCATTAATGGCACCAATTACTGGTTTAGTCAGGTCGAAGTATTCGGTTAGTCCAGCAAATCCACCCGGGCCATGGTCAGCATCCACCGCTTCGCCTTCTGCCGCGGCTTTTAGATCCCAGCCAGCAGAAAAAAAGCGGCTTCCTGAACCTGTCAGGATAGCGACCCGCAGAGCTGGGTTTTTCTGGAAGGCACTAAAAACGCTGTAAAGCGCGCGGCTGGTCTGGCAATCAATCGCGTTGGCTTTGGGCCGGTTCAGGGTAACAAGAAGAACCGGTCCACGCTGTTCGGTGGTAATGGTGTCGGTCATGGCTCAATCCTATCTCTTTGAAAGGGACGACATGTAATATTCCGTTTTAACGTTCTGACAACATTAAATGAGAGGCTGTACCTTAGGTTTGATATTCAGCGGCATGTTTACGTCACACAACGACAGCATTGGCACGGCATGTAAATGAAAGGTGAAATGTTGTCGTCTCGTTAAGTTACGATGTCGCTGAATGTAAAAAACGGTTTTCTGCATTGGCGTAATTTTGTCGTCAAGGGTCTTCACGCCTGTTGGGTGGTGAGGGAAAAAGACGCGGTTTTATTACCCGGAATGACGGCGGAATAAAACGAAAATGCGGAGAGACCAACATGGATTTCAACCTATCCAAAACGCATCTTGAATTGCAGGCCAAAGCAAAAGAGTTTACAGAGCAGGTACTTTTTCCCCATGAAATGGAGTGCGAAGTCAATGATGGCATCAGCCGGGAAACGCACCAGAAAATCATTGATGCTACCTTAGAGTGGGGTTTTAACGCGCCCAATCACAGCAAAGAGGATGGCGGCCAGGGTTTCAGTATTTTTGAACAGACCCTGCTCAATGAGCAGCTTGGCAAAGCTACCGGTGCTATCTGGGATGCGCTTTGGTATCCGTCTTACCCAATGCGTTTCGCAACAAAAGCACAAAAGGAAGAATATCTGATTCCTACTTGCCTGGGTGTACGTCGCGACGCTTATGCAATCACGGAAGCGGATGCCGGCTCCGATCCCACCCAGTGCCTTACCCGGGCAGATAAAGTCGATGGCGGGTGGAAAATCAATGGCGAAAAATGGTTTGTCACCATCGGAGATATCGCTGACTACCTGCTGGTACATGCCCATGTAGACGGTGACCCTGCCAAACCCACAGTATTTTTTGTCGACAAGAACCTTCCCGGTGTAGAAGTGAAGCGCACGCCACTTTATACCCACCATTTTGCCTTCAAACACCCTGAATTTACCTTTACCGAGGTCTTTGTCGGCGATGACAAGATCCTTGGTGACATCGGCCAGGGGTTCGACATGACCAAAGACTGGTTTGTTGAAGCCCGGCTCGGCATTGCTGCCCGCTGTGTTGGCGGCGCTATCCGCGCCGCCGAAGAGGCCAATCAGTTTGCTGCCGAGCGTATCCAGTTTGGCCAGCCTGTCAGGGACTTCCAGGCTATCGAATTCATGCTGGCTGATATGGCGGTAGAGATTATGGCGGCCAAATCCATGCTTTACCGGCTGAGCTGGGAGATAGACCAAATCCAAGACCGCAAGCGCAACCATGCGCGGGCAGCGGCGCTCAAGCTCCATTGCTCTGAGATGGTCGGGCGTGTTTGCGACAAGGCCCTGCAAATTCTGGGAGGGCGAGGTTACATGCGTGAGCAGGCCGTTGAGCGCTTGTGGCGGGATACCCGGGTTGACCGTATTTGGGAAGGCACTTCAGAAATTCAGCGCGTGATTATTGGTGGTCAGATAAAGAAACGCGGCATGGATATCTACACCGGCTGGTAGTGCGGGAAGTTGTTACAGGTACTAAGGTAAATGAGGTTTTTATGTCCCTAGACACGAACCTGAGGCGATTGCTGTCGCCTCGCAGTATCGTCTTTATTGGTGGCTCCAACCTGGCAGAACCTATTGAGAATACCCGCTCTGTCGGGTTCGAAGGGGATATTTGGGTTGTAAATCCCAATTACCCAGAGCTTGCAGGTGTCCAATGCTTTACCAGTGTAGCTGATCTTCCTGAGGCACCCGATGCGGCATTTGTGGCCGTACGTGCAGACCTCACGGTCTCAGTTGTTGCTGAGCTTGCAAAAAAAGGCTGTGGCGGTGCGGTCTGTTACGCGGCAGGTTTTGCGGAAATTGGCGGTGAAGGGGCATCACTGCAAAAGCAGTTGGTGGATGTTGCGGGAGACATGGCGGTTGTAGGCCCGAACTGTTATGGCCTGCTTAATTTCAATAGCGGAGTAGCGCTTTGGCCTGACAGGCTGTCGGGCGGCAGGCACGAAACCGGTGTAGCGATTATCAGCCAAAGTGGAAACCTTGCCCTTAACCTCACCATGCAGGACCGTTCAGTACCCATTACGCACTTGATTAGCGTGGGCAATCAGGCGGTGTTAGGAGCCGGAGACTATATCGAACCTTTGCTGGAAGATGACCGGGTGAAAGCCATCGGTTTTTATATTGAAGGGTTGAAAGATATCGCCGGGTTCAGTCACGCCGCATTAAAAGCATTGCAAAAAGGTGTGCCCCTGGTGGTTCTGAAAGCAGGAACATCGGAGATAGGGACACAGCTGACGCTGAGCCATACCAGCTCCCTTGCCGGGTCAGACGACATGTATCAGGCCATGTTTGACCGCCTTGGCATTATGCGCGTCCATTCCCAGGCTGAGTTGCTGGAAACCCTCAAACTTGCGGCGGTTTGTCAGGTACCACCCAGTAATCGTGTTGGTATTCTGACCTGTTCTGGCGCAGATTCCGCGCTGATGGCAGATGGTCTGGACAAAGCCGGGCTTACCCTTCCGCCTCTGACCGGTGAGCAGATTGACACTTTGTCAGGCATCCTGCCCGGGTTTGTGACCCTCTGCAATCCGCTGGATTACAACACCTCTATCTGGGGGATCTTGAGGGGGCGACCCGGGTTTTGGCTCAATGATGGATGGCGACAGTGATACCAATATCCTAGCACTGGATTTTCCAAAACCCGGTATTGGAAGTGACCGCGAATGGCAGGTGGCCGTTAACGCTATGATTGCCGCGCATAGAACCCACCAGAAAACTGCCATCGTATTGAGCAACCTTGGCGAGTTGTTGCCAGAGGATGTCAGGGAGCGGCTGATCGCATCCGGTATTGCACCCATGCAGGGACTGCAGGAGGGGTTGGCCGCACTTGCGGCGTTGGTTCACTACGGAAAACGGCGTGATGCAGTGACTGCGATGGAAAACCCGGAGCGATTGCTTTTGCAAAACGCTCAGCTTCACGAAGGTGAAGCCCAGCTGCTGGACGAATGGGAGTCCAAATTACAGGTTGGGGCTTATGGCGTGCCCGTGCCTTGCGGCAGAACTGAACAGCGATGCGGCTTGATTGAGGCTGCGGAAATGATTGGGTTCCCGGTGGTGGTTAAAGCAATAAGCAGGCACCTTGCGCATAAGACAGAAGCCGGTGCCGTGGCACTCAATCTGCAGAGCTCGGATGACGTTGCCAAAGCCGCAGATGACATGGTGGAGAACCTGGCTACCCGAGGATTAGCAGATTGCCGTTTTTTAATTGAACCCATGATTTCTGACGCAGTGGGCGAGTTGATTGTGGGGTTGAAACGGGACGAGCAGTTTGGCCTGGTGCTGGTGGTAGGTACCGGGGGAATTCTGGTCAATCTTATTAATGACAGTGTGACCCTGCTGCTGCCAACCGACAGAGATACGGTTTCTGATGCGCTGCTTTCCCTGAAAGGTGCCCGACTGTTGACCGGTTACAGAGGCGTCCGGAAGGAGATATTGAAGCGGCAGTCGATGCAGTGATGTGTGTGGCAGATTTTGCTACAGAGCGTTGGGGAGATTTGCTGGAACTGGACATCAACCCGCTGATGGTGCGCCCAAAAGGAAAGGGCGTTGTCGCGGCAGATGCGCTTATTCGTATGAAGGGGTGACCTCTGTATTGCCACCATGTGGAATGGTGGCTTTTTTATTGGATAAGAGAAATGCAAGGAAAGGGCAATTCTGAATGAATCAACACAAGGACGTATCAAAAGTACGTGAGGAGGATAGGTATGAACAGAGAAATTGAAAACGGAAAACTGGCGATAGACAAGGCGATATTTCTGCCTGCAATCATCATGATTCTCGCAACAAGTATTCCACTGGCCATCAACCCCGATGCCGGCAAGGCGGTGGTAAGTGGACTGCTTGGTTGGGTGACAGGGCGGTTTGGCTGGCTTTATCTTATCTCAGGCATTGGGAGCCTGTTTTTTATGACCTGGCTGGCATTTGGCCCGGTAGGCCGGATTAAGCTGGGCGCGCCGGAAGAAGGCCCGGAATTTAAAACCATTCCCTGGATTGCGATGTTGTTTTGTGCCGGCATCGGGATTTCCATTTGTAACTGGGCATTTGTTGAGCCGCTTTACATGTTGTCCGGTTTGCCCCTTGGTGTTGAAGCTAACACGCCGGAAGCCGCCGAATGGGCGGCCATGTATCCGATGTTTCACTGGGGCGTGGTCCCTTGGGCTCTCTACCTGATGCCGCGTTGCCAATCGGGTATGTGCTTTACGTGCGCAAACTGAATGTGCTTCGGCTGAGCGAGGCATGTCGGGGTGTGCTAGGGGATTTGGTTGATGGCCCGGTCGGAAAAGTAATAGACATTATCGTCGTGTTCTCCATTGTGGGCGGGGTAGGAACATCACTGGGATTATCTGTCCCTCTGGTCTCCGAGCTTTTCCAGGAGATGTTCGGGGTGGAAGATACGTTTTTACTTCAGATGGGCATCCTGTTTCTTTGGACGGCAATGATTGCGTGGAGCGTTTACAACGGGCTGGGGAAGGGAATCCAAACCCTTTCAAACATCAACACGGTTCTTGGTTTTGTGCTGCTGTTTTTTGTTCTGGTTGTCGGCCCGACGGTCTTTTTGCTGAACCTTTGGTCAAACAGTTTCGGCCTGTTTCTGGATAACTTTTTCCGGTTGAACTTCTGGACGGATCCGGTTGCAAAAGGTGGGTTTCCTGAAGGGTGGACAATATTTTACTGGGCATGGTGGATTGCCTATGCGCCGATGATGGGATTGTTTGTTGCACGTATTTCTCGTGGGCGAACCATCAAGGAATTGATTCTGCACGGCGTGATCTGGGGAAGTATCGGTTGTTGGGCGTTCTTTGCGATTTGGGGTGGTTATGCCGTCAACCTGCAAATTAACGGGGTGATAGACCTGCAATCGATCCTCAATACCAGCGGTATTCCCGCGACGGTTGTTGCCGTGCTGAAAACCCTGCCACTCTCTACCATCATTATTCCGGTATTTACCCTGCTCTGTTTTGTTTTTCTGGCGACCACGGTGGATTCATCGGCGTATATGCTGGCATCAATCTGCACCAAGGAGATCTCCGGTTACCAGGAGCCGGCACGTTGGAACCGGATCCTGTGGACAGTGTTGCTGGCAGTGGTGGGTGTAGGTCTGCTGTCTGTCGGCGGGCTCAAAGCGGTGCAAACATCCACCATTCTGGTTGCGCTCCCGATGATACCGGTATTGGTGATTATGTCGATGTCTCTGCTTCGCTGGGTCTACCGTGATTTTGGCGCTTTACTGTCCAAGTCTTCCATTGCCCGCTGCAGTAAGGACGGTAACCCGGTTCTGGTGAGGACAGATGAAAACGGTGAGCCTGAAATTCTTCCGGTTTCCCAGACTGTGGGCTCAAGGACGAATGGCGTTCCCCGAGCCTGACTGACGTGATTGAGTGAAAGGCCGGCTTTTACGTCGGCCTCTTTTTTAGTGCGATACAGGGACAGAAGCATGACATTAAAAACAATCGGCATCGTAGGTGCAGGACAAATGGGGGCGGGAATTGCACAGGTTGCCGCATGTTCAGGGTTCTCTGTGGTGCTCTGCGATCTCGACCAGGCAGCCATTGACAGAGGGCTTTCATCAATTGGTAACAGCCTGAGACGCCTGGTTGAAAAGAACAAACTTACCTCAGAAGAGGCAGAGGATGTTGTGTCCAGAATCACGACCGGAACAGGGATTAACCGGATGGGGCAATGCGATATCGTCATCGAAGCTGCCAGTGAAAATGAAGCGGTAAAAAAGCAGATTTTTCAGTCGCTGGACAGGCAATGCAGCCCGGAAACGATATTAGCAACCAACACCTCATCAATTTCCGTCACCCGGTTGGCCGCCGAGACATCCCGCCCGGACAGGGTCATCGGAATGCATTTTATGAATCCGGTCCCTGTCATGGCGCTGGTGGAAGTCATCCGGGCGATGCAGACATCTGACACTGTGTTTGACAGTGTCACCGCACTTGCGGAAGCCTTTGGGAAGGTGCCGGTAGATGTGACCGATGCGCCGGGGTTTGTGGCAAACCGGATACTGCTTCCGATGATCAATGAAGCAGTGTTTTGTCTGCACGAAGGACTGGCTTCCGCAGAAGAGATTGATACCGTAATGAAGCTGGGTATGAGTCACCCTATGGGGCCGTTGGCGCTGGCCGATCTTATCGGTCTGGATACCTGTCTGAGTATCATGAATGTGCTTTATGATGGATTCAAAGACCCGAAATACCGGCCCTGTGTGTTGCTGCAACAGAAAGTGGATGCCGGATACCTTGGACGAAAATCCGGCAGGGGATTTCATTCTTATACCAATCAGACTAATTCCTTGAGCATTCTGACTGGTCGAAATCATCCATTTCAGCGTTGCTCGTTTTGATGTTAGCCCCACTAGCACCAAGGGGTGTTTGAGCAGCCAGTCCCACACAAGCAGTTTGCTATCTGTAAAGTCAGGGCAAGAAACACTCCAGCCACAGGGCGGGCTGGATTATGTCAGCGTTCGTAGTTGCCTGGGCTGCGTTAACGTACCATTCCGTTACCGTTTCGGTGCGGGTGATGGCAGTGCCGACGGTGCAGCACCAGGCCCCCAGCCTCAGTGCCTGCCCGACAGATTCGGTGGAATTGAAACGTCCTTCAGCCATAACTCTCAGGCCAATGTGAGTCCAGTTACTGACAAGTTCTAAGTCCGGTTCATCCGGTACGTCTCCCCCGGTGTATCCAGAAAGGGTAGAGCCGATAAGCTCGCACCCCAGCGCGGCGGCAGAGATGCCTTCGTCGTAATTGGAGCAGTCCGCCATGACCAGAACGCCCCTGGATTTTGCCAGCTTTACCAGTGTGTTGAACGTGACCGGTCGAGGACGGTCTGTTGCGTCAATGGCGATGATATCCACTCCGGCATCGGCCAGCGCATTGATGTCTTCTTCCAGAACAGTGATACGTACATCGAAGTCCGGTAAGTCACGTTTTACGATACCGATCACCGGGATGGAGACGGCGCTTTTAACCCGGCCAGCGCGACGAGCCCCTTCAATACGCAGGCCGGCAGCACCGCCGATTTCCGCCGCTTTTGCCATTGCAACAACGATGTCGTCGTTGTCCATTGGACCGTTGTCGATAGGCTGACACGAAACCACCAGCCCGCCTTCCAAAGAATCGAGGATAGATTCTGTTGTCATAATTTATCCTTTTACTGCACCGGACATAATTGAGCTCCCAATCTGCCGGTAAATCACCAGCCTAACAGTGTCGGCGGGATGGTGCCGATGATCATCACTGCCGCCGCAACCCCCCACTGCACGCCTCCTCCTCCGGCAGCAAAGAAGAACGACGCACCAACGGTCATTGGGATCGCATCTTTTGTGGTCAGCATCAGGCCGAACAGAAATTCATTCCACGCAGTGATAAAGCCAAACACCAGCGTCGTCGCCAGGATGGAGCGCGAGAGCGGGATAGCGACGCGAAGCATGGTTTGCAGCGTTGAAGCGCCATCAATTTTGGCTGCTTCCTCAATCTCCCGTGGAATATCATTAATCGCATTAAGTGACATCATCAGCGCCAGCGGCAGGTTGACTACTGCCAGAATCAACCCCAGTCCCAGTTTGCTGTCCAGCAGGTGCAGAGGCTGATACATCATGTAGATGGGAATGGCGAAGATAATCAAGGGGACCGCACGAAGGTTGACTACCGCTGGCATCAGATACCGGGTACCGTAGCCTGTACGCGCCATCGCAAAAGCGGCCGGATAACAGATAACCAGAGGCAATATCGCACCGATTGACGCAGCAATTGCGCTGTTTGTCAGGTATGCAGTAACGTCGAAGCGATCAGACATCGCAAAGACATTCCGGTAGTTATCCAGCGTCAGTTCGTTGATCCACAATCCAGGGTTTGATGCAATTTCCGATTCTGTTTTCAGTGAGGTAATCAGCGTCACCAGAACCGGGAAGTTCATTGCCAATGCCGCAACAATAAATACTGCCCATCTAATCGTATTCATGCTGCCTCCTTATTTCTGCTGGATAGCCAGTTGAGCAGAAATAGAACCAGGAATGATGCCAACAGCAACAGCATTGAAGCGGCTATTGCCTTGCCGATATTGCCCTGTTTGAAAAAGGCGAGATAAACATAAATGGAGAGGCTGGTGGTGGAGCCGCCGGCCCCGCTTCCTGTCAGGACGTAGACGTTGTCAAAGACCCGGAATCCGTCGATAAAACGGACAAACAAGGCTGTAAACAGGGCGATTTTCATAAAGGGAAGCTCAACCCTGAAAAAGAGCCGAAGTCCCTTGGCGCCATCCAGCCGCGCAGCTTCACGGATATCTTCCGGTATGGCCTGGTAAGCGACATGGAAAAGCAGCAGGGCAAATGGCGTCCATTGAAGAATTTCGATCACCATCAGGGTGTAAATGGCATTATTGGCATCAAGAAAAGCCGGGCTGTCACCAAACCATTCCCATAAATAGAACGGGACGGGGCCGACGAATTCATGCAAAACCAGACGGTACATAAGGCCAACGAGGCAGGCGCTGCCATCATGGGCATCATCAGAACTGCCATCAGCCAGGGGCGTCGTTTCAGGAGCGGTGACAGAAAAACCGCTAAAAACAAACCCACCCCGCACTCAACCAGTGCTGTCACGGTTCCAAATTGAAAAGAAAAGCCGGTTGCTTTCCAGAAGTCTTTGTCTGCCAGCACATCTGAAAAATTGCCCAGCCCTTTTAGCTCCGGGCTGCGTAGATTTTCAAAGGTGACATGAGACAGGCTGTAGACCACATCAGCCAGCAACGGGAATCCCAAAAAGGCGAGGAGGAACAGGACCATTGGCATAACCAACAGCCTGTTTTCCCGCAATGTCATTGCTTTATTGTTCATTGATGAGTCCGGTTACTTCAGCAGCTCAGCCATGCCTTCTTCAGTGTTCTGCAGGGCTTCATCCAGAGATTGCTGGCCTGCCCAATAACCAGTGAACTCCTTCGCCTGAAGCTCATAGATACTCAGGCTTTTGCCGCTGTACCACCGTTCATCACAAAGCCAAATGCACCTGCGTAGTCGCCAAGTGTCACCAGATCTGCCGATCATCGGCGATTTGTGTCGAGATGGATTTTTTGAGCGCCGGGTTACCGCCAGCCAGGGCATAGCCTTTCGCCGCATCTGCGGTAGAAAGCCAGTTCAGGAACTTCGCTGCCCCTTCCTTGTTTTTCGCTGAAGCATTGATACCAAAGCCCAGGCCGTGGATATGGGTAAAGCGGCCAGCCGGGCCTTTAGGTGGCGCGGTGATGCCAACTTTGCCTGCGATATTCGGGTTTTTGTCAGGGTCCATCAGGTCGCCTGCAGCCGCATTCCATTGCATCATGGTCGCAACCTGGCCGGACCCAAATGCCGCATTAGCTTCCGCATACTCGTAAGAAAGGGAATCTTTCGGTGATGCACCTGCATCGTAAAGGGTTTTGTATCGCTTAAGGGCAGTACGGAAGCCGTTGCTGTTCACGGTGATATTGCCATTCGCATCACGCCAGTCACCACCGTATGCTTTTGCACCTGAATGCCAGACCATCATGTTGAACAACAGGTTTTTCATTTGCAGCGCGGTGCCGTACCTAACCGGGCTCTTTTTGTTGACTGATTTGGCAAAGAACAGAGAGGTTGCTGTGTAGTCTTCCCAGGTCCACTCGTCCGGGTGTACCGGCATCATTGGTTTACCAAGGTGTTCCTGGCTGATCTCGGCATACAGTTTCTTCCAGCCCTCATCGTTCAGAAGCTTGTCGATAAGGTCTGAACGGTAATACATGAAGTGGAGGGAAAGATCCGTCGGTACGCCGTATTGCTTGCCTTCAAACTGCATGGTAGCGAGGACAGAATCATCAAAGGCTTCATTGCTGTCGAGCGTTACCGTATCCATGTATGGCGCGTAGCGGCCGATCGCGTAAGTTGCGGTCAGATTTATATCGAATTCCGTCGTCCCGGCGGCAAGGTCAGACTGCAACTTGTCCCAAAAGCCTTCACGGTTGAAGAAAAGGGCTTCGACTTTGTCATTTTCTGACACATCTGACTGGGCATTGTATTGCTTGATGACTTCCCTGAGCGCTGCTTCTTCAGGCCACCCGGCCAGCCAAGCACAGTTACGGCTGCCGTCGCCGTAGTGACTGCAGAGCTCAGCAAGAGCGCGCATGTTGATGCCAACGTGGCACAAACTGCTTTTTTAACTGCCATGTTATCTACTCCTGGTTTGGTTCAGGACGAAATATGTCGTTCACATATTTTCATCCGGTCTCTCTCAGAGAGGTTGGGTTGTACTACAATCGACTTATTAACTAACCTGTCATTAACAAATAGTTCATTTGGTCTGCTCCTTCAATTGATAAATCGGACAAAATGTGACTGCATAGTGATAAAAATGTTAATTTATCCATGTTTTTAACCTAATATGTCAGCATTGTTGGTATGTTTTGGTCTATTTGTCAGATGAATGAATGATTTCGGTCTAGACCAATTTGCATCCAGAGGGAGTCATGATGGCAAAGCGCGAAAAAGTCACGTTGATGTTGAAACAGATAGTTGCGAACAGCTCTCCCGGTATGCGTTTACCGCCGGAGCGGGAGTTGAGTGAGCGCTTTGGTGTTGCCAGGGAAACGTTAAGGCGCTGCCTGATTGAGCTTGATGAGGAAGGGGTTATTGAGCGCCGTCCGGGAGCCGGGAACTTTGTGGCGATGAGGCGGGAAAAAAAAGAAATAGCCCTTCGTTCATTTTCAGAAGAAATGAGGGTGAGAGGGTTGGAGCCTTCGAGTTCATTACTGTCAGCAGACCGGATTGCTGCCGGGCCGAAAATCGGCCAGTATCTCCGGGTTTCGCCCGCAAGTTATGTGTACAAGATTGTTCGGGTGAGACATGCCAACCAGGTGCCCATGGCGCTGGAAACGGTTTACCTACCTGCAGAAAGGCTGCCCGGGTTTGACCCACAGGAGTTGTCGGAGAAATCGCTCTATAACATTCTTGAAGAGAGGTACCAGTTCGTGCTCAGTCAGGCTCAGCAACAGATAGAAGCCACGGTGTTGGAGCAGGCAGAAGCGGAGTTGCTGGGTGTTGCACCATTCAGCGCTGCCCTTTTGGTAGAGCGCCGGATGTCGACAGCACAAGAGCTGCCGATTGAATTCTGCAAAACTCTGTACCGGGCGGATCGCTATAAGTTTGAAGTGGATATAAGACGGGCGCTGATCTGAAAAAAGGGCTCAGATATAGGTGTGTTCCACGACTTCATAGTGGAATACAAAGGGATCAGGGTCGAGTTCATAGACCTGATCTTCCGGGTAGAGGCGGGCAACACTGATGTCTTCCCCGGCAAACGCTTTGATACATTCCAGGTTGTCCCAGAAAGTAATCAATGTAATTTCTGAAGAGTCCTGCCAATCCCGGACCATGATTTGCGCACCGAGGAAACCGTCAGTCATCGCGGTATCGCGAATGCCGGTCTGATAGAGGTAACGGATAAATCCGTCTTTATGATGCTTTGGGCAGCGGGTTTTCCATTCCCTTGCGAACATCCTGTTTCCTTCTCACACCCGGTTTGGGGCAGAACACTTCGAGGCCTTTAGCACAATCTATCACACCATTAACGTTCTATATTTCGCAAATATGTGACATTTGTGCAAATAAATGGCGTAGTGTCTCGCAACGGGGTTGACGAAGGAAAGATTCTCCCTGTCAAAAAATGTGAAAAATAAACCAGCGTTATTGCCTGTGGGCGATAACCGGCTCGGTATAGTCTCTACATCACCTGTCTGAAAAATGTCTGGAAGTCCACCGGAATATCTGCGGTAGGCTTTATATCACCACTCGAATGTCAGTCTTTGAGAGGTGAAAAGTTAACCGAATTTAAAAACTCTGTTACATATATAGCCAGATGCTTGGGAGCTGTGTGGGTAATGAACGGCGCGTTGAGATGTCCCGAAAGGTGCCCGACTGATAAAGAAGGAGCGACATGGACAGGTTGGAACTGGCTGAGAAACTCCGGCACATTGCTGGCAATGATAGCGTGATTGCTGATGCAGAAACCATGCGACCTTACGAATGTGATGGCCTGTCGATGTACTGCGAAATGCCGATGCTGGTGGTATTGCCATCTACGACGCGTCAGGTTCAGGACATCATGCGCCTTTGCCATCAGCATGATATACCGGTTGTTGCCCGTGGAGCGGGGACCGGCTTATGCGCAGGAGCGATGCCCCATCCCGAAGGCGTACTGCTTTCTCTGGCAAAATTCACCCAAATCCGGGAAATTTGTGCCCACACCCGAAGCGCCAGAGTCCAACCCGGTGTCAGAAACCTTGCTATTTCAGATGCCGTTAAGCCTTATGGCCTCTATTACGGGCCGGACCCTTCTTCCCAAATTGCCTGCACCATAGGCGGTAACGTTGCTGAAAACTCCGGGGGTGTGCATTGCCTGAAATATGGCCTGACAGTTCACAATATTCTATCGGTCGAAATGGTGATGGTAGACGGTGAGCTGGTAACCATTGGCAGTGACGGCCTTGATTGTGGGGGCATGGATTTACTGGCCCTGATTACCGGCTCTGAAGGGTTGCTTGGGGTAGTGACGGAAGTCAGGTGAAATTGCTGCCACTGCCGGAAGTCGCCCGGGTTGTAATGGCCGGTTTTGCCAATGTGCAGGATGCCGGTAACGCCGTGGCCGGGGTTATTTCCCGCGGGATCATTCCTGCCGGTCTGGAGATGATGGATGGCCATGCCATTCGCGCTGCTGAGGATTTTGCCCAGGCCGGTTACCCCAAAAATGCAGAAGCCCTGCTGCTTTGTGAAGTTGACGGTACTGTTGAGGAAGTGGACGAGCATATTACTCAGGTCGAGCAGGTATTCCGGGAATTTAATGCCATTTCAGTGAAAACGTCCGGCTCAGAAGCTGAACGGGCGTTGCTTTGGAAAGGGCGCAAGTCAGCTTTTCCGGCAGTAGGCCGGATTTCGCCGGATTACTATTGTATGGATGGCACGATCCCACGCGGACAACTCGCCTACGTGCTGACTGAGATGCAGCGGCTTTCTTCTCACTATGGGTTGCGGGTTGCCAACGTATTTCATGCCGGGGATGGCAACCTCCATCCACTTATCCTGTTCGATGCCAATATTGAAGGTGAGTTTGAAAAAACCGAGGAGTTTGGCGGCAAGATCCTCGAACTTTGTGTGTCGGTCGGGGGGTGTATTACCGGGGAGCACGGAGTGGGCGTTGAAAAAATCCGTCAGATGGAAGTCCAGTTCAGCGAGCCAGAACTTAGGCAGTTTCATGCAGTGAAAGCCGCGTTTGACCCGGATGGAACCCTTAATCCGGGTAAAGGCATCCCGGTTCTCAAACGTTGTCAGGAGTACCGTCATGGCTGATATAACGCCCATCCTGATAGAGCAGGTGCGCCATGCAGCAGCAGAAAGCCAGCCGGTCGTTATCCGTGGTGGTGGCAGCAAGGATTTTATGGGGCGGGCAACCGACAGCACGTTGCCGGTTGTCGATCTGTCCGGACATAGCGGCATTGTCAGTTACCAGCCGGTAGAGCTGGTGGTTACGGTTCGTGCCGGAACGACATTGAAGGAATTGGAAAGTGTACTGGACGAGCACGGGCAGGTGCTGGCTTTCGACCCTCCCAAATTCAATGATAATTCGACGATTGCCGGGACGCTGGCCTGCAACCAGTCTGGGCCAGGAAGACCGTGGTCGGGATCAGTGCGTGACCATGTGCTGGGCGTGTCTTTGATTAATGGCAGCGGTGAACATCTTCGGTTCGGTGGGCAGGTGATGAAAAACGTTGCCGGATTTGATGTCTCCCGGCTGCAGGCCGGGGCGATGGGAACCTTGGGTGTGATGACAGAAATCAGCCTCAAAGTGCTGCCGAAACCGGTATGCATTAGAACCTTGTGCTGGGACTTGCCAGCCAGTGATGCGCTCACGATGATGAACAGCTTAGCCGGGCAGCCCAAACCGGTGAGTGCAGCGTGCTGGTATCAGGGGATATTGTATGTCCGGCTTTCCGGGGCGCAGTCGGCGGTAGATGCGACGGTTGTCCAGTGGCAAAAACTCGGGGGCACAGTAACAGATGCTGACCTTTTCTGGCAAAACCTGAGGGATTGCCGGCTCCAGGGAATGGATGTCCCCCCACTATGGAGGATGTCGGTGAATTCTGAAAAGCCGCTTCCCACGGATGTGGAATCAATTATTGACTGGGGAGGGGCGCAGCGCTGGCTAACCGGCAACCACGATAGCGAAATTCTGCAGGCGTCAGCAACGACGGCTAACGGGCAGGTGGTGAAATTTCGTGGTGGCGACAGGTCGGCGGAGGTGTTCCACCCGGTTCCCGCACCACTGCAGCAAGTTCAGAAACGAATAAAAGCAGCGTTCGATCCGCAGGGAATATTCAACCCCGGCCGGGTTTACAGCTGGCTTTAGCGGGCAGACTCAGGGAGATTGGCAAGGATGAAAACCGAACTCGATGTTGCCCACCACACCCCCGAAGGCCGGGAAGCTGAAGCCATTTTGCGCAGTTGCGTACACTGTGGGTTTTGTACTGCTACCTGCCGACATACCAGGAACTGCATGATGAACGGGATGGCCCAAGAGGGCGAATTTACCTGATTAAACAGTTGCTGGAAGGGGGCGAAGTCACGGAGAAGACCCGGGTGCACCTTGATCGTTGTCTGCAATGCCGAAGCTGCGAAACCACCTGTCCATCCGGTGTTGAATACGGTCGCCTGCTGGATTACGGACGCGCAGTCATGGAGAGGCAGCTTCCCCGCTCAGCGAAAGAACGCGTTAAACGCTGGGCTATCCGGCAAATACTGCCATTTTCCGGCCGTTTCGGCGCGTTGTTAAAAGTGGGCCAGTTGGTCAGGCCACTGCTCCCGGATGCGATAAAACGTAAAGTGCCGGAGAAACAAACGCTCTCGTCTCCTATTCCGGCAAACAGCCATTCCCGCACTATGATAGCGTTGGCGGGGTGTGCCCAACCTACCGCCACGCCCCAAACCAACCTCTCTGCTGCCCGGGTGCTGGACAGGCTCGGAATTTCGCTGGTGGAGGCTCCTGAAGCAGGATGTTGTGGGGCGGTCAGCCATCACCTCAGTGCCAAAGAGGAAGGCCTGGATTTTGTGCGACGTAATATTGATGCCTGGTGGCCGGCGATCGAAGCCGGAGCTGAGGCCATAGTGATGACAGCGTCGGGTTGTGGTTCGATGGTGAAAGAGTATGGGTATCTGTTACGCCATGACAAAACCTACGCAGACAAAGCTCAGAAAGTCAGTGCGATCACCAAAGATCTAAGCGAAATTCTGCTGAATGAAGACCTTTCACGGCTGACACCCTCATCATGTCAGGAAAGGGTAGCTGTGCATTGTCCCTGCTCGCTCCAACACGGGCAGAAACTTCCTGATACTGTTCAATCAGTATTGGAAAAAGCGGGCATTCCGCTGGCTGAGGTTTCGGATTCTCACCTTTGCTGCGGATCTGCCGGGACATACTCCTTGCTGCAGCCCGAGATGAGCAAGCGCCTGCTTTCCAACAAAATCCATGCCCTGACAGGTGACGAACCCGATGTCATTGTGACGGCGAACATCGGCTGCCAACTCCATCTTTCGGAAGGGACAAAAGTGCCGGTCAGACACTGGATTGAACTGTTGGATAAATAAATATCACCCGGCTGTCCGGTTTGTTATTTCCTGTGCGTCTCTACCCTGAAGACGTTATGCAGGCAACGTTGTAGTGCCTGGATAAATTGCACACAAGGAGATGACAATGAGTGACGCCCCCAATGCCATGCAAACCCATGGCGCCCCAAGCTGGATTCAGCACAACAGCGAAAACCCGGATGAAGCCCGGCGCTTCTACCAAGAAGTGCTCGGCTGGAATGTGGAAGATATCCCCATGAAAGCCGGAGGCACTTACCCGGTAATTAAGGTTGGTGATACGCCGGTTGGCGGGTTTAATCCGGTTCCGGAATCTGAACCCGGCTGGCTTAACTACATTACGGTCGAAAGTGTTGACGACTGTGTTGCCCGGGCCAAAGGGTTGTCAGCTAAGGTGCTCAAACCTTGTGACGATTATCCGGGCGTGGGGCGCATTGCCGTAATTCAGGATCCGCTTGGTGCTGTGATCGCGTTAATTACGTACGAACAGTCTTAATTCAATAGCTTTAATCCGCCATTTGCCCGGGCTTTCTACCTGATGGGGTGAAGTCTGGGCCCTTTTACGTTCCGTTTTTTCTAATAAAACAAACTGGATAAAGAATGGGACGCTGGCCGGATTACCGCCCCACTATAGTGAAATAACAGGGAGTAATTTACTCAGGAGAACAGGATGAAATATGCATTGCTGATATACGGAAGCGAACAGTTTGTCTCTGAAATGAGTGATGAAGAAGGGAAAAAGATGCTTGAAATGCACCTTTCTACGCGTGGGAAAATGGAAGCCTCCGGGGAGTTTGTAGGCTCTGCCCGTCTTGAACCCACGCACGATGCCATCACAGTCAGTGCAGATGAAGACGGCTACCCCTTGGTCACTGACGGCCCGTTTGCAGAAACCAAGGAACAGTTTCTTGGCTACTACGTTGTGGAGTGTGAAACCATTGAAAAGGCAGCTGAATATGCGAAAGGGCTGCCGCTGAAAAATCACAAAGTGGAAGTACGTCCGATTGGCTGGTGTCTGTAGGATGGTGGGTTCTGAGCAAATCGGAGACATTCTGGCGCACTCCAGACCCCGGTTGATTGGTACGCTTTACCGTCATCTCGGTGATTTTTCTCTTGCGGAAGATGTCTGGCAGGAAGCTGCGCTCAAGGCTTTTTCCCAATGGTCGGAGAATGGTTTACCCGATCATCCCGACGCCTGGCTGCTGACTGTTGCCCGGCACCGCGCAATAGATATATTTCGTCGCGAAAGCCGGATGGTCACCCTTGATGAGAGTGATGAATGGAAGCTGCCGGCAACGGAAAGCAGCGATGAGGCAGCCATTTACCGTGATGATATCCTCCGTTTGATGTTTATCTGCAGCCATGAGTCTTTGACAGCAGAGCAACAGGTATTGCTCGCCCTGAATGCGATTGCCGGCTTTCCTTCCCAGACGTTGGCCCGTGCGTTTATGACGTCGCATGCTGCGATGGAAAAGCGTCTGAGCAGGCTTAAAAATGCAGCATTTCAATCGGGCGCACAATGGGATGCCCCCTTTTTGGACTCGCGTAGGCAAGGGGCGGTGAAAACGATGTTGTACCTGATGTTCAATGAGGGGTACGGCGGCGTAGAGAGCGAGCAGGCGATTAAAATTCGCATTTGTGAACAGGCGATTGATCTTATTCGCCTGCTTAACACCCTTTGTCCAGAGCGCCCGGAAACGCAGGGCTTGCTTGCGCTTTGCCTTTTTAGTCACAGCCGCCGTCATGCCCGGTTAGATCAGAATGGTTGTTTGGTGTCACTGGACAAACAGGATCGCAGCTTGTGGGATGGGGCAATGATCTCGGAAGCTCACTCTCTGGTCCAACATGCCCTTACCCAAAGCCAGCCTGGGTACTACTTGTTGCAAGCCTGTATTTCAGGCATTCATGCTACGGCCCCATCGGCAGAACTGACTGATTGGAAAGAGATTCTTTTATTATACGATTTGATGGAAGTGCGTTATCCGTCACCGGTGGTTTCATTAAACCGCTCGGTGGCCTTGGCGCATGTTGCTGGCCCAGAACGTGCCTTACCTTTGGTTACGGGGTTGGCCACTAAATTAAAGAACTACCCATATTATTATTCGACATTAGGTCACTTGTATCAGATGAATGGTGATTTAAATAGTGCTAAAAATGCATTTTTATCCGCAAGGGAAGTAGCTGTGAATAAAAAGGAAATTAATTACCTGGACATGGAAATAAATAAAATCAAAAACTCTGTCATATAATGGAATTTATTTCATATGCAATTCAATATTATGTTTTCTTTAAAAAACACGAGTTCTTCGTGTTTCAATTTATCCATGCAAAAAGTAAGGGTTTGTAATTTTTGGAGATAAGTTGACCATGTGGATATGCGCGTAATGATATGAAATAGATACAAAAATGCCGGAAATATTCCGGCAAACGGATAGGTGAGCCACATATGCGCTCTTAAAAAACGTAATTAAATCGAATTACAGTCGGATTATAATCCTAAATTCAAGTTTGACTGTTTCAGATTTAAAACACTAGAAGAAAAAGAATCTGACTGTCTTGTTTTTCTGATGTTTTATTTATTCTTTGCTTAAGAAAATATATAAGCCACCTGATTGTTTAATATCTTAATTTTGATGTCAGCATAAATTTAGCTTTCGTCAATCAAAGTGAATGTAAAGTTGCGTAAATACGAGTCGCAATTATCTTGGTTTTCCTTCGTTTTAAATACTGGGCCAGTACGTGCCGTCATCCTCGTCGAAGGATTTGACCTGACCGGGAGATGATGTTTGAAGAGTGTTTACGGCAGACGACTTATTCCTGCGTTTTTTCTTACTGCTTTTATCTGATTTAGAGATGCCTTTGTTGCCCTTGTCACCTTTGATGACAAAGAAACGCACGATTTCGCTCATGTCTTCCGCCTGGGCCAGCATTGTTTCGCTGGCTGTGGTGGCTTGTTGTACCAGCGCGGCATTTTGTTGTGTCATGGCATCCATACGGGCGATCACTTCATTGACCTGTTCGATACCGACACTTTGCTCCTGTGCGGCACTGGAGATTTCGAACATTTTTTTCTGCACTTCTTCCACGGTATTCACGATTTCTGTCAGCGTTGTTCCAGACTCATTCACCAAAGATGCTCCCCCTTCCACTTTCAGGTTGCTGTCTTCGATCAGGTCTTTAATTTGTTTGGCTGCTGACGCTGACCGCTGGGCAAGGTTGCGGACTTCCCCTGCTACGACAGCAAACCCCCTGCCTTGCTCACCGGCTCGGGCCGCTTCGACTGCGGCGTTAAGGGCAAGAAGGTTGGTTTGGAAAGCAATTTCATCAATCACGCTGATGATATTGGATATTTTGGCGCTGGCCGTACTGATATCTTCCATCGCATTGATGGTTCGCGAAATCACCTCGCCGCCTTCGCGGGCTTTGATGCTGGCAGCTTCGCTGAGCGAGTTTGCGGAAAGCGCGTTTTCCGCGCTTTGCCGCACGGTACCCGTCATTTCTTCCATGTTTGACGATGTTTGTTGCAGCGCAGCTGACTGCGCCTCAGTTCTTTCACTGAGGTCCCGATTTCCGGCAGCAATTTCGTTAGATGAATTGGTCACGGTGGAGGCATTTTCGCGGATAATGGCGACAACTTCAGTGAGGCGATCGCATGTGCTGTTGGCATCGTCTTTGAGCTGACCCAACCGCCCTTTGTAATCACGTTTTATTCGCTTGGTCAGGTCACCGCGGGCCATGGCACTGAATATTCGCTGCATGTCGATAACGGCTTCTTCGATGGTAGAAGACAGGTTGTTCAGTCCGGTGGTCAGGGTCAGGAAGAAGCCTTCTTTGCCCGCGACTGACACCCGTTTGGAGAAATCGCCCTGACCGGCGGATTCAATAACCTGATCGATTTCTCTCTGGATCCCCACTTCTGCGGTGCGATCCGTCCACTCCACGACCGTACCCAACCTTTCGCCTTTTTTGTTGAGGATTGGGTTGCAGTGAGGCCCATGATAAGGCTGCCAACTTCGAATTCCGTATAATGTGTATCGGTCAGTTGGCTGAGGATTTCCCGCTGTTTTTCTGGTCTTTGGTGGAAGAGGTCAACGGATTGACCGAGGATATTTGCCGCATCAAAACCCGGTATCATTTCGGAAAAGTCATCACAAGACTCCTCCATCATATTCAGGGATGCCCGGTTGAGGTAGATAATTTTATGGTCCGCATCGGCGATCATGGTGTTGGTGGAAACATTGTCGAGCGCTTGCCTTACCCGGGCATTTTCTTCTGCAATCAACTTGGATTTTTCTTCCGTTTCTTTTTTGTTCTGCTCAATACGTTCCACGTTTTCGAGTGAGGTGTTAGTGGCTTCCTTGATATCGAGCAGGTCACCCCGGAGTTCGGCATCAATTCTCTGGCTGAAATCTCCTTTTGCCAGGCTTTCCATGACCTTTTTGATTTCTTCTACCGCAGTTTGGGTGGCTTCCATCAGCGTGTTGACTGCCTGCGCAGACTGACCGATTTCGTCTGAGCTGCGAACGTTAACCCTGACGCTGTAATCCCCTTCCTTGACGGCTCTTAACAGGTTTCGGGTGAGATCAGTGATGGGTACTGTAACGGAACGGGTAAAGAGAACGGCGATGACAATAACAGCGATGACGGCGATGGCGATAACCATACCAATTTGCTGCCTGAGTGTTGCACCGGGGCAAAGGCTTCTGCTTCATTGACCTGGGCGATGAGCGCCCATGAGTAGTTGCCAAAGCGGACCGGCGTGTAGGCCGACAATACCTTAGTGCCAAGGTAATCGGTGATCACGGCGTCACCGGTTTCCCCCTTTATCGCGGCGTTGGATGCGTCAGTATCGACGGAGCCATCAGACGGCGACACAAAAGACGCCAGTACAGAATGGCTGTCCGGTGACCGGAAAGAATCCGAACGCATCAGTTGTCCGGGCCGACCAGATAGGTTTCTCCGGTGCTGCCCATCCCGGTACGCTTCGACATGATGGTATTGATGGCGTTCAATGAAAGTCGGAGTACCGCGACAGCTTCGATTTCGCCTGCAAGGTTACTGACAGGTGCGGCAACAAACGCAGCAGGCTCACCATCCAGTTCTATATACCGTGAAAAGTCCTGAACCTCAGTCCGGTTGCTGTCCAGCACTTTACGCCAAATCTGGGCAAGGCCACTTTCAATAAAGTCAGCGTGGTTGAGGTTGACACCAAGGTCATCATTGCGTGTTGCCGTATAAATAACGTGCCCGTGGTCGGCGGTGATGATGTACAGATCCTCGTAGCCGTATACATTGACATAATCGAGCAGGTTATCACCGCCATTCCATATTTCGTCATACCTGGCAGTGTCTGTAAAAAAGGCGTCATCACTTAAGATTTCTTCATCGTTTTCATAAAACTTAAGTAGCCGGCGCATTTTTTTACATCCTCACTGCCGGCAAGGATTCGGATGTCATTGAACGCCCGGTTGAAGTAGCCATCAATCTGACTTTTCTTTACTTCCCGCATACTGACAAGCTGGGCAAATGCCTGGTCTTTAAGTGAGGCACTGGATTGTGAGAGGGAAATTTGCCCGATAAAGAGGACGGGAACCAAACCGACAATCAGGAAGATAAGTAGCAGCTTGGCGCGAATTTTCAGGGTCATAGTTGCCTGCTCCGTTGCCTGAAAGTGACTGTACCGGGCGCTAGCTTCACCAAATGTGCAGAGCAGCCTCCTGCCGACGGATGTCAGGCGAGGTGCCTTATTTGGCACATGTGAAACTTTTTTAATACATGCAGTTTTCAGTGTAGGAAAGATTCGCAGATGTGCTTTCCGGGTTACAGGATCCGCAAAAACAGAGAGATAGGAAATCCGTGACCTTGACAGGTGGTAAATTTTAGTAAAAATCGCTAGAGTGATTTTGAGTTTTACCAAGGATTTCTTTAAGGGAATAGACCGCCCGGATGGCTTTCACCAAGAAAAGGCGCTAAAGGGTTTGGAGGATAAATGGCAACACTGAAAGAGATTGCGCAGGAAGCCGGTGTTTCCCTGGCGACAGTCTCACGCATTCTGAATGAAGATCCGACGCTGAGCGTGAAAGAAGAAACCAAGCGGCGGATTATCGAGATAGCAGAAAAGCTGGAATACACTCCGGCGGGCTCCCGGCACAAAAAAGAGAGCCGCAAAAAGCCTGTTGCAGGCGCCCACTGTTTCCTGGCAGTTTTCAACTACACTCAGGATTTGGAATTTAACGATCCCTACTACTCGCTATTCGCCACGGTATAGAAACCCAGTGCAAGGCGTTGGGGGTCGACCTTGAAACCTGTTACTCCGGTGAGTTGGGCTGCGTTGACAAGCCGGTGGACGGCGCGTTGGTTGTGTCCCTGGCTTCTCCAGAAACCATTGACGACGTCCGCCGCCTGACGCCTCATTTGGTCTATATAGACCACACCGATTATCGCCAAGCGATGGATTCTGTCGACATCGACCTGACCCGCATTGCTAAAGAAGTGGTGAATTTTTTCATTGACCAGGGGTATGGGCGCATCGGGTATATCGGCGGGCAGGACAGCCATGAAACGCCGGATATCCGTGAGCAGGCTTTTGCTGAATATGGCGGCCTGAAAGGGGTAGTTGCTGAGTCAGATATTCTGCGCGGCGACTTTACCAGCCAGTCCGGGTATGAGCTTGCGAAAACCTTGCTGGAAGGGGATTATCCGCAGGCGTTGTTTGTTGCCTCTGACTCCATTGCTATCGGTGTGCTGCGCGCAATTCATGAAAAAGGCCTGCGTATTCCTGACGACATTTCCCTGCTCAGTGTGAACGATATCCCCACTGCAAAGTTTACCGTTCCGTCCCTTTCAACGTTTCGTATCCATTCTGAGCTGATGGGTTGCCAAGGGGTTAACCTGCTGGTGGAACGCTGCCGGGACAATCGCACGACACCCCTCAATGTGTTTGTGCCAAGCGAGCTTATCCTGCGCGGAACCACCAAAGCAGCGTAGAGCTTTGCTCAACCAACCCGCCCGCCATTTGAGCGGGCTTTTTTTGTTTCAGGCGTCATAGTTCCCCCTCTCATTGGCTTCATTCTGTTCCCCTCTTCGTTATCCGAAAGCTATAACACGTTCTGAATGTGCTTGTTTTAACTGATTTTATTGAATTTTACCTTTATTGAAAAACATGATGGTGATCGCCTAAATTCAGGCGAATCCGGGTGTATTTTGCCGAGAGCTTCACAGGTTAAAACAAGGCCATGTGATCAAGTTAAAAAAGCAAAATTTAACCGATTTGTTTAACTAAATGTTTTACTAAAATTGGTCACAACAAAAGAAACAGATGTCTTGGAGGCATCGTGAATACAAAGACCAATAACTGGGAAAACCTGGCCCTGCAAAGCGAGAACCGTCTGGCTCCCCGCGCCTACTTTTTCTCCTACGACAACGAAGAAACCGCCAAGACCTTTCAGCGTGAGCTGAGCAGCCGCTTTATGCTGTTGAGTGGTCAGTGGACATTCAACTTTTTTGCTAACCCGCTGCTGGTACCTGATGAGTTTTACCGTGAGCCAATGAACAGCTGGGGCAAGATTACCGTGCCAAACATGTGGCAGATGGAAGGCCACGGCAACCTCCAATACACCGATGAAGGTTTCCCTTTCCCTATTGATGTCCCATTCGTACCGACGGATAACCCGACCGGCGCGTACCAGCGTACGTTTACCCTGAGTGAAGGCTGGGAAAACAAGCAGACCATCATCAAGTTTGATGGCGTAGAAACCTATTTCGAAGTCTACGTGAACGGCAATTACGCCGGTTTCAGTAAAGGCAGCCGCCTGACGGCAGAATTCGACATTTCGGCATTCGTTACCACCGGCGAGAACCTGCTTTCCGTACGCGTTATGCAGTGGGCAGATTCTACCTATATTGAAGACCAGGACATGTGGTGGATGGGTGGCATCTTCCGCGATGTCTATCTGGTAGGTAAAAATCCGGTACACATTCGCGACTTTACTGTTCGCACTGATTTTGATGACCGTTATGTCAGCGCAACCCTGAACTGTGCAGTTGAACTCGAAAACCTTGCCGATGGCGAAACTTCCGGCCTGTCACTCGGTTATGCGCTGTTTGACGGTGCTTCATGTGTGGCTGAAGGGGAAGTGGCAAACTTGTCTATGGCTGATGCTGCAAACACTGCTTTTGCCATTGATATGAACCAGCCTCACCAGTGGAATGCGGAGAACCCTTACCTTTACACCCTGGTGATGACCCTTCGGGACAGCGCCGGTGAAATCCTGGAAGTGATTCCACAGCGTGTCGGATTTCGCGATATCAAGGTGCGTGACGGCCTGTTTTATATCAACAACCAGTATGTGATGCTCCACGGTGTAAACCGCCATGACAACGACCACATGAAAGGCCGTGCTGTGGGGATGGATCGTGTCGAAAAAGACCTGATTCTGATGAAGCAGCACAACATTAACTCGGTACGCACCGCCCACTACCCGAATGACCCGCGCTTCTATGAACTCTGCGACGTCTACGGCCTGTTTGTGATGGCTGAAACAGATGTGGAAACCCACGGTTTTGCCAATATTGGCAACCTGAGTGCAATTACGGATGACCCGACCTGGGAACACGTTTTTGTCGAGCGCATTGAGCGCCATATCCACGCCCAGAAAAACCACCCGTCTATCGTTATGTGGTCGCTGGGTAATGAGTCCGGCTACGGCTGCAATATCCGCTCAATGAATGCTGCCGCCAAGGCACTGGATGGTACCCGCCTGACCCACTACGAAGAAGACCGCGATGCGGAAGTGGTGGATGTTATCAGCACCATGTATTCCCGCGCCCAGCTGATGAACTACTTTGGCGAGCACCCTCACCACAAGCCACGCATCATCTGCGAATACGCACACGCTATGGGGAATGGCCCGGGTGGCCTGACTGAATACCAGAATGTGTTCTACAAGCACGACTGCATTCAGGGCCATTACGTCTGGGAATGGTGTGACCACGGTATCCTGGCGCGTGATGAAAAGGGCCAGGATGTCTACAAGTACGGCGGTGACTACGGTGACTACCCGAACAACTACAACTTCTGTATGGATGGCCTGATCTATCCGGATCAGACACCTGGGCCTGGCTTGCGTGAATACAAGCAGGTTATCTGCCCGGTGAAAGTGTTCGATCTGGATGCTGCCAACGGCCGTTTTACCGTTGAAAACAAATACTGGTACTCGGATCTCAGCGATATCACGCTGGATGTCACCCTGCGTGCCGAAGGCGAAACACTGGCCCAGTATTTCATCAAGCCTGAAAACGTCCAGGTCGGTGAGCGCCGTGATATCGAGGTGACTGTCCCTGAGCTGGACGGACGTGAAGTCTTTATGACGGTGGTTATCCGCAAAGACAGCCGCACAGCCTACAGCGAAGCGAACCATGAACTGGGTATTTTCCAGTTCCAGATGAAAGAGGACACCAAGTCCCTGCCGGAGTACACCACCCATAATGCCTGCGGTCTAAAAGTGCGTGATGAGCGACTGGCGCTGAGCGTGGAAGGCAATGACTTCACGCTGACCTTCTCAAAGGTTAACGGCAAGCTGACCTCTTGGGTGAGTGGGGGCGTGGACATCATCGCAAGCGCACCTGAGCTGAACTTCTTCAAACCCATGGTAGACAACCACAAGCAGGAATACGAAGGCCTCTGGCATCCGGCACACCTGCAAATCCTGCAGGAGCATTTCCGCGCGCTGGATGTAGAAGAGTGTGACGGCAAAGTGGTGGTGACCGTCCGGTCTATCATTGCGCCGCCGGTTTATGACTTTGGCATGCGCTGTACCTACCGGTTTGAGATCTGCCCGCAAGGCCAGGTAAACCTGACCCTGTCCGGTGAGAAGTACGGTGACTATCCGCATGTTATCCCTTGTGTTGGTCTGGATCTCGGCATCAACAATGCCTTTGAAATGGTCGAATACTACGGCCGCGGCCCGGGTGAAAACTACCAAGACAGCAAGTACGCGAACGTGGTGGATGTGTTTAAGACCACGGTCAGCAAGATGTTCGAAAACTACCCGTTCCCGCAGAACAACGGCAACCGGCAGGACGTGCGTTGGGTTTCCCTGACGGACCGCCATGGCAAGGGGCTTCTGGTGAAACCGGCTGACACCCTGAATGTCAGCGCCTGGCATTACACCCGTCAGAACCTGCATGACGCTCAGCATACCAATGAACTGGAGAAGAGTGGTTACATCACCCTTAACCTTGACCACAAAGTGATGGGACTGGGTTCAAACTCCTGGGGCTCTGAGGTATTGGATTCCTACCGCGTGTACATGGAGAACTTCCGTTACGGCCTGACCCTGCTGCCATTTAACAAGGCAACGGCGGCACAGCCATCCATGCCAACCACCATTTCGGTGAGTTCGGTACCGACAGCATCCTGGACGGAGACAAGTAAATGCAAGTGCTAGAAAGCCTGAAACAGTTCAAGACCGTCTACCGGAACGGCCGTAAATGGCAGCGTTGTGCAGAAGCCATTGCCAATACCAGCAATATCCGTGACGGCGTGTTCCATTCCATCGGTGATTCACTGGTCTACATGGTGGAAGACGGGGTAGCGAAAGAGACAGAACGTTTCGTCGGCACCCGCCGATACCTCGACGTAATTTACTACCTCGAAGGTCACGAGACCATTGAGGTAGCAGATAAGGAAGCACTTACCAATGTGCAGGCCTATCAGGATGAAACCGACCGCGAATATTTCACCGGTACCGGTGAAAAAGTTGAGGTCGGGGAAGGCCAGGTACTGATATTCGATACCAACAAAGCCTACCGCTTCCACGGTGACAACCGGGTGCGAAAGGTGGTGCTGAAAGTGACCATCGAAGACGGATACTTCCTCAATAAATAAAGCCCTTGGTGCCGGTTAACGCCGGTACCTGATTAAAACAATAAGGGCGATCGGGAACACCGTATTGCCCGCCCTACAACAAAACTTGATTCACAGGAGTGCCTCATGTCTGAATCAAAACGTAATACGATAGGCAAGTTCGGACTGCTGTCCATGACCTTTGCTGCGGTCTACAGCTTCAACAACGTTATCAACAACAATATTGAGATCGGCCTGTCTTCGGCGCCGATGTTCTTTATTGCCACCATTTTTTACTTCATTCCGTTTTGTTTGATCATTGCTGAATTTGTTTCCCTCAACAAAGATTCTGAGGCCGGTGTTTACGCTTGGGTGAAAAGCTCACTGGGCGGCCGCTGGGCATTTATCTCGGCATACACCTACTGGTTCGTGAACCTGTTCTTTTTTACCTCTTTGTTGCCGCGCGTTATTGCCTACGCGTCATACGCATTCCTCGGCTACGAGTACATTCTGACGCCGATGGCAACCACAGCACTGAGTACCATTCTTTTTGCATTTGCCACCTACGTGTCGACCAATGGCGCGAAGATGCTGGGTCCTATCACTTCGGTGACCTCGTCTTTCATGCTGCTGCTGACCATGTCGTACATCATTCTGGCCGGTGCAGCGCTGGTAGGCGGTGTACAGCCTGCTGACCCAATCACTGTTGAAGCGATGACCCCTGATTTCAGCTGGGCCTTCCTGGGCATTACTACCTGGATCTTTATGGCTGCTGGCGGTGCGGAATCTGTCGCGGTTTACGTTAACGACATCAAAGGCGGCCACAAGTCATTCGTTAAGGTCATCATCCTGGCCGGCCTGTTTATCGGTGTTCTGTACTCAGTTTCTTCTGTACTGATTAATGTGTTCGTACCAAGCGCAGATCTGAAATTCACTGGCGGCTCTGTACAGGTGTTCGAAGGTCTGGCACGTTACTTCGGCCTGCCTGAAATCATGATGAACCGCTTTGTGGGCATGGTTTCCTTCACGGCAATGTTCGGTTCCCTGCTGATGTGGACGGCAACCCCAGTGAAGATTTTCTTCGCTGAAATCCCTAAAGGTATCTTTGGTGAGAAGACCGTTGCGCTGAACGAAAACGGTGTACCCGCACGCGCTGCATGGCTCAGTTCTTCATCGTTATTCCACTGATGATTATCCCGACTCTGGGCTCGGACACTGCACAGGATCTGATGAACACCGTTATCAATATGACGGCTGCGGCTTCAATGCTGCCACCACTGTTCATCATGCTGGCTTACCTGAACCTGCGCATGAAACTGGACCACCTGCCACGTGACTTCCGCATGGGCTCACGCGCTACCGGCATCACCGTGGTTTCTATCCTGATTGGTATCTTCACTGTTGGCTTCCTGGCGTCTACCTTCCCAACCGGTGCTGATATCATGACCATCGTGTTCTACAACGTAGGCGGTATCGTGATTTTCCTGGGCTTTGCCTGGTGGAAGTACAACCAATATGAGAAAACCCTGTCAGCGGATGAGCGCGAGGAAGAAGCCTCTGCGATGAAACCGGCAGAAGCGCTGAACTGATAAACCCGATAGTTGTTACCCCCAACGTTAAGTCCGCTCCGGCGGACTTTTTTTGTTGACGTGTAAGTTGGAGAGGATGGTATAAAACATTCATACCTTGGTCTGGACCGGTTCGATAAGTTTTACGCCGTGCCAGAAAAGATAAAGCGTCAGTACGTAAGGTGCGGTAAAGGAGGGCAACCCATCCGGTGCCATCAACACATTGATAGATCCCTGCAAGATCACTGTAGTAATGACGGCGATCAGGGTGAATCCCATGCTTCTGGCTGACGCTTGGTAAACACGGCGCCAAAGGCAACGGCTGTCAGTACAGGACTGAACCCGTACAAACCGGTACTGACTAAATCCGGTTTCCCGCCCAGAAACAGTGCGACCACGATGGCAACCACTGAACCGACGCAGGCCGCAACCCCCACTCGCCATGAGCCGATCAGCATTCCCATCAAAACGATGATTCCGCAGACATCTGGTGATAACAGAAAAACCTGTCCGATGTTTTTAAAGAAGATGCCAGCCAGTTCACCGAGATGGGGATGATGGTAGCACCCGATGTGTAATCCGTGGGAAGTAATGGTTTGGGAAACATGTCGATATTGAGATGGCCGAAATTGTAAACCGACACCATAAACAGCCATCCACAAAGTACGAAAGGCCGGTAGATGCAGGGATGCCCCAGGTTTTGGTGAGTGTCTGGTTAAAGGCTCGCTGGACGAAAACGGTCATTACCGCTCCGACAGATACCAACAGCCACAACTCTGCTGATGACGTGACGAAGGTCGGTAAGACAGCTCCCATCAAAAGCCCGTTGAAGCCATAGAGCCGGCCTTGATTTTGGTTTCATCAATATTCAGTAACTTAGCGGTGGCTGTGGAAATGGAAACCCCCAGCAAAGCGCCGATACTGGAAAGCCAATTTCCTGAAAAATAAGACGCATAAAGCATTGCGACCATGAAAAATAAGCCGGTAAGTGAATTTTCAATAAAGAAAACCTGGCTGTATCCCCGTAAACACTGAACTAAGAAATTATCTCGCATTATAAAATTGCCACGTCGTATTAAATATAAAGGTGAAGGAAGAATGGGCTTTCCTATTTAAAAGGGAAAACCAACTATCTCTCTTCAAAGTGTTTTTGTGGGTTTTTATATTAAAATCATAAAATTACGTCGTTCATTGAATGGCGAGAAATACGCATGAGTGACGATCATATTATTTGTGAGATGCATGATCAAATTTGAGTTAAACAGACTGAGTTAAGTAGGTTTATTTTACATTGATGAATATTTCTAATTGCCTTTTTAATGTTAATCAATAATCAATGGGGAATTAATTAATGATAATTGTAAAATAAAGGTGTTAATAACAACGACTGAATGAAACACCGGTGTCTATGAACGCAACGCATTGGTGCTTTGCGATTTCATCAACACTGAAACCTGAAGAGCATCACTTTTGGGGTGGGATTTGAAATCGTTTCCAATCGGGTTGAAACAGAAGTTCTATAGTGATCACAAAAAGGTACAAATATTCTATTTTAATCTTGTTGTGAAACATTAATTTCATATAGTGGCTGAAAAGAAGCGTGGAGCGGATCGACACTTTTTGAGCCGCACCTGATAGGACATAGCGTATTTCGGAGTTTGGATATGGGTACACTCAAACTGACCACGGCACAGGCATTGGTGAAGTTCCTGAATCAACAGTATGTGGATGTTGACGGGCAGGAACATAAATTTGTCCACGGCGTATTGACGATATTTGGTCACGGTAATGTTGTTGGCCTGGGGCAAGCCCTGGAACAGGATGCCGGGGACTTGATCGTCCACCAGGGCTGTAATGAACAGGGTATGGCACATATCGCCATGGGATTTGCCAAACAACAAAAACGGAAAAAGATTTATGCGGTAACGTCTTCCGTCGGACCCGGTGCGGCGAACATGGTGACTGCCGCTGCGACAGCAACCGCCAACCGGATTCCTGTCCTGTTCCTGCCGGGTGATCTCTTTGCATCCCGCCAGCCGGACCCCGTGTTGCAGCAAGTCGAGCAATATCATGACTGCTCAATCAGTACCAACGACTGCTTCCGTCCGGTCTCACGCTATTGGGATCGTGTTTCCCGCCCTGAGCAATTGATGACGGCGATGATTAACGCCATGCGCGTACTGACCGACCCGGCAGATACCGGCGCAGTGACTATTTGCCTGCCGCAGGATGTGCAGGGTGAAGCCTACGACTTCCCGGAATATTTCTTTAAAAAACGCGTCCACCGTATAGAGCGTCGTCCGGCGACAGAAGCCATGCTGGCTGATGCGGTTGAACTGATTCGCCGCAAGAAAAAGCCGATGCTGGTGTGCGGCGGTGGTGTCCGGTATTCCGAAGCCCATGATGCATTCCGGCAATTTGCTGAAACTTTCAATATTCCGTTTGGGGAAACTCAGGCCGGGAAGAGTGCCATTGTGGCGGAACATCCCCTCAACTGCGGCGGGGTAGGGACAACCGGTTGTCTGGCAGCCAACCTGATTGCCAAGGAAGCGGATCTGGTGATTGGCGTGGGTACCCGCTTTACGGATTTCACAACCGCATCCAAGTCGTTGTTCCAGAACCCGGATGTGGAATTCCTCACCATTAATGTGGCCGAATTTGATGCCTTCAAACTCGATGCCGTCCCTGTGGTGGCAGATGCGCGCGCTGCGCTGGAAGCGTTGTCAGAAAAACTGCAGGCAACGGGATACCATAGCGGTTACGGCAACGAGATAGTTGATGCCAGAAGTGCCTGGAATGCTGAGCTTGAGCGCCTTTTCAGTATTCGGGTCGATGACGGTTTTGTACCGGAAGTGCCGGGCCATCTGGATGACAAATTGGGTGAGTATGCCGCAACCCTTTCTACCCAACTTGCGCAGACGCGGGTGCTTGGGGTGATGGATAAATACCTCGAAGATGATGCCATTGTGGTTGGGGCGGCCGGGTCATTGCCGGGAGATCTGCAGCGAGTATGGCGACCGAAAACACCGGACACTTACCATATGGAATACGGCTATTCCTGCATGGGCTATGAGGTTGCCGCTGCTGTGGGTGCCAAGCTCGCCCGCCCGGATCAGCCCGTTTATGCTATGTTGGGTGACGGCTCATACATGATGCTTCATTCCGAGTTGCAAACCGCAGTTCAGGAAGGCACTAAAATTACGCTTCTGCTGTTTGATAACGCAAGCTTTGGCTGTATCAACAACCTGCAAATGAGTCAGGGTATGGGAAGTTACGGTACGGAAAACCGCCACCGCGATCCGGAAACTGGCAAGATGACCGGCCCGTTAGTGAAGGTCGATTTTGCCAAAAACGCAGAAAGCTATGGCTGTAAGGCTTATTCCGTCCACACGGAAGAAGAACTGGTCGCCGCGCTGGAAGAGGCAAAACTGCAAGCCGGTCCGGTGTTGATTGACATCAAAGTGTTGCCCAAAACGATGACTCACGGTTATGAGGCGTGGTGGCGCACCGGTACTGCACAGGTGGCAGACAAGCCGGAAATTGTGGCTGCTGCTGAGGGTATTAAGCAGGTGCTTGCTACCAAGGCTCGCCAGTACTGATACATTTTTACCGAGTGGGGGCAGCTTTCAGGCTGCTCCCTTTTCGGTCTGTTCCTTTGGCTGCTCGCCACTTGCTTCTTTCTTCAATCTTTCCTCTTTTCTCTTCCGTCATCTCTATGTGTTTGCGTGTTTGTCCTCTGCCATCGGAATGAAACGAAATATTTGTTTCACTTTATGTTGCAGATGATGTTTACGCAAATTGCATCGAATAGTCCTGAGGTTTGAGCAATTTATCGAGTTTTCATACTCGTTTAACCCCAGTTATTTCTGATGGTTATGCCTGCCTCGACTCGGATGTATTTCGTGATCGCAGTGACAGGATTTGCTGTCTTCCGGTCAAAAAATGATACCCTTGCGACAAAAATAAAATATTCATTTCATAGCATATATGAAATGTACGTTTCACTTGATATATTCCCGTCATCGATTAGGTAATTGATTAATCCTGTTCGAAAAATCCTGTCAACTCGGTTGAATTCTGTTTGTGGAAAACCCCTGAAGTGTTTCCGATAAATGGGGGAGTCCAGAAACTTCTGCCGGCTAAGAGCCGGTTCCAAGGAGCCCTTATGTACAATATCGCATTGTTTGGTGCAGGCCGTATCGGCCAGGTTCATGCGGTTAACATCGCTGAACACAAGGAAACTTCTCTCTATTCCGTGATTGACCCGTACCAGGAAGGTGCAAATTCACTGGCAGAAAAATATGGCGCTAAGGTTCAGTCTGTGCAGGAAGCAATGGCTGACCCGAATGTTCATGGCGTGCTGATCGCGTCAGCTACTGACACCCATGCAGAGCTGATTGAGATGGCCGCCAAAGCCGGCAAAACCATTTTCTGTGAAAAGCCGGTCCACCTGGATATTGAGCGAGTCCGTGAATGCCTGGCGACCGTGAAGGAGTACAACGTCCCGCTGTTTGTGGGCTTTAACCGCCGTTATGACCCGCAGTTCCGCAAAGTGCGTGAGATGCTGAGCGCCGGAGCCATCGGCCAGGCAGAATCGCTGATTATCACCTCCCGCGATCCGTCTCCACCGCCTGCTAACTATGTGAAAGTCTCCGGTGGCATGTTCCGCGACATGACCATCCACGATTTCGACATGGCACGTTTCATTATGGGCGAGGATCCTGTCTCTGTGTATGCACAGGGCAGCAACATGGTTGACCCTGAAATCGGCCAGGCCGGTGACATTGATACCGCCTTTATCGTGATGAAATTCCCATCCGGCGCGATGGCGACCATTTCCAACAGCCGCCGCTCCGGTTATGGATATGACCAGCGTATCGAGTTGCATGGTGCCAAAGGTCTTCTCACGGCGAAAAACATGCTCGAAGATCAGGTAGAGAAATGGGGTGAAGCCGGATGTGTTGCCGCGAAACCGGAGCACTTCTTCCTGCAGCGCTACAACGCTGCCTACAAGGCTGAGTGGAACCACTTTGTTGATGTGCTGGCAGGCCGTGCAGCACCAGAGTGCAGCGGTTATGACGGCGAACAGGCACTCCGCCTGGCTGACATGGCCTTTGAATCACTCGCCACGGGCAAAGAAATCAAACTGTAATCTTCCGTCATTTTGGAGCGGCAACCCGCCGCTCCGCTTTTTTCTGACGAGTTTCAAATCCAATCTTTCCGGAAACGGGGTTACTCCCGTTGCCGCAAGCATGATGCAAACGAAAATCAGGAGGACGTTATGCTGGCGTTTATTTCGTTTCTCGGCTTTACCCTGTTTGTTGCAGGCTTTGCGTATTACAAAACCAAAAATGCTCACCTGACTGATTCTGCTGAAGGTTATTTCCTTGGCGGACGCTCGCTGACCGGCGTGTATATCGGTGGTTCCATGCTGCTGATGAACCTTTCCACTGAACACCTGGTTGGCTTGAATGGCTTGTCTTTCCGCACCGGGTTTATCGTGATGGCGTGGGAAGTGATGGCAGCGATGGCCATTGTGCTGTTTGCAATTTTCTTTCTGCCCCGCTACCTCAAGCTCGGTATCTCCACTATCCCCGAGTATCTTGAAAAGCGCTTTGACAAGCAGACCCTGACCATTACATCCATTCTGTTCCTTGGTATGTACGTTATCTCCCTTCTGCCATCGTGCTTTATACCGGTGCGATTGCACTGGAAAGCCTGTTCCAGGTGTCCGACGTGTTTAATGTCGACAAGACGACCGCGCTTTGGATCATGGTGTGGGGCGTGGGTGGACTGGGTGCCATTTATGCGGTCTTTGGCGGTATTAAGGCAATTGCGGTGGCAGATACCATCAACGGTGTCGGTCTGATTACCGGTGGCCTGATGGTAACGCTGTTCGCCCTGGCTACGTGGGTGATGGCAATATTTTGAGTGGTTTGACGGAAGTCTACCAACACAACCCGGAGAAGTTTAACTCCATTGGTGATGAAGACTCGCTGGTGCCGTTTTCAACCTTGTTTACCGGCCTTGTTGTTTCCAACCTGTTCTTCTGGTGTACCAACCAGTCGATTGTGCAAAAAGCACTGGGTGCGAAGAACCTTGCAGAAGGCCAGAAAGGCGTACTACTGTGTGCCTTCTTCAAACTGGTTATCCCGACCATCATCATCCTGCCGGGCATCATTGCTTTCCATATTTTCCAGGGTCAGATCGATAACCCGGACAATGCCTACCCGATGCTGGTAGAGCTTGTGCTGCCGGAAATGCTGGTTGGTTTCTTTGCAGCGGTTGTCGTGGGGGCGGTGTTCTCTACCTTCAGTGGCGGCCTGAACTCCTCTGTCACGCTGTTTACCGTCAACATCTTCAAAAAGAGCCTCAAGCCGGATGCAACAGAAGCCCAGACGGTGGCGCTGGGTAAATACCTCGGCCTTGGCCTTGCGGTGGTGTCGATGATTGTCGCCCCGCTGGTGGCAAATGCGCCGGACGGCCTTTTCTACCTCATCCAACAGCTTCAGGGCATCTTCAACGCCCCCATTCTGAGTGTGGTGATGGTGGGCCTGCTTACTAAACGTGTTCCCGCCATTGCTGCCAAGCTTGGCCTGTTGTTCGGTATGTCAGCCTATATCCTGTTTAACTTTGTGGTGAAAGTGGATATCCATTTCTTCCACCTCGTTGGCTTGCTGTTTGCCGGTAACATCGTCTTTATGTTGGTTGTCGGGTATTTCTTTCCGCAAGAGGCCTACGAAGAGGTGTATACCGAGCAGGTGGATATCAAGCCTTGGTCAATGGTCAAGCCGGTTTCCCTGCTTATCGCGCTGGGTTCCGTCTCCATGTACGTCTATCTGGCGCATAACGTACCGGGCTGGGTGATGACCGGCTACTATGTGTTTGCCGTTGCGTCCCTGGCTTATGTGTTCTGGTCTATTGGACGTGAATTGATGAATAGCCCGCGTGCGTCAATGCGCACACAAAAACAAGGCTAAAAGTTGGAAAATAAACGCCCCGGTAACGGTACCGGGGCGTTTTATGGCTGGATGTACGATGGATCAGTCTCTTCTTCCCAATATCTTTGATTTCCTTTCCCGCACCGACCCCTTTGATACGCTCTCCCCTGAAGAAAGGGAAAAGCTGGCGGCATCGGTGGATATTTCCTATCTGGCTCAGGGTGACAAACTGGATGGAAGCCGAATTGTCGGTACCGGTTTATATATGGTGCGTACCGGCGCGGTTGAACAACGCTATCCGGACGGTGCGCTCCGCGCTCGCCTCGGTAGCGGAGATCTGTTCGGGTTCAGCCAGATGCACCGCCACGGCGAGTGCGAATACGCACTGGTCGCACTTGAGAATACGCTGCTGTACCTGATTCCCCGGCAGGTGCTGGACAGGTTGATTGCCGAGAACCCGGCGGTCAGCCACTACTTTGCCGCCACAGAAGGCGTGCGTCTGGCAAGCAGCAAGCAAAATGATATCTGGGGTGGGAACAACAGCCTCTACCTCAGTACCGTAGGCAGCACGTTAAACCGGACTGTGGTCAGGGTGACACCGGATATGTTAATCCGCGAAGCTGCGCAGGAGATGGTGCGGCTTCACCGTTCAAGTGCGCTGGTCATGGACGGGGATACCCTGGTCGGCATTGTGACCGACAGGGACATGACCAAGCGCGTGGTGGCAGAAGGCCTGGATATCAGCCTGCCGGTTTCTTCTGTCATGACGGAAATGCCGGTTGCCATTGACAGCGAAGCCCCTCTTATCCGGGCCGTTGAACAGATGATGCAGCACAACGTGCGCAGTTTGCCGGTCTTGGAAAACGGTAAAGTGGCGGGTGTGATGACCGCAACCAGCCTCGTCCAGAAAAGCCAGATCCAGGCGGTTTACCTGATTAGCCGTATCTACCGGCAGGAAAGCATTGCTGACCTGAAAATACTGGCAGTGCAGCGCCAGTCAGTTTACGAAACGCTGGTAGAAAATGGCGTTCATCCCCGAACTGTCTTGCAGATGATGACGCTGATTGCAGACGCCTTTAACAAGCGCCTTTTACAGCTTGGCGAGCGGGAGCTTGGCAGCCCGCCTTGTGATTACGCCTGGATAGTGGCGGGGTCCCATGCCCGGAATGAAATGCACTGCCTTTCGGACCAGGACAGTGGCATCGTGCTCGGGTGCGAGCCGGATGAGCACCAGAGAAGGTATTTTCAGGCACTGGCTGAATTTGTCTGCAATGGCATGGATGAGTGTGGTTATCCACTGTGTACCGGCCACATGATGGCAACCCATTCTAAGTGGTGTAATTCCCTGCAAGGTTGGCAGAGTCATTACCGGGAATGGGTGATGCAGCCGGAGGCGGAAAGCCTGCTCAACATCAGCGTGTTCCTTGATACCCGTTTTCTCTATGGCAATGAGAAACTGGCTGAGATGCTAAGAGCGACGGTTCAACAATACACCCGGGACAACCGCCGCTTTCTTGCGGTACTGGTGGCAAACTCCCTTCGAGTAAACCCGCCATTGGGTATGTTCCGGCAGTTTGTCCTGGCAAAAGACGGCGAGAACCGGAACGTTTTCAACATCAAAAAACAGGCGATAAACCTGTTGGTAGAGCTCGCCCGAATTTACGCTCTGGCAGCGAACAGCGGTGAAACCGGAACAGAAGAGCGGCTTGATGCCGCGGCCGCAGCCGGGGTGATCAGCGAGGAAAGCCGCAAGGAGCTTACCGAGGCATTCCACTTTATCTGCCAGGTGCGTTTCCACCACCAACGAAGCGCAATCGGGCGAGGGGAGGTGGCGTCAAACAATATCGTCCCGGCCTGGCTGACCCAGTTTGAGCGAAACCACCTGAAGGATGCATTCCGGATTATTGCCCGAACCCAGGAAGCTGCAATGCAGCGTTTCAGTGCCGAGGGGTGCTTAGATGATCGGCAGGCTCCGTACAGCGCTTGCGGGCCGTCATCCATTGGCAAAGTTGGAAAAACAGCGGAAGCAACTGCTCGAAAAAGGCCAGGTGCCGGCACCGTTGTTACCCCTTTACCAAATGCCGGTCCCCCAGGCTGATGCCCGTTGGGAAACGCTGTCTTTTCTGGTGCTGGATTTTGAAACCTCCGGGTTGGATCCGGCCAATGACCGGATTCTTTCAATAGGACATGTCAGCGTTGAAAACAGTGTGCTGAAACTGTCCTCTGCAAAACATATCTATGTTGATGGCGGCGTTGAGGTCAGCCCGGAGGCGGCTGTTATCAATCATATTACGCCGCAAAACCTCGCCGGAGGTTGTTCAGATCAGGAAGGGATTTCGTATCTGGTCAGGCAAATGGCCGGGAAAGTTGTTATTGCCCATGGCAGTGCCATTGAGCGGGGCTTTTTGCATCAGGCGCTTGGTATCTATATCGACTTCCCGTTGCCTGTGGTCTGGCTTGATACGCTGATGCTGGAAAGATCGCTGGCGGTTAACCGGGGATGCAGTAAAAAAGATTTCCGGCTTTGCACCTTGCGGGAGCAAAAAGGGTTGCCGGCATACCATGCCCACAATGCCCTGGTCGATGCCGTTGCTACCGGAGAGCTGTTTCTGGTATTGGTTCGGGAAATTTTTGGCCGGGAAAAACCGATACTGGGGCCACTTTTTATCCGTTCATGTTACGGGAGACCATGAAACAGGCATTTCAAAAAGTGGCGTCATTGAGCTTGGTTTGGGTGATGCGAACCCGGGATTTTTGCGTAGGTAAATGTGTTCTGGCCTGCGATAAAGTTCATTCGGTCATGCCTTCAACTCACGGTTTTTACCGGTGTTTTCACTTCCTGCTTCGTCATTACAGCTGAAACCCCGTAGTGATCACGAAATGAAATAAATGAACTGATTTCAATTGTATGTGAAATATATATTTCGTATAAAGATTGCATATTCAGACGGGGAAGCATTTCCCCGGTATGTGTCCCGGCTACCCCAATCACCGGGAATGGGTTGAACAACGCCAGATTCAGTCATTTCGGCACTATATTCAAAGTATTCGACACAAAACGGTGTTTGCATTCCGTGAGTAGCCTTCCCATCACTGTTGGATGTTTCAAGGAGTTTATCAATGGGCAGTGAAAAGCAGTTTGATGTGATTTGTATGGGCAGAATCGCCGTCGATCTCTATGGACAGCAGATTGGTTCCCGTCTTGAGGATATGGGCAGCTTTGCCAAATACCTCGGGGGGTCATCAGGCAACGTGGCTTACGGTACAGCCCGCCAGGGGCTGAAATCCTCCATGCTTGCCCGGGTGGGGGATGAACATATGGGACGCTTCTTGCGCGAGGAGCTGGTCAATGTCGGCTGTGATACCAGCCACTTGATCACCGACACAGAACGCCTGACAGGCCTGGTGATTCTGGGCATCAAGGATGAGGACACCTTCCCGCTGATTTTCTACCGTGACAACTGCGCTGATATGGCGATCACGCGGGAAGACTTTACGGAAGACTATATTGCATCGGCGCGTTGCCTGGCGATTACCGGTACCCACCTTTCCCACCCCAAACCCGCGATGCGGTGCTGACAGCCTTGGAATATGCCCGTCGTAACGGGGTGAAAACGGCCATTGATATTGACTACCGCCCGGTGCTTTGGGGCTTGACGTCTCTGGGGGACGGAGAAACGCGCTTTATTGAATCCGGCCAGGTGACGGAACAGCTACAGGAAGTGCTTGGCTTGTTTGACCTGATTGTGGGGACCGAAGAGGAATTCCATATTGCAGGTGGCTCGACGGACACGATCGAATCCCTCCGAAAAGTGCGGGAGCTGACAGGTGCAGAGCTGGTTTGCAAGCGAGGTTCGTTGGGGTGCAGTGTCTTTACCGGAGACATTCCGGATACCTGGATGAGGGGATTACCGTTAAAGGTGTGCGGGTGGAAGTGCTGAACGTCCTTGGCGCGGGAGATGCTTTTATGTCCGGCCTGCTGCGCGGTTACCTAAACGGGGAAGGCTGGGAAAAAGCCTGTGCTTATGCCAACGCCTGTGGTGCGTTGGTGGTGTCACGCCACGGCTGCGCCCCGGCAATGCCGACAAAAACTGAGTTGGATAACTACCTGTCCCGCGCAAATGACGTGCCCCGTCCGGATTTGGATGCTGAACTGAATCATCTGCACCGTGTTACAACACGCCGGCAAACCTGGGACGAATTGTGTGTGATGGCGTTTGACCACCGTATCCAATTTATCGATATGGCCCGTGAAGCCGGTGCCGATATCAGCCAGATAAAACCGCTGAAAAAACTGATTCTTCAAGCCTGTCGCGAAGTTGCCGAGGAAGCAGGGTTACAGGGCAGGGCCGGCCTGTTGTGTGACAGCACGTTCGGGCAGGACGTGCTTAACGAAATGACAGGCTCCGGATGGTGGATTGGCCGCCCGGTAGAGTTACCCGGATCCCGCCCGTTGACACTGGAGCACGGCAACATTGGCTCCCAGCTTATCGACTGGCCGCTGGAGCATGTTGTGAAGTGTCTGGTCTTCTACCATCCGGAAGATGCCCATGCGCTGCGTCTTGAGCAGGAAGCCAAGGTGAAAGAGGTCTACCAGGCCTGCTGCAAGTCGGGTCATGAGTTACTGGTGGAAGTGATTTTACCTGCCGATATGGTGCGCTGCGATGATAACTACCTTCGTGCCGTCAAACGTATCTATAACATCGGCATCAGGCCGGACTGGTGGAAACTGCCGCCAATGGCCTCAGAGAGCTGGGCAGAGTTTGGTGCGCTGGTGGAAGCGCGTGATCCGCATTGTCGCGGTGTCGTTCTTCTCGGCTTGGATGCCCCACAGGAAGCGCTCGCTGATGGCTTTAACGCTGCGGCAAGCCACCCAATCGTAAAAGGGTTTGCGGTAGGACGGACACTGTTCGGTAAACCTGCCCGCGAATGGCTCGCTGGCGAGACAGACGACCGTACCTTCGTAGAAAACATAAAAACAAATTACCACGACCTGATTGCCCTGTGGCGTCAGAGACATTGATTCGCCAATAACAATTTTCCATTTTGGAGCCCGACTATGACTGTGAAACTTGGTATCAACCCGCTCACCTGGACCAATGATGACCTGCCTTCCCTTGGAGCAGAAACACCGCTGGAAACCTGTCTGACAGAAGGCCGGCAGGCCGGCTTTGAAGGCTTTGAGCTTGGCAATAAATTCCCGCGCGAAGCGGCAGTTCTGGGGCCTATTCTGGCTGCCCATGATCTGAACCTGGTATCCGGCTGGTATTCCTGCGAGCTTCTGACCCGCACCGTCGAGGAAGAAATTGAAGCAGTTCAGGATCACCTGGTGTTACTGCGCGAACTTGGCGCAAATGTAATGGTGCTTTGCGAAGTGACCGGCTGCGTTCACGGTGACCAACGCACACCGGTTTACCAAAGGCCACTTTTCCCCGCTGAGCGCTGGGAAGAATACGGCGAAAAGCTGACTGCGTTTGCTCGCTATACCCTGAGCCAGGGGGTACAAATTGCCTATCACCACCATATGGGTACGGTCATCGAATCCGCGTCGGATATCGACAACCTGATGGAGCACACCGGCCCGGAAGTTGGTCTCCTGCTGGATACCGGCCACCTGACGTTCTCCGGTGCTGATCCGGTTGCAGTTGCAGATCGGTGGGCGCATCGCATTAACCATGTTCACTGCAAAGACGTGAGAAAAGATGTGCTGGCAGATGTGAAAAACAGAAAAACCAGCTTCCTGGACGCGGTACTCGCCGGTGTTTACACCGTACCAGGTGACGGCTGTGTCAATTACCCGGCTGTTTTTGAGGTGCTGAAAGCCAGCAACTATGAAGGCTGGCTGGTGGTGGAGGCAGAACAGGACCCGTCCATCGCCCATCCCCTGACTTACGCCACTCTCGGCTACAACAACCTGCACCGTTTTGCCAAAGAAGCCGGGCTGTTGTAACCGCAAAAGAAAAGTGCCGGTCTTCCGGCGCTTTTCTCCCATCAATCGAGCTTATTCAAACCGCGTTGAACGTTACACCCTCAAAGCTTCAACAAGTATCCCAATACCTGCTAGTACCGATGCCTCGACTCAAAATCGCGCAGTTTTTGCTTTGCTCTTTCATAGCGAATCGTCAGGTGTGAAATGTCGGTGACGGTAGACTGGTATTGTTCCAGTTCATCAAGGATGTTTTGGCGCTGGCGGGGAGTGAGGTCGTCATAGACCAGTTTGTTTTTCAGGCGCTTGATCTGGTCTTCCTTGTAATCCCGGTCCCATTTTGCCTGGTCGAGAGCCTGTTTGGCCTGGTCGACTTCCTGTTGGATTTCAAACAGTTTGCGGCCTCGTTGATAGCCTTTCAGGAAGGCAGGTTCGAGGTTAGCAGGGCAAATCCCCTGGTAGACGTAACCGGTGCTGGCGGCGTAATAACCACTGGCCTCGTTGCAGAATGCCTTGATACCGTGCTGGTACCCTTCTTTGTACTGGTCGAAATTCACACGCACATTGTATTCAGCACACGCTGAACTGCGGTCTCCCAGCGAATTAGCCATGTCTGATCCGTTCGCGCCATCCTGGTAGCCTATGGAGTACCAGTCTGCGGTACGGCATTCATCTTCATTCATCACGGAACACCCGCTGACAACAAGGATCAGCGACCCGGCGAGCAGCCATTTGAGGCGGTATAACATATCTTTTTTCCTGTCATGAATGGGGTACCAATCAGAGGCATTTGGGTTAGCTGTCAGCCATTCATAGAGCGTGATTGGAAAAGCGTGGTGAGTTATTTATCACTTATATAGTTTGATTTCAAAATGCGCGGGGTTAACTGGTCAGTTATGAGTCAAATTTACAAAAAAAGCCCCCGGCGATGGGGGCAAAAACTGAATAGCCATAGGGCTGTTCAATAGGGACCGTTTAAGACAGGTTTTGAAGAGGCTCCCAACGCCCGTCCTGGTGACTGGAGCGGACAGCGGCATGGACGAAGGCCATACCCATTGCCCCTTCTTTGACATCAGGATTCCACAAACTGAGCGAATCCGGTGTTGTTTGAGTGAGATCGTCGATGATATTTGAAGCAAAATCCCAATACAGGTTGGCAAAGGCTTCGCGGTAACCTTCCGGATGACCTATCGCAATATGTGACACTCTCTGAGCGGCCGGGTGTAGTCCCGGGCCTGCTTTGGTAAGAACATAAGCTGGTTTACCGAGCGGGCGGACGGTAAGCTCATTGGGTTGCTCCTGGTGCCACTCCAAACCCCCTTTGGTTCCGTGAACCGTCAGGCTGAGGCCGTGGACGCCACCGGCAGCGGCTTGTGTAACCCAGAGGTTACCCCGGGCGCCGTTGGGGTAACGGAGCAAGATGCCGCAGTAGTCATCTGCTTCCCGACCTTCAATGACAGCGGTAACGTCTGCGCTGAGTGAGGACGCATCCATTCCGGTAACGTAGGCGGCCAGGTGGTAGCTGTGCGTGGCAATGTCACCCAGAATAAGCGACGGCCCGGCAAGGGATTTGTCCATGTGCCAGTTGGTTCCGGCTTTTTCGCTTTCTGTCAGCTCTGCAAGGTGCCCCTGGACGTAGTTACTCTGTACCATGCGAACGTCACCGAGCTCTCCACTTTCAATCAGGCGCGAGCCTGCCTTACCATCGGATACGCGCTGTAACCGTAGGCGACGCAGTAGCGTTTTCCGGTAGCCTCGACTCTCCTGACCAAATCGGCGGCTTCTTCTTCTGTGATTGTCAGCGGTTTTTCACAGAAAACATGCATGCCGGCATCGAGCGCCTTGCAGGAAAGCAGATAGTGGCTGTTGTTGGGGGTCATAATGGCCAGCGCATCTATTCCATCTTCACGGCCGGACTCCCCGGCGAACAGCGCGTCAGGGTCGGTGTAGGGGCGGGGGATTCCCATCGTTTTTCCTGCAGTCAGTGAGCGTGCCGGGTTGGATGAAAACACACCGGCGACGACCTCAAATTCCTCGTGCATGGTCGCAGCTGAGCGGTGGATGGAACCAATGAAAGACTCCGGCCCGCCACCAATGATGCCAAGCCTAAGCTTTCTGCCCAATACTCGTGTTGCCTTGCTCATACTTCATCCTTTGCGTTATACCAATAAGGCTATTGAGTTGATCATATGGACTGTTTCGGGTGCGCTATATTGATAACGCCCTCAGCGTGGTCTCTGACCAATTCATTAACCTAACCAGGTATACCCGGCTGACGTTATTCATAATCAACCCATTTTGCGCCGTCATCTGCTGAACGAACACAGGCATTTACCCAGCGCACACCGTCGATGCCGGCATTGATATCTGGGTACCAGTGATCTTCGAGAAATGCTGCATCACCGCACTCAATAGCATCAATCGCCAGCGCAAAACGGTGGTACAGATTGGCCCAGGATTCAAAAAAGCCCTCAGCGTGACCCCCGCCAATACGGTTTGCACCGATCGCCGGGTTCTCGCTGTAGAGATAACTCATACCCCGCTCCAGAATCCGGACAGGTTCCCCCTGAACTTCGTAGCCGGAGCTGGTTAGGGTATTCATCCCACCACTCGAGGCTCGCTTTTTCGCCGACAATCCGAATCTTTTGCTGGTGCATTGACCCGGCATTGATGGCGCTGGCCCAGAGCGTGCCCACCGCGCCTCCTTCAAAGTTGAAAACCACATGGGCGTTGTCTTCCAACGGTGCGCGGGACGCGACAAAGCTCTGGCGCGAGCACATCAGCGACTTGACCTTTAGCCCAGTGATCAAACCGGCAAGGTAGAAAGCATGGGTGCCACAATCGCCGAGAATAAAGCTCGGGCCGGACACTTCCGGGTTCATCCGCCACTTGGCACCCGGGTTGTGTTTTTCCACTTCAATATTGTGGAAGCCGTGGGCAAATTGCATGTTGACCACACGGATATCACCGATATCTCCACGCTTTATCATTTCCCGGGCTTGGTGAATCATTTGGTGGCCGGTGTATCCGTACATGACGGCAAACATTCGGTTTTTCTCTTCGGCGAGGGCTTTAAGTTCTTCTGCTTCACTGACATTAAATGTCACCGGTTTTTCGCAGATAACATGAAGGTTGGCTTCCAGTGCGGCTTTGGCGATTTCATAATGGGTGGCATTGGGCGTGGCGATAGATACCGCCTGAATGCCGTCATCCCGCCGGACTTCTGCACTGAACATAGTTTTGTAGTCAGGGTAGCAGCGGGAAGGAGCCAGCCCAAGGTTTACACCGAAATCCCGGCAGCGTTCCGGGTCCACATCCATGGCTCCGGCCACAAATGTGAACAGGCGATCACGTGCGGCAGCGGCCCGGTGAGCATAGCCAATTTCACTGCCTCTTCCTCCACCGACCAATCCCCAACGGATGGGATGCTTGAGATGCCTTTCTTCGTTAAACATGATGGTCCTCCTGACACTCTACCCTTCTGCATACGGCTCCAACGTGCTCCCTGACGAAGGATATTAATGCTGTATCACTGAGCACACTTTAGCCAACTGATGAAATTGTTTTCAACATTAAATTCAAAAAACACCTTCCTGTAAGTTAAAAACTGGGTTGAAGCGCAAAAAAATCGCCTGAAATTGAGAGATTCGCATTACTAAGCATTGACATAATGAAAACATTACCATAATTGTTTAAATATTGTTGCCGATATGTTGCTCAATAAAAGTGGTTTTGGCATGTGAGTACTTGCTAGGAAGAAGGTTAAAGCCTTGCGGATTGAGCAGCATTCTATTGATTTATAGGGAAAAATTATGGAACTGAAAATAGCCAATGCCCCTTGTTCCTGGGGCGTAGAGTTTGCTGACAACCCGGCAAACCCAGCGTGGCAAACCGTTCTGGATGAAATATCGGATGCCGGATACCTGGCGACAGAACTTGGTCCGCTTGGTTATCTTCCAACCGAATCCGGCTCCCTCGGGAGCGCGTTATCAAAAAGGAGCCTGAAGCTGATTGCGGGCACCCTTTTTGTCCATTTGCACAGGGAGGATGAGCGGGAAAACATTTGCCGTATTACCCATGAAACCTGCCGGATTCTTACAGAGCAGGGGGCGGAATTTCTGGTTGTCATCGACCACGTTTCTTCCCCTAGAACAGACGAAGCCGGGCAGGTGGAAACGGCAACCCGGCTAAATGACAGGCAGTGGCAGGCAATGATGGAAACCCTCAAAGAAGTGGGCCGGATTTGTTTGCAGTACGGAATAACACCTACGTTGCACCCCCATGCGTACATACATTGAATACCGTGATGAAGTCGACCGGGCGATGGCTGACCTGCCGGCTGACTTGATATCCCTCTGTATTGATACCGGGCACTGTGTTTATGCGGGTATGGATCCGGCAGAGGTGATAAAGACTTATCAAGGTCGCGTTAAGTATCTGCATTTCAAAGATATAAATGGGTCGGTACTGGCTGACTCTGTGAAAAACAGTACCGATTTTTATAAAGCGATAGGCAACAACATCTTTTGTCCTTTGGGACGGGGATGTGTGGACTTTAACGCCGTGCACCGGGTGTTGACTGAAATTAATTTCAACGGCTGGGTCACAGTGGAACAGGACATGGATCCCGCGTCGGGTAACGACGCCAAAAAAGCAGCTGCCCAAAGCAGGCAGTTTATAGAAACGACATTTTTTCTGATTAATTTTTTTGCTGACCGCCCCGTTATGGAATGACATAGCTGGGGATACCATTTACGGAGAGATTTACTATGACAGGGAAAACGACCGCTGCTGCCTCGTTTGCAGCCAGCGCCCCGGGAGATGAGAGGGTCCGAAAGGTTTCCGTTCTTAACCGGCTTTTATCACGGCCGGAATTGGGGTCGGTATCCGGTGCGATTCTCGTATTTTTCTTTTTTGCTATCGTTGCGTGGGATTCCGGCATGTTCAATGCGGACGGGATTCTTAATTGGACCACAGTCTCTGCCCAGCTCGGTATCATTGCCGTCGGGGCGTGCCTTTTGATGATTGCCGGGGAATTCGATCTTTCTATTGGCTCGATGATTGGATTTGCCGGAATGATGATCGCGATACCCTCGGTGTATTGGGGGTGGCCGGTATGGCTGGCCATTCTGTTTGCCTTTGCCGGTGCCATGGCTATCGGGTTTATCAATGGCTACATCGTGGTGAGAACCGGGCTTCCCTCTTTTATCGTCTCACTGGCGTTTCTTTTTATCCTTCGCGGTCTCACCATCGCCCTTTCCATCATGTTGACCAACAAGACCATCCTTTCCGGTGTGGCTGACATCGCAGAAGGAGACATTCTGGCTGCCGCATTTGGCGGTGAGATAGGAGTTGGCTTTTTTAACTGGCTGGGTAATGCCGGTCTGATTGAAACCTATGCGGACGGCTCACCCATCGTCACTGGCATCCCGATGGTAGTGGTCTGGTGGTTCCTGCTTACGGCTGTCTGTTCCTTTGTGTTGCTCCGTACCCGGTTTGGGAATTGGATCTTTGCCTCTGGCGGCGATGCAAACGCCGCCAAAAATGTGGGTGTCCCCACTGACAAAGTGAAAATCTCGCTGTTTATGTTCACTGCATTCTGCGCCACTGTTTTTGCTGCCTGTCAGGTACTGGAATTTGGCTCGGCGGCAGCAGACCGAGGTCTTCTCAAAGAGTTTGAAGCCATTATTGCTGCGGTTATCGGTGGCGCATTGCTGACCGGCGGATACGGCTCGGTTATTGGGGCCTTCTTCGGTGCGCTTATTTTCGGTGTGGTTCAGATGGGGATTTTCTTTACCGGGGTGGATTCCGACTGGTTCCGCGTATTCCTTGGCGTCATGTTGTTGATTGCTGTTCTGTTCAACAACTTCATTCGCAAGAAAGTCACAAATGCCCGCTAGTCAGTGGCCGAAGGAAAGGAGCTATCCATGAGTGAGTTTATTCTTGAACTGAAAAACGTCAGTCGCTACTTCGGGTCTGTTATTGCCCTCAAGGACATCAACATGCAGGTGAAGATGGGCGAAGTTCATTGCTTGCTTGGTGATAACGGTGCTGGGAAATCAACACTGATTAAAACACTGGCAGGGGTTCACAAACCGTCTGAGGGAGAGTTCCTGATGAACGGAAAACCCACGGCCTTTCACTCCCCTCGTGATGCCCTCGACCGAGGGATCGCAACGGTCTACCAGGACTTGGCACTGGTTCCGCTTATGAGCGTGACGCGAAACTTCTTTATGGGGCGCGAACTGACGAAAAAAGTCGGGCCATTCGAGGTATTTGATACCAAAAATGCCAATGAAATTGCCCGTGCCGGTATGGCGGATATGGGAATTGATGTGCGTGACCCAGAGCATCCCATCGGCACCATGTCTGGCGGTGAACGCCAATGCCTGGCCATTGCCAGAGCTATCCATTTTGGTGCCAAGGTGTTGATTCTGGATGAGCCGACAGCCGCTCTGGGTGTGAAGCAGTCTGCCAACGTGCTGAAGGTTGTTGCCCGTGCTCGGGGAAAAGGGTTGGCGGTCATCCTGATAACCCACAACGTTCACCACGCTTACCCGGTTGGTGACAGGTTTACCTTGCTCAACAGGGGCAAAAGCCTGGGCACATGGAAGAAATCTGATGTTTCCCGCGAAGAGATTCTGGAAATGATGTCCGGCGGTCAGGAGCTGGAGACCCTGGAAGCGGAACTGGCGGAATTTGAACACACTGACGCGAAAGCGGCGGTTTAGACCTCACACCGAAAAAAAGAAATTCCAAATTCTAAGCCGCAAAGGGTTTGCGGCCTGAGATAACCCGGCTGCCCGGATGTAAGTTCTTACCTTCAACTGGCGCAGCCACCTAACATATGGAGATAACCGGATGAACACCCTACTGAAATTCGTAGCAAAGAAAGCATCCATGGTGGCTTTTGCCGCAATGGCAGGTGTAGCAGCCTGGTGCCCGGTGCCGCAATGGCTGATGGAGAGCGTTTTGTCCTGGTAAGTCACGCACCTGATGCAGACTCATGGTGGAATACCATTAAAACGGCAATTGGCGATGCGGGTGAAAACCTCAATGTCACGGTTGAATACCGAAACCCGCCAACCGGCGATCTGGCTGACATGGCCCGAATTATCGAGCAGGCAGTTGCTTCTAACCCGCAAGGAATTATTACCACGCTGGCAGACTATGATGTGTTGCGTGGACCACTGGAAAAAGCGAAGAAAAAAGGCATACCGGTAGTCACAATCAACTCGGGAACCCATGAGCAAAGCGAAAACGTGGGGGCTATTTTGCACGTTGGCCAGCCGGAATACGATGCAGGCTTTGGTGCGGGTAAGCGAGCCAAAGCGGACGGCATTAAAAGCTTCCTGTGCGTAAATCACTACATTACCAACCCGGCGTCGGTTGAACGTTGCCAGGGCTTTGCGGATGCGCTGGGGGTAGATCTTGATGGTCAGATGATTGACTCCGGCCAGGATCCGACAGACATTGAAAAGAAAGTACTGGCTTACCTTCGCAAGAACCCCAACACAGAAGCGGTTCTTACCCTGGGGCCAACGTCTGCTCATCCGACATTGCGGGCACTGGAAAAGAACCGCAAGCTGGGCAACATTTATTTTGGCACCTTTGACCTGAGCGGTGAGATTGCGCAAGCCATCAAAGATGGCAACATCCAATGGGGTATTGATCAGCAGCCATACCTGCAAGGCTATATGCCAGTCATGGTGCTGACCATGTTTAACCGCTATGGCGTTGCACCGTCCAACAACATCAACTCTGGCCCGGGCTTTGTGACCAAAGACAACGTTGGCCTGGTTGAAAAACTGGCCGGTGAGTACCGTTAACCCCAGAAAGTAACGTTCTCAGGTGAAGAGGCTCACTGAGCCTCTTCCTTTTACTTTGTCCCTCGGTTGTTCAGCATTCCCAACCCCTGTCACTTTCTTTGCATACTGCCAGTTCACATGCCTGGTGGACAGGTATGCGCTTGAAAACAATTTCAGATAAACTGATAAAAAGAAGTCAGGATTCGATGTGTGACCAACAGGAAGGGCAATGGGTAAACGTGAGACGTCAAGCAGTCCGGAGTCGGGTAACAGCTTAGTGAAAAACCGAAAAGTCACCGTGGTGGATGTTGCCAAAGCTGCCGGTGTTTCTGTTTCAGCGGTATCGAGGGCTTTTAACCCGGATGCCAGCATCTCAAAACAGTTGCGGGAAAAAGTGATGGCTGCCGCAGCCTCGCTCAATTACAAACCTAACCGTCTGGCCCGGGGCATTAAATCCCGCTCAAGTTTGATCGGTATCCTGGTCACCGATTTTGATAACCCTTTCTATCTTCCTGTTCTCGCAGCATTTTCTTCAGAAATTCAACGCCGGAACTGCCATAGCCTGTTGATAAATGTCAGCCAGGATATGGATATACAGGAAGCTGTGGAGCTGGTGATGGAGTACAACGTTGATGGACTGATTATTACATCAGCGTCTTTGCCACAACCGCTGGTGGAAGCATGCCGGTCACAGGAGACTCCCGTGGTGATTTTCGGCCGGGATTCCAGTGAAAACAGTGTCACCGTGGTCAGCTGCGACAACGTGGAAGCCGGCCGTATGGCGGCAGATATGCTGCTTGATGCGGGGTACAGCCGACCTGCATTTGTAACCGGGCCGGTTGGTACGTCGGCGAGCGTGGATCGTCAGCGGGGCTTTTTAAGCCGGCTTATTGAGCGCAACTGTGATAAATGGCAGATCGTTGAGGGTGGCGAATTCGGTTACGACGCCGGTTTTGATGCCAGTATGCGGCTGTTCAAAGGCGCTGAACGGCCGGATTCGGTGTTCTATGCTGATGACATCATGGCCTGTGGCGGGATGGATGCCATCCGCTACGAATTTGGCCTCCGGGTGCCAGAAGATGTCGGTGTGATAGGCGTTGATGATATCCGTCTTGCCCAAAGCCGCGCCTATGATCTGTCAACGATTCGCCAGCCTTATGAGGAGATGGTGTCTGCAAGCATTGATCATCTCTTTGCCCATATTGCTGATTCAAGCTTGCAACCTCGCTCGATTACGCTGCCGTGTAGTCCGGTTGTTCGCGGCTCTACCAACCGAAGCTCTGGAAACAGCGAAGGTTAATGTTTGATTCAATGATAAAGGCCGCCGGGTATCATGCCCGGCGTCTTTGTTTTTGGTTGGCGAGTGCTTCCTTATACGCGGTATGTGTCCACTGCGCGTCCAGCGCCCGCAATAAAAGCTGACTCATTGATTCCGGTGCCAATCCGCCAACCGGAGAGTCGGTATCAAGATTGGTCGGGAATGCATAACCGTCAGCAACAGCCGTCACGATTGCCGCTTTTTCATCGTCGGAAAGGCAGGTCACCCATTTCGACGACAGAGTGTTGAATAGCTGAGAACTGATTACACCAAGGTCAATGGTTTCCATGGGCTTACCGAAGGCCGATGAGATCTGCAGCAGATTGGCGCAGCGATCAACATCGGTGGTCTGGTTCGCGCCCGCCGCATGGATAAGCGCCGGGTTGAAAAACAATGCGTCACCTTTTTGCAGGGGAAGTTGCACATGATGCTGTTCAAAGTAGTCTTGAAAGCCCGGGTTACGACAGGACATATACCCCAGCGGATAGTGCTGGGAAAACGGCAACAACTTGGTAGGGCCGCTTTCAAGTGGCATGTCTGAATGGGCGACCGCACCCTGTAACGTCAACATGGCAGACATCTTCTGGGCATGCAGTGGGTAACGGGAGAGTTCGTCTGTGTGCTGAAACCCGAGGTGATAGTCGCGGTGTGAGTCCTGTGCGTTGCCGCCGGGCCGGACAATATTAACCTGCGCCGTTACCTGGTAATGGGGGCCAAGCCATGCTTCAGAGACCAGTCTCAGCAACGGGTTTTTGTAGTAGTCGAGAAATACTTCCGGGTTGGCTGCGGCACTTTTTTGGAAAACATTCCAAATACGCCCGTTTGCCTGAGCACCAGCCTGAGCAAAATGGTCACCTTCGCCAAACCCCTCTTCTGCTTTAAGGATTTGCCCAAACACGTCACTCATGGCATCAACGGTATTCGTGTTTTCGAAGAATCCTTTGATTGCCAAGACGCCAGGCCCATTGAGAAAAATATCAGTGAACTCAGTTTTAATGGCAGTGTTTTTCCTTGTGGAGGCCCGGAGGTTTTCTCCGTCGTAAATTACGACGTTTTTCTCGCAACAGTCAGATAACGGGTAAGTATCAGGTTCAACCTGCTGCTCGCACTGGGCGCTGAATGCCCTGATGTCGATATCAAGGTCGGAAAAAAATGCCTGTGGGACAGGCCGGGTTTTGCTATCAGTCATTTGGTTATCTCCCCCCTTTTTAGTGAGATGATGTTATAACTTTGTTATTGGTTCTTATGTGAAAATCCATCAAGAACCATCAGGGGAAAAACAAATTGCAGTCCGGGAGTCAGGGAATGAAGCGCTTTTCGGTTAAACAAATTGCCGCCCAGGCAGGTGTAAGTACAGCAACCGTTGACCGGGTAATAAACGGACGGGAAGGTGTGCACGAACAGACCCGCCAACGAGTTGAAAAAGCGATTTCTGAGCTCGAAGAACAGCGGGCGCTGACCGCACTAAGGGGAAGAACCTTTTACCTGGATGTGGTCATGCATACCCCTTCCCGGTTCAGCTATTTGGTGCGAAATGCGCTTACCCGCGTTGCCAAACACTTGTCACCTTACCGAATTCGGATCCGGTTTCACTTGTTCGAATTTATTGAAACCGGCGAGTTGGTCAGAGTACTCGAGCGGATTGAAAAACATGGCAGTCACGGCGTGATTCTTAAAGGGGCGGATGTGCCAGAAATCAATCAATCCGTGAACCGCCTCAAACAGGCAGGTGTGCCGGTGGTGACCTTGGTCACCGATCTGCCGGATTCAAAACGTATCGCCTATATCGGGATGGATAACCATGCGGCAGGTAAAACGGCCGCTTACCTCATGGGCCAGTGGCTGGGCGGGGAACCGGCACAAATTCTGGTGCCTCTTAGCAGCCATCAGTTCCACGGGGAAGAAGCCAGGGCCGAAGGTTTCATGGAAGCACTGAATGCGTTTCCAAACCTCAGCGCGGTTGATGCCAGTGGCGGGCTCGGCCTTGAGTTAAGCACCCAGGAGAAGGTAAGGGGCACACTGGACGCCAACCCGGATGTGCGTGCCGTTTACAGTATTGGCGGTGCCAACCGGGCCATTCTGAAAGCCTTTGAAGAGACGGGCAGGCCGTGTGATGTGTTTATCGGCCATGATTTGGATGAAGACAACCGCCATTTACTGAGAGAGCAGCAAATTCATGCGGTGATTGACCACAACGTCGAAGAAGACGGGAGGATGGCATTACTGAAACTGCTTTCCTGCTACAGCGCCCGACTTTCTGAGGATGACTACCAGACCCGGATAAATGTCGTGACGCCGTTCAATTTATAAGCACTACGGTCAACAGCTGTTTGCAGAAAAAATGTGGATATAACACCTTGCTCACATTTTTAAAACGTATATTTCATTATTGTCTTTTAATGGAATTTTAATTTCATTACTCTTGTTGAAAGATTTATTTTCTATTTTTGCTCCATGATTCCGAGCGCTTTGAGGAGGTTCTGTGTCTTACCTATTGTCTAAACGTGGCCAGCCGGATGAACAAGGGTGTATCCAGCATATTACGCCGGAGTCTGCGGGATGGCCGCATGTCGGTTTCAGTGCTTACGAGCTCAAGCCGGGCCAGTCATTGAGTTTCGAGACAACAGATCGCGAGCTCTGCCTGGTACTGGTGGGAGGCAAAGCCGATTTTACCCTTAACGGGGAGCGAATCGGGGAGCTGGGCGACCGGATGGGGCCGTTCGAGCGTAAAAAGCCGCATTCCGTCTATGTGACGGCAGGCGATTCGGCGTCACTGATTGCGACCACTGAGGTCGAGCTTGCGGTTTGTAGCGCTCCTGGTAAGGGGACTTATCCCTCGCGGGTTATCGGCCCGGATGATGTGGATGCGGAACAGCGTGGAAACGGATACAACAAGCGGTATGTGCAGAATATCCTGCCGGATGACAAAAACGCTGACAGCCTGCTGGTGGTTGAAGTGTATACCGATGAGGGATGTACCAGCTCATACCCGAGCCATAAGCATGACCGCGATGCTCCGCCGGAAGAGACGCTGCTGGAAGAAACCTATTACCACCGCCTCAATCCATCACAGGGCTTTGTAATCCAACGGGTTTATACCGATGAGCGTGATCTGGATGAATGCATGGCAGCGTACGACAAAGATGTCGTGAAGGTGCCTCGTGGCTACCACCCGGTGGCGACAGTGGCTGGGTATGACAGCTACTACCTGAATGTCATGGCTGGCCCGGTACGTAAGTGGCTGTTTACCTGGGAGCCCGACCACCAATGGGTCAACTCCCCGGAATATGCCGAGAAGCACAGTCAAAAATAACCCTGTTTTCAGGGAGGAATTATTGTGTCAGGACAAACATTTAATATCGCCCTGTTTGGGGCGGGCCGAATTGGCAAGGTACATGCGGTCAACATTGCCGCGCATCCGGAAACGGCAATCAAAGCCGTGATTGACCCTTACCTTGAGGGGGCTACCCAACTTGCCCAGCAATACGGTGCCGGGGTGATGTCAGTTGAAGAAGCGATTGGCGATCCTGAAATACATGGCGTCTGTATTTGTTCGGCAACAGACACACATGCCGACCTGATAGAGAAAGCCGCCCTTGCGGGTAAGGCGATCTTCTGTGAAAAGCCAATTGATCTGGGGCTTGAGCGTGTACGTGCTTGCCTTGATGTGGTGAAAACAACCGGAGCCAAATTGCTGGTAGGTTTCAACCGCCGCTATGATCCGCAGTTTCGCCAACTCAAACAACAATTTGAGAGCGGGGCTATCGGGAATGCGGAAACCCTTCTGATTACCTCAAGGGATCCTTCTCCGCCACCGGCAAATTATGTACGTGTCTCCGGGGGAATTTTCCGGGATATGGCGATTCATGATTTGGATATGGCACGTTTCTTTATGGGGGAAGAACCTGTTGCGGTAACTGCCAATGGCAGTTGCCTGGTCGACCCGGAAATTGGTGAAGAAGGTGACATTGATACAGCGGTCACGGTGCTCCACTTTGCATCCGGTGCCATGGTGACCATTCTGAACAGCCGCCGCTCAGGCTATGGCTACGACCAGAGACTGGAATTACATGGTCAAAAAGGCCTGCTTCAGGCGGGTAATAAAAAGGAAAACCTGGTGGAACAATGGGGTGAGTCAGGCTGTGTAAGCGCCCGGCCCCAACATTTCTTCCTTGAGCGTTATGAGCGGGCGTATGTGGCAGAGTGGCAACACTTTGTCGATGTGCTTGCGGGAAGGGCAGAGCCTGAATGCACCGGCACAGACGGTGAGCGGGCTCTGGTACTGGCGGAAGCGGCATTGACGTCGCTGAAGACAGGAAAAACTGTCGTTTTGTAAGTTTTGTTTTGTGCTTTGGGTAAGTTCAACCGGTAAGTGTCGACCTCTTACCGGTTTTTTTTGTTTGTTGTTTTGTCTTGCCGGGCGAGATTTTTAAAGTGCTTACTCGTTTTTCCCTGCCAGGGAAACGGCCAGCGTCTGGGCAAGGCAAAGTGATGCAGACTGGGCGCGGAAACCTTCCACGGATGCTTCTTTCACAACGAAACAGACATCACTGAGTGAGGATACCGGGCTGACCTGCTGTCGGTGATCGAGACCAATTTCGCACCGCTCGATACTGCTTTTTCTACCATTTCGACCGTTTCATTCGCATAGGGTGTAAAGCTGATAGCAATCACGGCATCCTTTTCACCGATCATGCCAAGCTGCTCGTTGAACATACCGCCCAAACCGTCAATCAGAATAGTTCGGCGGCCAACATGGCGCAGGGCATAGGTCAGGTAAGAGGCAATGCTGAATGAGCGGCGCAAACCGACAATGTAAATTGTTTCAGCCTGGTGGAGCAGGTTGATGGCTTGATCCAATTGCTCAGGGGGAGTCCGGGCTGCCAGCTGTTCTAGTGCATTGGCATTCGCCTGAGCAAAAGTGCGCAAAATATCCGGCGGCGTGTGCGGCGTCTGTTCGTCGGTTTCAAGGGCACGGAACAGCTTCAGACGGTCACTGTAGTTGCTGGTTTCTTCCACCAGATTCCGGCGAAACAAATGTTTCATATCGTTGAAGCCGGCAAATCCGAATGCGTTGGCAAAACGGATCAGGGTGGAAGGCGGTACATTTGCTTCGCTGGCAATTACAGCAACGGTATCAAAGGCAACGCGGTCCGGGTTGTCCAGCAGATACTGGCCAACTTGTTGAAGTCTTTTACTCAGTTCGTCGTATCTCAGGCGAATCTGGTCTTGTAGTTCACTGAGTGTCGTGGCGGCAGTCATATCCTTCCCTCATTAAAAGCGCGCCCTGGATTGTAGCTTGTTTCAATATACGTAAAAACGAAATTTTTATTCCGATAATTATTAACTCTGTGATCCGGGACACTTTTGAAACCCTCTATGGAGTTGCGGGTCGTACGTTTCAATAATAGAATAAAACGAAATAAACATTTCATTGAGAAATGATTCCAGGTGTAAACAGGCGGGACAGAGAATAAAACAGCTTCCGATGTGATTAACCGGTCCGCCTTACAGGAGAGAGAGATGAGTAGCGGGGAAAAACAACTGGATGTGATTTGTATGGGCCGTGTAGCCGTTGACCTGTATGGCCAGCAGATTGGTGCCCGTCTGGAAGACATGGGATCTTTCAATAAATATCTCGGTGGATCGTCAGGTAACGTGGCTTATGGTACCGCCCGTCAGGGATTGAAATCCGGTATGCTCGCCCGCGTTGGCGATGAGCATATGGGACGCTTCCTGCGCGAGGAGCTGAACCGCCTCGGGGTGGACACCCAATACCTGATTACGGATAAAGAGAGGCTGACCGCCCTGGTTATTCTGGGTATCAAAGATGAAGATACCTTCCCGCTGATTTTCTACCGTGACAACTGTGCTGACATGGCAATTACGCCGGATGACGTGAAAGAGGAATACATTGCTTCTGCACGTTGCCTGGCTATCACCGGGACACACCTTTCCAACCCGCAAACCCGCGAAGCGGTGCTGACGGCGCTGAGATATGCCCGCAAGCATGGCGTGCGCACGGCGCTGGATGTGGACTACCGGCCGGTTCTTTGGGGGTTAACCTCACTCGGCGACGGTGAAACGCGCTATATCGAATCCCAACAGGTGACGGCGCAACTGAAAGAAGTGCTGGGTCTGTTCGACCTGATTGTGGGTACTGAAGAAGAATTCCATATTGCCGGTGGCAGCACCGATACTCTGGAAGCCCTGAGCGCTGTGCGTGAAGTGACGAACGCTGAACTGGTGTGCAAGCGAGGTCCGCTGGGTTGCAGTGTGTTTAGCAACGAAATACCGGATGACCTCGACAAAGGCGTCACCGTACAAGGCGTCAGAGTGGATGTGCTCAACGTACTAGGAGCAGGTGATGCCTTTATGTCTGGCCTGCTGCGTGGCTACCTGAATAATGAGCCTTGGGAGCAAAGCTGCGCCTATGCCAACGCCTGCGGTGCGCTGGTGGTGTCGCGTCACGGCTGTGCTCCGGCAATGCCTTCAAAAGAAGAGTTGGATGATTACCTGACCCGCGCTGAAAGTGTGCCTCGCCCGGACAAGGATGAGCACCTGAACCATCTGCACCGGGTTACCACTCGCGACCACAGCTGGAATGAGCTTTGTATCCTGGCATTTGACCACCGCGGTCAGTTTGTCGATATGGCGAAAGAAGCCGGAGCGGATTTGTCTGTTGTCCCTTACATGAAAAAAATATTCTGGCAGGCAGCTCAGGAAGTGGTAGCGGAAACCGGCCTGGAAGGACAGGCGGGTATCCTGTGTGACGGTACGTTTGGACAGGCCGTGCTTAATGATATTACCGGCAAAGGGCAGGAAACTGACCAGCGTTGGTGGATTGGCCGCCCGATTGAACTGCCGGGTTCACGCCCGCTTCGTTTGGAGCATGGCAATATCGGCAGCCAGTTGATCGACTGGCCTCTTGAACACATCGTGAAATGCCTGGTGTTCTACCATCCCGATGATGAGCGTGGTCTTCAGGCTGATCAGGAAGCGTTGATTCGTGAAGTCTATGAGGCGAGCTGCAAATCCGGACATGAACTGTTGCTGGAAATTATTCTGCCGTCAGACAAACCGCGCCCTAACGGAGCGGAAGGCGACGACCTTTACCTGCGTGCGCTGACCCGAATTTACAACCTGGGTATCAAGCCGGACTGGTGGAAACTTCCGCCACTTACCGCTGACGGTTGGAATAAGGTGTCTTCCCTGATTGATGCGCGGGACGCCCATTGTCACGGCATTGTGATGCTCGGCCTGGATGCCCCGGCAGAAGTGCTGGAAGCCGGGTTCCGACAGGCAGCAGCCAGTGAAAAAGTGAAAGGCTTCGCCGTAGGCCGCACTATTTTCGGTGAGCCGTCACGTCGCTGGCTCCGCGGGGAACTCGATGACAGTGCGCTGGTATCTGAAATCAAAAACAACTATTTAAGCCTGATTCAGATGTGGCAACGCCGCAAAGGATAAAACGCCCCTGACAATACAAAGCCGGCTGAAACCACTGCCGGTGAAAATGGCCTGAACAGGCAAAGGGTACTGAATAACACCGGAAAGCGAGGAAGCCCAAGTCCTGAACGTGTTTGTCTTTTAACGGTAAAACAGAGAACACGTTCCCTTATCCGGAAAGTATAAAACTGAAACAAAAGTCCCGGCCTTTTCCCTACAACTACCGGGTACTAACAACAAGGAATCAACATGGATACGGTAAATAACTTTATCAATGGTCAGGTAACGGAAAGCAACAGCGGCCGCTTTGGCGCGATCTTTAACCCCGCGACAGGGGAGCAGACCCGTCAAGTAGCCATGAGCACAGTCGCTGAAGTTGAATCCGCGATCGAAGCGGCACAGGCAGCCTTCCGCCCCTGGCGTAAAACCCCGCCGCTGCGCCGTGCCCGCGTCATGTTCAAGTTCAAGGCGTTGTTGGAAGCCAACATGGACCGCCTGGCTCGTCTTATTTCCAATGAGCACGGCAAAGTGTATTCCGATGCGGTGGGTGAAGTAACCCGTGGCCTGGAAGTGGTGGAGTTTGCCTGCGGTATCCCACACCTGCAAAAAGGCGAAGCTTCTGCCAATGTTGGCAGCGGCGTAGACAGCCACTCCCTGATGCAGCCGTTGGGGGTATGTGCCGGTATTACTCCGTTTAACTTCCCTGCCATGGTTCCAATGTGGATGTTCCCGATTGCCATTGCGACCGGTAACACCTTTGTTCTCAAGCCGTCTGAAAAGGATCCTTCCGTTCCATTGCTGCTGGCGGAACTTCTGAAAGAAGCCGGCTTGCCGGATGGTGTTTTCAACGTCGTGAACGGTGACAAAGAAGCGGTAGATGTGCTGCTGACTGACCCTCGTGTCCAGGCTGTCAGCTTTGTGGGTTCAACCCCGATTGCTGAATATATCTATTCCACTGCCTCTGCCCACGGCAAACGTTGCCAGGCTCTGGGCGGTGCGAAAAACCACGCTGTGCTGATGCCGGATGCGGATATGAACCTGGCAACGGGCGCCATCATGGGGGCTGGTTTCGGTGCGGCGGGTGAACGTTGCATGGCGCTGTCTGTTGTCGTTGCTGTCGGTGATGAAACGGCAGATGAGCTGGTCAGCCGTCTGAAAGGCAAGATCGCAGAAATGCGTGTTGGCCCGGGTATTGTCGATGGTCAGGAAAACGACATGGGACCGGTGATTTCCGCCCAACACCGCGACAAGATTATCGGTTACATCAATCAGGGTGTTGAAGCCGGTGCAGAACTGGCTGTGGATGGCCGCAATATCTCTGTAGCGGGCCATGAAAACGGCTACTTTGTCGGCCCGACACTGTTCGACCATGTCCAACCGGATATGACTATTTATCAAGAAGAAATATTCGGGCCTGTGCTGTCAATTGTACGTGTACCGGATTACGAAACGGCACTGGAACTGATTAACCGCCACGAATACGGTAACGGTACCGCAATCTTTACCCGTGACGGCGAAACTGCCCGTGAATTTGAAGATGAAGTTCTGGCGGGTATGGTCGGCATTAACGTGCCAATCCCTGTACCTATGGCGTTCCACAGCTTTGGTGGCTGGAAGCGCTCTATCTTTGGTCCGCTGAATGTTCACGGTAAAGATGGCGTGCGTTTCTACACCCGCATGAAGACCGTTACCAGCCGTTGGCCTGCGAGTGTGCGCCTGGAGCAGCACAAGAGCGACTTCGTTATGCCGACGATGTAAGCGATATCTCCGAAACATTACAAACTTTTCCAACGTTGATTTTGCGGACCTTCTGGTCCGCTTTTTTTCGCCCACAGTAAAGCAATCAAGTTAAAATCAGTTTCGGTATTAGCAGGATGGGCAAAGGCCGACCTGTTCATTGATGTAATTAAATTCCAACCAGAGCTTTCCAATGATGCCTGACTATCAACAGCAACTGACTCAAATGATCCGGAAAGACTCGTTGCGCTGCCGGGCGCTGGCGTGTGTGCGTGAGCTTAACCTGCCGGATTGCTGGGTTGGAGCGGGCTTTGTGCGAAATATGGTGTGGGATAACCTCCATGGGTTTAAAACGCCAACACCGCTGAATGATGTGGATGTGGTGTATTTCGACCCGGATAGCATATGCGGTGAAAAGGATTATGAATCCCTCCTGCATACCATGATGCCAGAGCTCAATTGGCAGGTTAAAAACCAGGCGTTTATGCATACCAGGAATAATGACCGGCCTTACACTGACACCTTGGATGCCATTTCATTCTGGGTGGAGAAAGAAACGTGTGTGGCGGTTCGTCTGACAGATTCCGGCTGCTATGAATTTGCGGCCTGTTATGGTTTTGATTCCCTTTTCAACGGTCTGTTGACGCCAAACTCAAGACGTCCGCTCGACTTATTCAACCAACGGGTGGCGTCGAAAGGTTGGTTGGCGGTATGGCCGGAATTACGAATTTCCGGCGGAGCTCGGTGATGACGTAAATCAGACATTACGTCGCAGTTGTACACAACAAAAGTGAGTGGCCATTTCGCCTGAGCCTCACAGTTTGTGGCGGTGGAAACAAAGCCGTATTGAGTCAAATTGTACAAATATGTTTACATTTGTGTTTACCTATCCGGTTAATTGTTTCCGAATCTCATTTTTAAATCAGGTTCAGAAAACTAACCGCTGAACCGGACGTCATCTTGTTCTAGCGTTGATCTTATGGGCTCCTGCGAGGACATAAGAATGGGACAAGACATCAATAAAACCTCGTTTACTGCCACGGACCACAGTCGGTTCGCTCGGCAGCTCAAAACTGAACTGGATCAGCTTGAAGCTATGTTGAACACACCGGGGTGGGGAGTAGGTACTTGCACGCTGGGTGCGGAGTTGGAACTTTACCTAACCGACCGACACCACCGACCGGCACATTGCAACCTCGCCCTCCTCGATAAAGTTGCTGATTCCTCTCTTACCGCCGAAATCAATCAATTCAACCTCGAATACAACTGCCCTTATACCGAATTTTCCGGATCGCCATTCAGCTGGCTGAAGGAGAAAATGGATACCCAGCTCAAATCACTGGAAAAGCATGCAGATGACATGGCGGTGCAGGTCACGCCGATCGGGATCCTGCCGACGTTGACCAAAGAAGATTTTGGGCTTGGCTCCATGACGGATTCCCCCCGTTACCATGCGTTGACGAAAGTGCTTTCTGAAAGCCGGGGCGGGCCTTTCCATATCAGGATCCATGGCGCAGACAGCCTTGAGACCGATGCAGACGATGTGACTCTGGAAGGTGCAAACACCTCTTTGCAAATCCATTTCAGGGTTAAACCGGATGAATTTGCCCAGTGGTACAATGGTATCCAATTGGCAACGATTTTCACCCTGGCGGTCGGTGCAAATTCGCCGACATTCCTGGGACAACGCCTGTGGCATGAAACCCGGATCCCGCTGTTTAAGCAGTCCATAGACAGCCGGAGCCTGTGTGGTCTTAACTGGCATATTCCCTGCCGGGTTTCTTATGGGAAAGGTTATGTACGAAAAAGTGCGCTGGAGCTTTTCCGCCAGGGTGTTAGTCTTCAGCCAGTACTCTTGCCGGAGGTGTTCAACAGCCGTAAACACCCGGAAGGTGCCCCACCGCTTTCGGCCCTGCGCCTTCACCAAAGTACAATCTGGAGCTGGAACCGGGCAGTTTATGATGATGCAGACAACGGTCATTTGCGCATAGAGCTGCGCGCCTTGCCTGCCGGGCCGACAACCCTGGATATGATGGCCAACGCAGCGCTTTGTATTGGGCTCGCGAAGGCATTGCAGAAAGACCTCGACCGGCTGATGGATCTGTTGCCCTTTGAATTCGCCGAATACGATTTCTACCGGGCTGCCCAGCACGGGATTGATGCAAAAGTGCTCTGGGAGTGCAATGACGGCAAGCTGAAAGAGTTCCTGCTGACAGATATCCTTGCCGGTTTACTGCCATCAGTTGTTGATGCGCTGGTGGAATTAGGGATAGACAGCCAGGAAGCGCAGTCGCTTGTTTCCGTTATTGAGCGGCGGATTGCCCAGCGTCAGAGTGGCGCGAGCTGGCAGTTGGCGACCCTTGAAAGCTGGAACGGAAACACAACCGCGCAGAGGCTCTCGCAAAGATGTTTGCGATGTATCAAAAGCAATTCAAGACCGGAGAAGCGGTTTCGCAGTGGCCGGTTTTATGATACCAATCAGACTAATTCCTTGTTCTTTCTGACTGGTCGAAATCATCCATTTCAGCGTTGCTCGTTTTGATGTTAGCCCCACTAGCATCTGCAACTCGCGCCTTGAACTGAATGATTTCTCCTGCGTCATCTCAGACCAAAGAATGAATCCAATTGGTATGATGGCCTCGGGGATAACTTAGCGAAATTGAAGGGATGAAATTGAACGGACTGAGTGTGCTGCATGATATTTCCTGGCCGGATACGGAAGCGTTGGAACATGGGTTGTTGGCGTGGCTTGAATCGTTGCCGGGGCCTAGTTGGCTGACACTGACGGGGCGGGAACCAACCCGCCATCGGGTCGTGGTGACGCTTCTGCACGGCAATGAGCCATCCGGTCTCAATGCCATATGGCACTTGGCAGGCAATAAGCCGGATTGTGCGGTGACAACTCACTTCTGTATCGCCAATGTTGATGCGGCGCGAAACGGACAGTTTTTTCCACCCGCCATTTTGAAGACAAACCGGATCTGAACCGTTGCTTTGGCCGAACCGGCGACGATGAAAGTTATCAGCTGGCGAATGAGATTCTTGCCCGTATACAGACGTTGCAGCCGGAAGCGGTAGTGGATATCCACAACACGTCCGGCAGCAGCCCGAGCTTTTCCGTTGCCATCAATGACGACGAAATGCATCAGGCCGTCGCCGGTTTATTCACTGAGAGAATGCTGTGTACCAGTGTCCGGCTGGGGGCGTTAATGGAGCAAAGTTCGCCGTCATGCCCGATTGTGACCATAGAATGTGGTGGAGTGATGGATGAAAGTGCAGTGGAAGTGGCGAAGAACGGGTTGCACCATTTCCTTACCACCGATAACCCTCTCGTTCCCGGACAGGCAGCGTGGCCGCTGGATATGCTTTACCACCCGGTGCGGGTAAGGCTCAATCCGGGCAGCCAGATTTGCTACCACGACCGCCGGGTGGATGATGCTGACCTCACACTGCCGCCGGATATTGAACGTCACAACTTCGGCTGGATGGCAGCCGGCAGCCAGATAGGCTGGTTGGGGCCAAGGGGACTGGATACCTTCGCTGTAACGGACGGAGAAGGCGGGCACCCGGTAGACAGCCTGTTTTACGAAGAATCCGGTGAGTTACGCCTCAAGGCAGCAAGCAAGCTGTTTATGATTACCTCAAGGCCGGATATCGCCTTGTCAGACTGCCTGTTTTATATGGTGGTGGACTGATACTTCGCAAGAAAAAGCCCCGAATTGACGGGGCTCCCTCTTCCAGCATGAGAAGGTTTTACCCTTTGGCAATGTCTGCCAATTCCTCTTCGGCGTCGTGGTCTATCTCAACGCCGCTTATCACACCGGCTCGCGGATCATTGAACACCGCTTCATCCAGCTTGCCTTCGCTTTTGGCGACAATGCAGCTGACCGCGGCATCACCGGTCACGTTAACCGCTGTCCGCACCATATCAAGCAGGCGGTCCACACCGAGGATCAGGCCGATTCCCTCCAGAGGCAACCCGACCTGGGTAAACACCATGGAAAGCATAATCAGGCCAACACCCGGTACCCCGGCTGTGCCTATTGAGGCGAGAACCGCCATGACAATAACGGTCAGGTAGCCACCAAAGCCCAGGTCAATGCCGTAAATGTTGGCGATAAATACCGTCGCGACACCCTGCATGATTGCGGTACCGTCCATGTTGATGGTGGCACCAAACGGCACGGTAAATGAAGCAACGGAGTTTTTCACGCCAAGGCGCTCAGTGACCGTTCTGAGGGTCACCGGAATCGTGGCGTTAGAACTGGCGGTACTGAATGCAAAGACCTGTGGCCCGCGCATTTTCTTCATAAACTTGATCGGGCTGAGCCCGGAGAAGATTTTCAGCACGGCCTGGATGGTGACGAAAAGGTGCAGGAGCAAAATACCAATAAGCACCAATACATAGCCTATCAACTGCGCAAACAGTTCCAGACCAAGGTTTGCCATGGCTTTGGCGATAAGGCAGAACACCGCATAAGGTGCGATTTCCATGATGAGGGTAACCATCTTCATCATGATCTCGTTCAGCACCTCAACAAGTTCAACCACCTTCTTAGCCGGTCGCCCGACCATCAGGATACAAACCCCCATCAGGATGGCGAAGAAGATGATTTGCAGCATTTCCCCTTCAGAAAGGGCGTTGACCGGGTTGTTCGGGATGATGTCGATAAGCACCTGTGAGAGTGGTGGCGCTTCGCGGCCTGCGAATACGGTGTCGGTTGCCATCGACATACCAGACCCGATACCGGAAATGGAAGCGATAGTGATTGCTACTGCAATGGCAATCGCGGTGGTAAGCAGGTAAAGCACGAAAGATTTACTGCCAACCCGGCCGAGGGCTTTCAGGTCCCCGATTCCACATACTCCGCATATCAGTGAGAAGAGCACCAAAGGTACCACCATCATCTTCAGTGCATTCACAAACATCTTGCCCACAATGTGGAACAAGCCGTTTGTGATGTAGGTGTCTATGAACCCTCCCTGCGGGTTTAAGCTGAGAATGTTGATGAAAAGCCCAAGGACGATACCTGCAACCAGGCCAACCAGCACTTTTGCCGTCAGGCTCATTTTTCCCTTGTTGTCATTTGTTTTGTTTTCCATGAAGCCTCCATGAATGGGGTCTATGAATAGCGTCTGGCCAGGTGCAAACCCGGATGTACCATGCTTAACCTGAAATAGGAGAAGTAGCTGGAAACACTCAAGAGGTGGGAAACATCAAAATGTTGAGGTGACCCTGCGTATCAACTGTGTGGTAACTCCTTGGAATTACAGTTTTAGCCAGACGTAATTAACATATATCCCGATTCAGGAAGGGAAATTGTCCCGAATATGAGGCAGGGGGAAAGCCATGTTATTTTTAGGGTTTTACGATTGGTTACATTGTTGAAGCGTTTTAAACGCAAAACCGGGTGTTACTTGCTGAATCAAAAGCGTAGTTTAGCCGACAACTCTGCTTACCTCTCTTTTTCACACAGCGAATTTCCCATGAAATCAGATCTCTACTCGACGTATGCCAAAAAATACGATTTGGCGATACAGGACAACGTTTATAACGCCCATCTTGAGCGCCCGTCACTTCAGGCAATGCTCGGTGATTTAATGGGGCTTGATGTGCTCGACCTCGGTTGTGGCTCTGGCATCTATGCGGAGTATTTGAAGCAACAAAGCGCGCAAAAAATCACCTGCATAGATATCGCAGAAGAAATGATTGCCATTGTCCAGGCCAAAATGGGAGACCGGGTAACGGCTTACGCGCAAGACTTGTCATTGGGGTTACCGGGCGAAGCCAATGAAAGTGCGGATGTTGTTGTCTGCCCGCTGGTGATTCACTACCTCGAAAACCTGGAAGATTTTTTCTGCGAGGTCAACCGGGTGCTCAAACCCGGGGGATATATTGTTTTTTCCACCCATCACCCATTTGCCGATTTTGAATGCTCTCTATCAGGCAACTACTATGAGCGTGAGCTTATCAACGATGTGTGGGATACCGTGGGTGTGCCCGTGAAGGTAGCGTTTTACCGTCGCTCCCTGACTGAAATAACGCGTGCCATAACCGGCAATGGTTTAGTCATTGAGGCACTGTCTGAAGGGGCTGTGTCAGAAAAAGCGCAGGCGATTTGCCCGGAAACGTACAATTACTTGTCGCGCAATCCCAACTTTATCTTTTTGAAGTGCTGTAAACCGATGGTCTCTCAGAAAAAAATTTGAGTAAAAACAGGCCGCAACTGCGGCCTGAATTTCATGTTTGTTGCGGCAATTTGGTTCATGCGTCTTTGTTGTCTTCCTGATTTTCGCTTGCCGGGTTTTGATCTTCAGACTGCCCTTCCATGACTTTAGGCATTTCCGCCACCACCATCTGGGTTCTGAACAGGGCAAGGATGGCGACAAAGGCACTGGCGAGGCCAAGACTGGACAGAATATTACGCAGGCTTGGATCAACGGTGAAAACGGCAATAACGTTGAACAGCAGAATACCCAGAATGGCGACATTTTTAACTTTGGTCATTTTCGGGTCGCCTTTCAACCAGCCTTTACAGCGCGGGCACTGTTTTTCGATTCCCTGTTTGGTGCGGCGAATGGTACGGACGTCCTTGCGGGCAGAATACTGGTTACAGATAGGGCATTTCACTGACTTTCTCCTTGGCTTCCCGGCAGCCGACTTTACCTGAAAGTGTGTATCCGGCTGATTTCCGGTTTAGTGTCCGGCTTGTTTAGGAAGACGTCAAGGACAAGACCGTAAACAATGGTTAGCAAAACCATTTGTAAACAGAAGGGCAGAGCCGGAGGGTAAAAAAGCCCGGTGCAGGCCGGGCAAAGGTCGCTTTACTTACCCAATCATTGCAAGTGCATTTTTAGTGAGTGTAGTGATGTGTTGCCAGTTTTTGTCGCGGATAGCGTCAGCAGGCAGCATCCATGAACCACCGATTGCTGCGACACAAGGCAGGTTCAGGTATTTCATCATATTGTCTGGGTTGATGCCGCCTGTCGGGCAAAAGCGGATATCTGCCAGCGGGGCGGATATTGCCTTCAATGCCGCTGCACCACCATTAGCCTCAGCCGGGAAAAACTTGAGATAGGTGTATCCCATTTCAGCTGCCAACATAATTTCTGACGGCGTAGAAACACCGGGCAGAATAGGGGCTGGCCCCTTTGCTGCGTGCTCCAGCAGTTTAGGGGTGAACCCGGGCGATATGACGAAGGTCGCTCCGGCCTCTACGGCTGCATCATACTGAGCTGGGGTCAGTACTGTTCCCGCGCCGACAAGGGCATCCGGGAAGGCTTTACTGATTGCGGAAATAGCGCCAAGGGCAGCTTCTGTTCGCAGGGTAATCTCAAAAACCGAGATACCCCCTTCAAGCAGGGCCGCTGCCATAGGAACGGCATCTTCTACGTCTTTGATGACCATCACCGGAACAATAGGTGATGAGTTCAATACTTCTTGGGGTTCGATTAACCAGCTCATTGGTTTTCCTTTTGAATCCTATCTATTATTTGGTTGAGTTCACTACGGGTTGGCAGTCCGGCATTGTCTCCCCTGGATTGCACCGCCCATGCGCCCATAACAGCCGCACGGAACACACATTCCTCAAGGGGGAGATTATCGAGCTGCCCGGAAATCAGCCCGGATGCAAATGCATCTCCGGCGCCGACGGTATCGACAACATGCTTGACCTTGATGGCCGGTTGGAGGCCGGACAAACCTGTTGCCGACTGGAAGTAACATCCGTCACTTCCTAATTTCACCACCACCAGGCTGGCACCTTTATCAAGGTAATACTCAGCAATTTCCTGTGGTGTGTTTTTTCCGGTTAGCAGTCGGCCTTCTTCCAGGCCGGGAAGCACCCAGTCTGCCATGCAAGCCAGGTGGTTAATGGTTTCTCGCATCGCATCCTGCTTTTCCAAAGCGCCGGGCGCAGGTTGGTATCGAAAGAAACGGTAGTTCCCGCTGCTTTGGCTTTTTCTGCGACCAAAATGCTGAGGGCGCGGGTCTTTTCAGTGAGGGCAGGAAAGACGCCGGTCAGGTGCACATGGCGTGCAGACGCCACAGCATTGAGCACATCATCGCTTGGTTCGATGGTGCGTGCCGCAGAGTAGCGACGGTGGTTTTCCACTTCCGGGTCAATGCCGTCCGTTGTCAGGCTTTTCACCTGAAAACCAGTCTCCCGGTCATAGGCTATTTGGGTGCCCTCGGTGGAAATGTTTTCCTTGCCGAGTGAATCCATGATGAAGCGGCCAAAGGAGTCATTGCCAACTTTGGACAAGTAGCGAACCTTGTGCCCCAGCCGGGAAAGCCCGACGGCAACGTTAAGTTCTGCGCCTGCCAAAAAACGGGTATAGCTTTCAACCTGGTGGAGGGGACCTTGTTGTTGGGCGGAAAGTACCACCATTGCTTCACCCAGTGTCATCACATCATATTGTTTATTATTCATCGCTTTTCCTATCGAGCTAACCAGCCGCCATCAACCGGCAGTACCGCACCGTTTATGTAGTCAGCCGCACTGGATGCAAGAAACACTGCAGCGCCGCTGAGATCGTCAGATGAACCCCAGCGACCCGCTGGAATCCTGCCCAGAATTTCCCCGTTTCGTACCGGATCGTTACGAAGCTTCTGTGTTGTCTGTTGCCATGTAACCGGGGGCAATGGCGTTGACATTGATGCCGTGTTTGGCCCACTCACAAGCGCCAATACGGGTCAGTCCCAACACGCCGGTTTTGCTCGCGGTATAAGAGGGAACCCGGATCCCACCTTGAAAAGAGAGCATGGAGGCAATATTGATGATTTTCCCCGGACGGCCATCCAGTATCCATTGGCGGGCAACGGCCTGACTGAGGAAAAACAGGGCTTTGAGGTTGAGGTCCATCACGTCGTCCCAGTCATCTTCCGTAAAGTCGATGCTGTCGTTTCGGCGGATTATGCCTGCGTTGTTCACCACAATATCCGGCTTAATGCCATGCAGGGCGAGGGTGCCCATCAAATTGCTGACAGCACCTTTCTGACCCAGGTCGGTTTCAATACTCGTAAAGCGCCGTCCGGCACGTTCGACCTCTGCCTGGGTTTTGATAGTGGTAGAGCGGGCAACACCAACAATGTCGGCACCGGCCTTCGCATGGCAATGCAGATTGCCTGCCCAAGGCCTTTTGACGCACCGGTAACCAGCGCGACTTTTCCTTCGAGGTTAAAGGGATTCATGGGCACTCCTTAGCGCATGTCTGCCGGGTCAACAAAATCCATATCATTAAACTCCTGGTTTTCTCCGGCCATCGCCCAGATAAAGCTGTAAGCTTGGTGCCGACGCCGCTGTGAATGGACCAGCTTGGCGAAACAACGACCTGCTCGTTGGCCACCACCAGGTGGCGGGTTTCATCCGGTTCACCCATAAAGTGGAACACGCGGGTATCGTCTTCCTCAAAGAAGTAGAAATAGGCTTCCATCCGGCGAGCATGCGTATGGCAAGGCATGGTGTTCCAGATGGAGCAATTTTTGAGTTCGGTGAGCCCCATTGCCAGTTGTGAGCTTGGGCAGACATCCGGGTGAATGTACTGGTTAATAATTCGCTCATTGGCATTTTGGGGATCGCCCAGTTCAATTTTGCGGGCTTCTTCCCGTCGGATAAGACGGGTGGGGTAGGGTTGGTGGCTTGGCGCACTGCAAAAATAGAAACGGGCCGGATTATCGGGGTTAACGCTTTCAAACTGAACGTCGTGTTCTCCCTTGCCGATATAGAGCGCATCACGCTCAAGAAGCGAGAATACTTGCCCGTTTACAGTAATGACCCCCTCACCACCGACGTTAACGGCAGCGGCTTCGCGGCGGGCAAAAAAGGTCAGCCCGCCGAGCGCTTTACCCGCTTCGAGTGAAAGCGGAGAAAGGGTTGGGCAAATCCCCGCTACAATCAGGCGATCGTCATAACAATAAAATTGGTTGACTTCCCCTGCCTTGAACAGCTTTTCAATGAGATAGCGGTCACGCAGCGTCTGGGTGTCGTACTGTTTATAGTCATCAGGATGTGTTGAAAAATAGCTTTTCATCTTTCCTTTCCTTGTAAGTTAAGCGTAAAAAGCCCAACCCATTGGCAGCAGCTGGGTTTAGTTGTTCCTGTTGTTATTTATTTAGTTATGGGTAGATAAGGTTTGGCAGCCACATCACTACCTCCGGCACAAATGTCACAATGAGCAAAACGGCGATGAGTGGGACCAGGAAAGGGGCCGTGGCCGCGACACACCTTTCAAAACTGAGGTTCGAAATACTGGACAGCACATAAAGCACTACACCAACGGGAGGCGTCAGAAGGCTGATCATCAGGTTAATACCATGATTACGCCAAAGTGAACCGGGTCGACACCGAGTTGGGTCACAGTTGGCAACAGCACCGGTACCAGGATGGTCATGGCGGCAATGGTTTCCATAAAACAGCCGATAACCATGAGGAGCAACAGAATGATCGAGAGAATGACGTATTTATTGTCAGACAGCGTCATCAGACCTTCTGCCATCGCGGAGGCGATGTTGTTATTGGTCAGTATCCAGGCAAAGATTGAAGCAGCAGCCACCACAAAAAGGACGACGGCTGTGGTTTCAATCGATTTAAGTGACACCACCACCAGACGCTTCAGGTTCAGTGACTTGTAAACCACCGTACCGAGAAACAACGCCCAGGCTACGGCCGCAATGGCCGCTTCCGTTGGGGTCAGAATACCTGTTGTGATACCGCCGACGACAATGATGGGGGTCATCAGCGACAGGAAGGCCCCTTTTGTGCTGGTGGCAACCCGGCGGATGGAAAATGCGCTGTCTACCGGGTAATTGCGGCGTTTAGCGTACCAGGCAATCATTGCCATCAGGGCGACAGCCATCATCAGCCCCGGGATCAACCCGGCAGCAAACAGTTTGCCTATCGAGCAGATGCCAGCACCCCATAGATGACCATAGGCAGTGATGGCGGGATGATTGGGCCGATAGTTGACGATGCGGCGGTGATACCTACGGAAAATTCCGTGTCATAACCGGCTTCGCGCATGGCTTTGAGCTCAATGGCACCGAGACCTCCGGCATCTGCGACAGCCGCGCCGGACATGCCAGCAAAAACAACACTTCCTCCGACGTTAACATGGCCGAGTCCACCCGGAAGCCAGCCCACCAACGCTTGGCAAAATCAAAAATGCGGTTGGTGATACCGGCGGAATTCATCAGGTTTCCAGCCAGGATAAAAAACGGTACGGCGAGGAGCGGAAAGCTGTCGACACCGCTTACCATCCGGTGCAGCACAACCATACTCGGCAGGTTACCGTCGATCAGGATAAAGAGCAGTGAGGCACCAGCCAGCGCAACCGCGACAGGCAGACCGATAAAGATAAAGAACGCCGCAGCGATAAACAGAACAGCAATCATGCTGGCCTCCTTCGTGGTGTTGCGTGTCGGAAGCGCCTTTAAATCGCTGCCAGGCGTGGTAGAGCTCAATCAGCAACATGATGGCAAATGCCAGTGCGACACTTTGATAAATCACGCTTTTGGAGAGGTCAACCGCCATCAGTTTTTGGAACTGTGTGGCTTGGGCAACCTTCAGGCTCAGGTACACGGCACCGGCAAAAAAAGCAGATTGAAGCAGAGCGTTCAGCCAGATGACACTCCGTTGGAGAGCGGGGGAAAGTCTTGCCACGAAAAAGCTCACACTGATATGTGCCTTTCGTTGAAGTGCCAGTGCAGAGCCGAAAAACGTCAGTGCAATAAGAATGTTACGGGCAACTTCTTCGGTCCAGACGGCGGAATCATTTAAAAAGTAGCGGGTAAAAAACTGGAAAAAGACCACTATCGCCAGCACCCAGAATGCGAATGTGCAAATCCACCCGAGGATCCCCACATCGCGCCAGGAAAAGTGACGGTCTTCATCTTCAATAAAACCGGATGTTTCCGGGTTTTCCATGTCTTTGGTTTCCATTTCCGGTTCACTGAGTCCCTGTGATACCGCAGTGGAGGTTTTGCGAAGTTCAGAGGCGTCTAATGCGTCCTTTGCTTCTGACATACTGCACTCCTTGCTGTTACAAATCAGCCGTGTTGCCTTTGACCGGCTGAAAGCCAAATTGGCCCGCCTTGTCTTTGTCGTTCGGCGGCGGGCCTTATTGTTGTGTAGGGTAGCTATCCGGTTTACAGCGCCTGGAAGCGCTTATAAACGTCCTCAGACCAGGAAGCGTGCTTACCGTTGTGTACACCCATCGCGGCTTTTCGGAAGGCGTCACGATCAATGTTGTCATTGATATTCACACCCTGTTCCTTAAACCAGCTGACCAGATCCTGCTCAGACTCGCGGATGTCGTTGCTCGCACCCGCCGCGGCCTCAACAAACACCGCCTTAAATACGGCTTTGTCATCATCCGAGAGCTTGTTCCAGGCCGGCCCGCCAACAACTGTCACCAGGCTGTCGATAATGTGACCGGTCAGGTTGATATACTTTTGTACCTCATAGAACTTTTTCGCCTGAATGGTTGGCAGTGGGTTTTCCTGCCCATCAACCACTCCCTGAGAAAGCGCCAGGTAGACTTCTGAAAAGGCAATCGGCGTTGCGTTTGCTTCTACAGAGTCAGTAAACATCTGGAACAGTGGTGCAGGTGGAACACGTAATTTCATACCCTTCATATCAGCCGGGCTTGAAACGGGTTCGTTGGAGGTCACCATACGCTGGCCGTAATAAGTGAGGGACTGGATGTTATGGCCAGTCACAGACTTATAGCCATCGCTCAGCTCAGCAAAAAGCGGGCTGGTGGCATAAGCGTTAAAGTGGTTAAAATCGCGCAGCATAAACGGTGCGCTCGGGATCGCAAGTGGACCAAATGAACGGCCGACAAACGTTGAGCCGGTGTAAATAATATCTATGGTACCCAAGCTCAACGATTCATTAATTTCATTTTCTTTTCCCAACGATGCGGCAGGGAAAACCTGTATTTCATATTTTCCGGATGTACGTTTCTGTATTTCATCAGCAGCCCACATGGCCCATTTATGATACGGGGTAGACGTTTCATACACGTGTGCCCATTTTAATTTTTCAGCTGCTAAGGAAAGTGGTGAAAATAATCCTGTTGCGGTCAGTGCAACAGTGGTTGCCACTACGGCAATGCGCTTTAATAGAGTCCTTCTATACATTGTATTCACCTTGTTTAATGGGTGTTTATTACTGTACTTATTGGCTTTATATAACGTCGCGTTGTCATCCTTCCACAACAAAGTTAGCACACGTATGTCATCATACAAGTTGTTTTTTTTATTCATTTCTTTGGTGCTGAGTATGAGTGGATACTCATAGGGATTGTGTTGGTGAAATATAACCTCATGATTAGACGAAAGAAAAAAGCAAGGTTTTTGATAGAATTGTTGATAATTTAGTGATAGCTAAATTCACCAGGTTGTGCGATAAGTCATTTTTTCTCAAAATAGAGACACTTTTAGGTTCCCTGTCACTAATTTGAATCCAAGTTTTCGGATAAATTGTTTCAGACTGCTAAATTCACGTAATATAACTATACCCAAACCACCTCAAGGTGCGTGATTC
>BAXG01000026.1 GCA_001310455.1 Photobacterium sp. JCM 19050
AAGCGGCTCGCCAGCAAGCGGAAGAACAAGCCCGTTTAGCTGCTGAAGAAGCAGCTCGTCAGCAAGCGGAAGAAGAAGCGCGTATCGAGGCTGAAGCTGAAGCCAAGGCCGCCGCTGAACTGACCGCTCAATATGAGCGTGAGCAAGCAGAGCGGGAAAAGCCGAAGCGTGAAGGCTTCTTTGCCCGCCTCAAACGTGGCCTGCAAAAAACCAAGACCAATATTGGCAGCGGATTTTTCAGTCTGTTCTCTGGCAAGAAGATCGATGATGAACTTTTTGAGGAGCTGGAAGAGCAACTGCTGGTTGCCGATGTGGGTATTGAAACCACGACCCGGATTATCGACAGCCTGACCGACAAGGCGAGCCGTAAGCAGCTTAAGGACGGCGATGCCTTGTATGGCCTTTTGAAAGAAGAAATGGCCGAGATCCTCAGCACGGTTGAAAAACCGCTGGAGATCGATGAGCGCAAAACCCCTTACGTCATCCTGATGGTTGGTGTAAACGGTGTGGGCAAGACCACCACCATTGGTAAGCTGGCCAAGCAACTCCAAAGTGAGGGCAAGTCAGTGATGCTGGCTGCCGGAGATACTTTCCGTGCCGCGGCAGTCGAGCAGCTGCAGGTGTGGGGTGAGCGAAACAATGTTCCTGTGGTCGCCCAGCATACCGGTGCCGACAGTGCGTCAGTGATTTTTGATGCCATTGAATCGGCCAAGGCACGCAATATTGATGTGCTGATTGCCGATACCGCCGGCCGCCTGCAAAACAAAGCCAACCTGATGGAAGAGCTGCGCAAAATTGTTCGCGTGATGAAAAAGCTCGACCCGGATGCGCCGCACGAAATCATGCTGACCATTGATGCTGGTACCGGCCAAAATGCGATCAGCCAGGCCAAACTGTTCAATGAGATTGCACCGCTGACCGGTATCACCCTGACCAAGCTGGATGGTACTGCCAAGGGTGGTGTGATTTTCGCCGTGGCAAACCAGTTCTCGATCCTATCCGCTTTATCGGTGTGGGTGAGAGCATTGATGACCTGCGTCCGTTTAATGCCAATGATTTTATCGAGCATTGTTTAGCCGGGAGGATTAAGCACAGTGATTCGGTTTCAGGGGGTAACAAAGGCATATCGGGGAGGCCGTCAGGCGCTGCAAAAAGTGAGCTTTCACTTACAGTGCGGCGAAATGGCTTTCCTGACCGGCCACTCAGGGGCGGGGAAAAGTACCCTGCTGAAACTGCTGTGCGCCATGGAACGGCCTTCAGACGGTAAAATCATGTTCAACGGCCACGACATTACCCGTCTTGGTCGTCAGGACATCCCGTTTTTGCGCCGGAATATTGGCATCATCTTCCAGGATCACAAACTGCTGATGGACCGCACTGTCTACGACAACGTGGCCTTGCCGCTGCGGGTTGAGTTGACGCCGGAAGATGAAATCAAGCGCCGGGTCTCTGCAGCGTTGGACAAGGTTGGCCTGCTGGATAAAGCCAAGTGCCTGCCGGTCCAGTTATCGGGTGGTGAGCAACAACGGGTGGGTATTGCCCGGGCGGTGGTAAACCGGCCGCTGGTACTGCTTGCCGATGAGCCAACCGGAAACCTTGATGCAGCACTGTCTCGCAATATTATGGAGTTGTTCCGCCAGTTCAACAGCGTAGGTGTTACCGTACTGATGGCAACCCATGACACCTCTTTGCTGTCCACCTATGACTTCCGCCGCCTTGAGCTTCGTGAAGGCAAGTTGCATGAGGCGTCTCATGCTAAAACCCCGAAAACAAAAAAGGGCAGAAGACCGGCTTTTTTGCCCTCCATAAAATGCAGGCCCGCCAGGCGCTGGGTGATCTGCTGGGCCGCCCGCTCGGGAATATCCTGACACTGGCGGTGCTGGCGCTGACACTGTCGCTGCCGGCAACCCTTTATACCCTGGCAAAGAATATCGTTAATGTTACCGATGAATGGCAGTCTCCAACACAGGTGACAGCTTACCTTGGCCACCAGATCTCTGAGTCTGATGGTGAGGCGCTTGCTGTTCGCATGGCATCAGAGCCGGATGTGGAATCGGCGAAATATATTTCTCCGCAGGAAGGTCTTGATCAATTGCGGGAAAAGCAGGGGTTTGACCAAGCGGTAAGCCTGCTAGACAGCAACCCGCTGCCCGGCGTGGTGGTGGTTTATCCAAAGACCGTTGATGACAGCGCCGCAGTGACACAGATTGCGTCAACGCTGAGAAGTGATTCCGGCGTTGATGAAGTACGTATGGATACTGACTGGCTTTCCCGTCTTGCTGCGGTGAAAAACCTCGTGGTGACGCTGGCGGGCACGCTGTCCGTGCTGATGCTGGTGGCGGTGTTCCTGATTGTCGGTAACACCCTTCGCCTGCAGGTACTCAGCCGCAAAGAAGAGATCCAGGTGATGAAGCTGGTTGGGGCGACTGATAGTTTTATTCTCCGTCCTTATCTTTACCTTGGCGTATGGTATGGCTTGCTTGCTCCGTGGCGGCGTGGCTGGTGACCGGGCTGAGTATCCTGATGCTGGACGGTGCTGTTGCGACCCTGGCGGATCTCTATGACAGCGGTTTCCGCTTGTCCGGGCTCGGATTTCAGGACGGATTATTGCTGGTGATGCTGGCAATGTTTGTCAGTCTGTTGGCCGCAAGGCTTTCTGCTGCAAGACATTTACGCGAAATTGAACCTGTATAACGGTTTTGTGTCCAACACAAAGGTATGCTTCGCCGCCTTGCCATTTTGTTCATCTTGTGTACATTATGGACGGCTACACTAGTTCAATAGTATTCGATTCATCGAAAACGAGGTTTGAATGACAAAAGAGATGTTCCCGCTGGTGCCCATTTCCCAGGACAGCGTAGACGGCTACCTCCAGACGGTTAGCAGCTACCCAATGCTGACCGCGGAAGAAGAGCGCGCGCTGGCCGAACGCCTTCACTACGAAGGTGATCTCGATGCAGCGAAGGCACTCATCGTCTCGCACCTGCGCTTTGTTGTTCATATTGCACGCGGTTATTCCGGCTACGGCCTGCCTATGTCTGATCTGATTCAGGAAGCAACATTGGCCTGATGAAAGCGGTTAAGCGCTTCAACCCGGAAGTCGGTGTTCGTCTGGTGTCCTTTGCGGTTCACTGGATTAAGGCTGAAATCCACGAGTACGTCCTGCGTAACTGGCGTATCGTGAAAGTGGCGACCACCAAGGCTCAGCGCAAACTGTTCTTTAACCTGCGCAAGGCGAAAAAGCGCCTGGCTGGTTTAACGCCGAAGAGGTGAACACCGTTGCCCGAGAGCTGGGTGTTGATGCCGCCGAAGTTCGTGAGATGGAGGCCCGACTGGCAGCCCAGGATCCGACTTTCGAAGCGTCTGCCGATGATGATGACCGTGATGCTCCTGTTGCCCCGGTTTATTACCTTGAAGACAAATCGTCTGATCTGGCGGTCAATGTCGAAGAGGAAAATTGGGAAAGCCACGCCAACCGGCAACTGGCTTATGCTATGGCATCCCTGGATGAGCGCAGCCAGCACATCATTCGCTCACGTTGGCTGGATGACAACAAAGCCACCCTGCAGGATTTGGCTGATATGTACGGTGTTTCCGCTGAGCGCATCCGCCAGTTGGAAAAGAACGCACTTAAGAAACTCAAGCTCGCTGTGGGTGACGATCTCTGATCTTCCGCTACTCTCGAAAAAACCGGCTCAGTCAGCCGGTTTTTTGTGCCCGGAATTCGGGAAGCTTTCGGTGTGACGATCATCACATCGTCATTTTTGGAGCTGGCGTTATCCCTGAGCTGCGATCACTTATCCACAGGTTATTTACGATCCGATCTATATGTAGTGGATCCTGATGCCCGATCATAGACTATTCACGCAATTCACAGCTTTACCCACAGGGGGGTAAAAAGTGAACAATTCCCGCACTTTCCTCGTAGGGTTAGCAAGCCAAGACTAGGGTAGAATGGTTAAAAACACAGAGTTAGCGGGATTGGTGTAACTGCCTCCCGGTTTGGTTAGCCCGTTCGGAGTTGAATAATTCATGGAGCAATTTGCGCATATCTCAGTAAACGACGCGTTTGAGCTGTTGGAAAATCAGGAAAAAAATGCCGTGCTGGTGGATGTCAGGGATCCTCAGTCGTTCCAGGTGGCTCATGCCCGATCCGCATTCCACCTGACCAACGACACCATCGTACAAATGATGCAGGAAGTGGATTTTGAGCAACCGGTGATGGTGATGTGTTATCACGGAATCAGCAGCCAGGGCGCGGCACAATACCTCCTGAACCAGGGATTTGAGGAAGTGTACAGTGTCGACGGCGGTTTTGAGGCGTGGCAAAGAAACCAACTTCCGGTAGAACAAGGGTTATAATAGCCCCGACTTTTCTTCCCTGAGACGAGGACTCCATGCAACGACTGGCGGCAATCAGCAACCCGCGGGCAGCACAGGCCTTTATCGATTACATGAAAACCCGGCACATCGCAGTTGAAATGATGCCGGAAGAAGGTGGCCGCGTTGCTTTGTGGCTGCGTGATGATCAGGATCTTGTTGAAGCGCAGGCTGAGCTGGATCGGTTTATCCAAAACCCCAATGATCCGCGTTACATGGAAGCGTCATGGGCATCGGGTGATACCCGATCCGCCAAATTCGTTTACCCGGCCAACAACCTGATGGGGTTGGTGAAAGCGAAAGCCGGGCCGTTGACGCTGTTTGTTATGGCGGCTTGTGCGGTGATTTACGTTCTGGCTTTTCTCGGACTCGGCGGGCCAATTTTTTCTCTGTTGCATTTCCCGGCCAACCCGGATGAAGACTGGCAATTGTGGCGCCTGTTCAGCCATGCGTTCCTGCATTTCTCACCGCTGCACATCATTTTCAACCTGTTGTGGTGGTGGACGCTGGGTGGGGAAATTGAACGCAAGCTCGGTACCAACAAGCTGCTGCAGATATTCCTGCTGTCCTCCCTGTTCTCCGGGTTTGCGCAGTACTTTTTCTCTGGCGCCAACTTCGGGGGCCTTTCAGGGGTTGTCTACGCGCTGCTTGGTTACCTTTGGTTTATCGCCTGGCTGGCACCGCAAAAAGGGCTGGGTATAGATAAAGGGCTGGTTGGCTTTATGCTTTTCTGGCTGGTGTTTGGTTTTGTGGAACCATTAGGGATGAATATCGCCAATATGGCTCACCTGGCCGGGTTGCTGTCAGGTTGCGGTATTGCCTCCTGGGATGCCAAACGACAGCATTAAGCAAAATGTCTGATTGCGAGCATGCGTGATTGCGATCCGAATCATTGGCAAGCGAATTTGCCAGTGAGTAAACTAAAAGCCCCGCCTCGGATATTCCAGCCGGGGCTTTTTACGGGAGCAAACACCGCAGTGAAGCAAAATAAAAGACACCAGGAGATCGTGAGCCTGGTTAAAACACAGGGCTATGTAAGCACTGAAGATTTGGTAGACCGTTTTAACGTCAGCCTCAGACCATTCGACGTGATCTAAATGAACTGGCAGCCGATAACAAAATCCGCCGTCACCACGGCGGAGCCACCATCCCTTCCAGCTCCGTCAATACCGCATACAACACCCGTAAGGTGATGCAGCTGCAGGAAAAGAGCGCGTGGCTGTCGCGCTTGCCCGGCATATCCCTGACGGTGCAACCCTGTTCCTCGATATCGGCACTACCCCGGAAGCCATTGCCCGGGCACTGCTTGAGCACAATGACTTGCGTATTGTTACCAACAATATCAACGCAGCCGGCATCTTGATGAGCAAGCCGGATTTCCGCATTATTCTCGCCGGTGGGGAAGTGCGTAACCGCGATGGCGGTATCATGGGTGAGGCGACGCTGGACTTCGTTTCCCAGTTCCGGCTGGACTTCGGCATCCTCGGTATCAGTGGTATCGACTTTGATGGCTCCCTTCTGGATTTCGATTACCATGAAGTTCGCGTAAAACAGGCGATCATGGAGAACAGCCGGGCAGTTATGCTGGCTGTTGATCATACTAAATTTGGTCGCAACGCCATGGTCAACGTCGGTACAGTTGCCCAGGTGGATATGTTGTTCACCAATGCCCAGCCGCCGGAAACCATTTCCTCTATCCTGCGTGACCACGAAAAATACCTGGAAGTGGTGTAACACCACCGACCTAACTGATGAAATGCTTTCCGTAAACCGCCACCATGGCGTTTTTTTATACCCGAATTTACCCTTTAGCAGTGTTGGTGCATCAATCTGTTAACGCTTGGGCGTGATCTTTTCGTTTTTTTCTATTAATATGCTCGAAAACGAACATGAAAATGCTCGCTTTGTTTCGTTTAGATGACAGTGAAGCAAGGAACCATTGTTGTCGAGGAGCAGGGCAGTCAGCCGCTAAAAGGAAATGAGGGTCTGTCACCATGTCTGAACAAGTGCTCGATATTATCGTTGTCGGGGGCGGAATCAACGGCGCAGGAATTGCGGCAGACGCCGCAGGGCGCGGGTTGAAAGTCGGGATTTATGAGGCTCAGGATTTTGCGTCAGCAACGTCTTCAGCCAGCTCCAAACTTATCCATGGTGGTCTTCGTTATCTGGAGCACTACGAATTCCGGCTGGTGGGCGAAGCGCTGGCGGAACGTGAAGTCTTGCTGAAAAAACTGCCCCATATCGCCTGGCCAATGCGTTTTCGTTTGCCTCATCGCCCGCACTTACGTCCGGCGTGGATGATCCGTGCCGGTCTTTTCCTTTATGACAACCTGGGTAAGCGCACCAGTCTTCCAGCCAGTCATGGCGTGAATTTCAGTGCCGGTTCTGTTCTGGTACCGGACATCAAAAAGGGTTTCGAATACTCAGACTGCTGGGTAGATGATGCCCGGCTGGTTATCCTCAATGCCATCGAGGTGGCACGCCGGGGTGGCGAGGTTCGCAGCCGTTGCCGGGTGGAAAAAGCTGAGCGGGAAAACGGGCTGTGGAAGGTCACGGTGTCTGACAGCCTGAGCGGTGAGCGTTTTCAGCGTTACAGCAAAGCCTTGGTGAACGCTGCCGGCCCCTGGTACAGCAGTTCTTCGATACCAGCATGACCCTCAAATCCCCCCGGAAAATCCGGCTGATTAAAGGCTCGCATATCGTGGTTCCGCGCGTACATGACGAACCGCAAGCTACATCCTGCAAAATGAAGACAGCCGGATTGTGTTTGTGATCCCTTACCTTGACCGGTTCTCCATTATTGGGACAACGGATGTGGAATACCACGGAGACCCGCGTGATGTGGCCATTGAGGAAAAGGAAATTGCCTATGTGCTGGATGTTTACAACCATCACTTCAAGAAAAAGCTGACACCGGAAGATGTGGTCTGGACATACAGCGGCGTGCGCCCGCTTTGCGATGATGAATCCGACTCCCCGCAGGCCATCACCCGTGACTATACCCTTGAGCTTGATGGGGAAGGTGCGCCCCTGCTTTCGGTGTTCGGCGGCAAACTGACGACTTACCGGAAACTGGCAGAAGCGGCGCTGGAAAAGCTCAAGCCGTTCCTTCCTGAAATGGGGCCAGCCTGGACCGCAGACAGTTTCCTTCCCGGGGCTGATTCAGGTTACCAGAGGGACGAGTACGCGCTCGAACTGGGTGAAAGATACGAATGGCTTGATGCGTTTACGGCATCTCGTTTTGCCCGCGATTATGGCCGGCTGGCTGAGCACATCCTTGAGGCGTTTTGAAGCCGGAACAGATGGGGCAGGATTTGGGAATGGGGCTGACAACCCGAGAAGTGGACTACCTTATTGAGCAGGAATTTGCCCGTGGCGGTGAGGATGTCCTTTGGCGGCGCAGCAAACTAGGCTTGTACCTGACTGACGAGCAACGTGCGGAAGTGGGCCGTTATGTCGAACACCAACTGCTCGCGCAATCCTCAGCACCGGAATCTGTTGCCTGAGGGCATTGCCGGATGAAAATAAAGAAAGGCGCCAGTTTAACGGCGCTTTTCTTATTGGTAGAGATATTTGGTAAACAGAAGCTCGGTGACAACCCGTTCTTTGGTTTCTGCCAACAACAGGGCGTTTACCTTTTCAAGGCAGGCTTTTCTCAGCTCTTCCCGGCCGCTGAGTGATTTCACCTCGGTTTCAGATTCCTGGCTAAGCACCTCAGTAATGGCGTCGCGGATAAGGGGGGAGTGGTGCTCCAGAATCTGTACTTTTCCCGGGTCATCAACCATCAAATCCACGCGGACATTTATAAAGCCCAGGTTCTTTCCTTTGGTGACAAAATTGGTCGTAATCTCCGGCTCCAGCGTAAAATAGGTATATTTCGGCCCAGCAGGTTCCTCTTCTGCTGACGCAGGTGTGGAGACAATCGCAGGTAAGAGGAGCAGTAAGCCGGCGAACAGGTTTTTAATCATAGTTTTTCCACTCAAGCTCATTAAACAAAGCGCACCTGTGATATTGTAGCAAGCCAGCGTAGGGGTAGTTAAATATACGCATCGGCGGACATATTCGGATCCTGCCAGCCTGTTACAATAACAGCCCAATATAATAACGGATAAAGAGTAACCATGGCGGTTTCCGTTCCAGGTTATGCAGGATAACACCAGAAAACCATGTCACAATTCAAGCAATTATGTATGTCCGCCCTGGAAGGGGCAAACTGGGAAGCGCCTTGTGATGTTGTCCAGGCCTGCAAAGAGACAGGGCCCTGGTTGCTTGAAGAACATTCCATGACTGAGCGCCTCAAGCGCCACTGTAATGAATTGCGGGTGGAAGTGTTTGCCCAGTTTCCCGTTGATGCGAGCCAGCTCACTTTGCAGGAGAGAAGTCTGCTGGGTGACGAAAATTGTCTGGTGCGTCAGGTTATTATCTACGGTGACGATCAACTGGTTGTGTGCCCGTACCCTGATGCCGCAAACCACCCTGACGGACAACGAAAAAGATATCGCTGATTTGGGAGATATGCCGCTCGGAGAGCGGGTGTTCCGGTTCGGTGAAGCCCGGCGTGATGCCATAGAGGTTGCTCGGTAGGCATGGCACCGCATTCATTGCTGGCCCGTCGTTCAAGGCTGTGGGTTAATAATAAACCGTTGCTGGTGGCAGAGCTCTTTTTGCCCGATGCGCCGGTTTATGCCAAGGAGAGATAACATCATGGAGATGACCAAAGCCCGTGCATTCTGGCAGCTGACGCGGATGGACAGGCCCATCGGCTCCCTGCTTTTGTTGTGGCCGACCCTGTGGGCGTTGTTTTCTGCTGCCGGCGGATTGCCGGATATCGGTGTACTGGCGGTGTTTGTTGCCGGTGTGGTGTTGATGCGTGCTGCCGGATGCGTGATTAACGATTTTGCCGACCGCAATTTCGATGGCCATGTTAAGCGCACCGCTCAGCGCCCGATGCCTTCCGGGCTTATCAAGGAAAGCGAGGCACTTCTGCTTTTCGCCATTCTTGTTATTGCTGCCTTTGGGTTGGTGCTGACCCTTAACTGGCTCACCATCAAGCTTTCTGTTATCGCCCTTCTCCTTGCCTCCGCTTACCCCTTTATGAAGCGGTATACCCATCTCCCGCAGGTGGTGCTCGGTGCAGCATTCGGTTGGTCAATTCCCATGGCGTTTGCCGCAGAAGCCGGATACTTGCCCCCTTCTGCCTGGATCCTTTTCTTTGCCAATGTCCTGTGGACTGTGGCCTATGATACCCAGTATGCCATGGTTGATCGCGATGACGACCTCAAGGTTGGTATCAAGTCTACCGCTATCCTCTTCGGGCGTTGGGACAAAATTGCGGTGGGTATACTCCAGTTGATGACCGTACTGATGCTGACAGTCTTCGGCTGGCTTTCCGGACTCGGTGGAGTGTTTTACTGGAGCCTGCTGATTGCCGCTGGCCTCTTTGTTTACCAGCAACAACTTATCCGCCACCGCGAGCGTGATGACTGCTTCAAGGCATTTCTCAACAACAATTATGTCGGCATGGTGGTCTTTGTGGGAATCGCGGTGAGTACGCTTTTCTGAGTCGATGTTTGGTGGCAGTTAGGTACTAACAGGTCTTCAAACGAGGTTCTGGGAAGATAAGGTCCCAGAACCTGGATAAATATAAGCCCTTGAACAACTGAGCCTATCATTCAAAATCCTTAAGGACCAAGGACCAAGGACCAAGGACCAAGGACCAAGGACCAAGGACCAAGGACCAAGGACCAAGGACCAAGGACCCCGTGTTTACTGCTTTTCAGCTTCCAGCTGTTTGGTATCAGTGGTTTCTTCCACCTTGCAGCAATCTTCTTCAGGCTCTTCAGACTGGCTGAGAATGGCCTGGATAGTGAGCTTCACTTCCGGGGAAACCAGCCGGGTGACCAGCTTTTGCAGGCGCTCCATCGGCTGGGTAACCGCATGGGCGTCACTGTCTACGTATCCCAGACGACGCAAGGTATCGACGAAGGTAGCGAACACGCCCTTGTCGAAAAACTCCGGCGCGTTAATGCCGTGCAGGCGGCTCAGGCGTTGAGCCAGCATCTGACTCTGTTTCTCCAGCTCACCCCGGGTGATTTCCGGCTCGTGGCTATAGATGGTCAGGGTGATGGCATAACGTTGCAGGGTTTCACCGATGATGCGGCCAAGCAACTGTGTATCGCCAAGGCGCGCCGGGTTCAGTTTCACGCGCTCGCCGTCGATGCACAGCAGTTTCTGGCGTACTAATTCCTCAATACACGCATCGAGGTAAGCCGGGAAGCTTTCTTCATCAAAGCGCAGGAACAGCTCGGCCTTCAGCAGGGGATAGAGAGTGTTCACTGCTTCTTTCAGCGCGTCCAGCTTGATAGTGCCACGCTGGACAACCACGTTTGCCACCAAAGACGGAATCGCCACCAGGTGGATGATGTTGTTGCGGTAGTACGTCATCAGGATTGCCTGCTGGCGGTCCAGAGAGATAATTTCGCCCAGTGAATCCTTGTCCACCTCGAACTTGTTCAGGCTCAAAGCGTGGTCGATCATCTCACTGACAGGCTGCTCCGGCAGGGTCGAGCTGTCAGAGTAAGGTACGTTGCCAAGCAGTTCGATAAACACCTTCAACTGGCTTTCCAGCGCTTCACGGCTCAGCGCTTTCTGGCGTGAAGCCAGTAGGGCAAGGCCGCAAAGTGTCAGGGCATTGGTGGCCGCTGCATCGTTGATATGGGTCATCATACGGGTGGCGAGCTTGTCGACAACCGGATTCATCCACTGAGGTTTTTGCGGCTCGATGGAGTTGATGCTGGCTGTCCAGTCCGGCACTTCCTCGTTCAGGAACTGGTTGACGTGGATTGGCTCACCAAAGTTCACGTAACCCTGGCCGTAGTTGCGCAGCTTGCGAAGAATACCGAGCACCTGGCTGAAGTTTTCCTTCTCTTTCGGCTTGCCCTGCAGCTCTTTGGCATAGGTCGCCACTTCCATCACGTGTTCGTAACCGATGTACACAGGCACCAGAGTAACCGGACGCTTGAGGCCACGCAGCATTCCCTGGATGGTCATCGACAGCATGCCGGTTTTCGGCGTCAGCAGACGGCCTGTGCGGGTACGGCCGCCTTCGCTGAAGTATTCCACGGAGTAGCCGCGGGCAAACAGTTCAGACAGGTATTCACGGAACACTGTGGAATAGAGCTTGTTGCCCTTGAAACTGCGGCGGATAAAGAACGCACCGCCACGGCGGAAAATAGGGCCGGCCGGGAAGAAGTTCAGGTTTACGCCGGCGGCGATGTGCGGCGGTACCAGGCCTTCGTGGTAAAGGACATAAGAGAGCAGCAGGTAGTCCATGTGTGAGCGGTGGCAAGGAACATAAACCAGCTCATGGCCATCCTGCGCCAGTTGGCGGACACGCTCAGCGTTATGGATATTCAGGCCCTGATAGAGCTTGTTCCACAACCAGCCCAGCACGCGGTCGCCGGTGCGGATAAGGTCATAGGAGAAATCGGCTGCGATCTCTTCCAGCATATCAATGGCTTCTTTGCGCACTTTCTCAACCGGCACCTTGCGGCTGGCTGCTTCGTCCTGCACCACTTTTTCAATCGCCGGTGAGTTCAGCAGGTGCTTGAACAGGGCGTGGCGGTTTGGCAGTTTCGGGCCGGATGCTGCCAGCTTCTGGCGGGCAAAGTGGATACGCGCGACACGGGCTAGTTTATGTGCAATGGCGCTGTCGGTACCGTGTTGGTCAGCCATGTAACGCAGGGATACTGCCGGGCTGATTCGCACCATGGAGTCGCGGCCAAGGGTAAGAACCGCCCAGAATTTTTCCAGTCCGTTGTACGAGCGCAGCGGGGTGCGCATGTCTTCTTCGCGGCCCGGTTTGCGGCTCCACACCACTGACGCCGGAACCAGTTGGATATCAAGCTCGCTGTCACGCTTGTGAAGATCCAGCAGGTCAGTAAAGAGCTCCAGTGATGATTTTGGCAGGTCTTTGTCACGGGAAAGCAGTTTGCGGCCGTTTGACAGAAACACAAACCGGCGCAGGCGTTTGCCGGCAATTTCCAGCGGTTCGAGCGGATCAGGCAGGCCCTGTTCCTTGCAGTTCAGGCGCAGCGTCAGAAGATCTGAGCTTGAACGGAACGGCAGGACATACACCACAGGCCGGCTGAGGTCGAGACCCAGCTGGGTAACGGGATCAGAGGGGATACAATTCCCTTTGACCAGAATAGAGAGCGGTTGGTTGAGCAATTTATAGTAAAGAGAGCGCCAAGCAGACATGCTTTTTTTAGCCTCAATGTTATTCAAGTGACGGGTAGCCCCATCGGTTCCATTTTCGGGCATGGTAAAACCCGGTGTTCCGTGCATCAGTATGGCACCCATTCCCGGTGAGGAGTGGTGCTATACGGTTACAGAGAACCCGGAAATTCGACAAGTGGGAGATTTTCCAACTGGTCGGTGCAGTAGGATAGCAGAAACCGGGTGCTAACTTGCAGCCATATGACATGAATTCTCGCCAATCGGCAAAAATCGCCGCCGGAATGACTGTATCAATTGAATATGACAGTCGGCGAAAAGAAATGCGATATGAACAAGAAATCAGCACTTTGTCTTTCCATTACGTGAAACACTGGATATACTCACAGTTAACTGTATAAAAAGACAGGTTCTGATATGAAGCCGTTAACGGAAAGACAGCAGCAAGTCCTTGATCTCATCAAGGCAAAGATCGACGACGCCGGCATGCCGCCGACTCGCGCGGAAATTGCCCGGGAACTGGCTTCCGCTCTGCCAATGCCGCCGAGGAACACCTGAAGGCACTGGCCCGTAAAGGTGTCATTGAAATTGTACCGGGTGCCTCCCGTGGTATCCGTCTGCTGATTGAAGATGAAGCAGCCAATGACGAACCAGGCTTGCCATTAATTGGCCGGGTTGCTGCCGGTGAGCCTATTCTGGCGCAAGAGCATGTGGAAACCCATTACCAGGTTGACCCGGGCCTGTTTAAGCCGAATGCAGATTTCCTGCTGCGGGTTAACGGCATGAGTATGAAAGACATCGGCATCATGGACGGCGATTTGCTGGCGGTGCACAAAACCCAGGATGTCCGTAACGGCCAGGTTGTGGTTGCGCGTGTCGAGGAAGATGTCACCGTGAAGCGTTTCGAGCGTAAAGGCTCCCAGGTGATCCTCCATGCTGAAAACGAAGAGTTCAAACCAATTGTCGTTGACCTCGGCTCACAGCACCTGACGATTGAAGGATTGGCTGTAGGTGTGATCCGTAACGCAGATTGGATGTAACAGCGTTCAAACCATTGTTGGTCAACTGCAAAAGCGTTTTCCAAGCCCGGCCTCTTTGCCGGGCTTTCTGTTTTTGGTAGGGCAGTAAAACCTATGAGGATAAACTCGCGCAATAACTGTTTGCGAAAGTAAATGATAACCATTATCATCTCATAAGATCAGGGAGAGGATAATGTGAACCCGAATGTGACCAGACCAAAAGCAAACCAGTTTCGCATCCCTTCGCGGTTGCTGGAGCCCTTGTGGCTTCGCAGCCGGGAAAGCCTCGTCGATAACGGTCAGGTCTACGATCCTGTTGCTGCAACAGCTTGCCGTCAGTGCAAGTTAAACCCCGATTGTCTTAAGGGCAATATCGACCAGAAACAGCTCCTTTACACCACCCTTGCAGCCCAGTGCGATGCGGTGGTCAGCCAGTTTATGAAGCGCCATCCCAGCGGTTGGGTTGTAAACGTCGGCTGTGGGTTGGACACTCGCTTTTTCCGCCTTGATAACGGCCGTTGCCGCTGGCTTGAACTCGATATTGATGAAAATTTGCTGTGGCGTCAGAAGTTATTCCACCGCAGTGAACGCTACCAGATGCATTGCGGATCAGTAAACAACCTGGACTGGCTGCAATCGTTTCCCATCCGAGATGGCGAACCCCTTATGGTAGTGTGTGAACTGGCGCTGTTGGGCTGCAATATGGCGCAACTGACGGCATTTCTTCATGCTCTTGGCCGCCGCTTCCGCCAGTTTGAAGCCTGTTTCGTTGTGGCAGGAGACCTGTGTGAAAGCCGCCCCGGCAAGCTGATGGGCTGCGACAGCTATGCCCACGGGCTGAAAGACCCACATTGCCTGCTGAACCTGATTCCCTGGGCAGATTCGATGACGTTACACTCCCCGATTGATAAACCATGTATGCGCTGGCGGATATGGCAACGGCTGCTTAACCGTATCAATTTCCTCAAATATCGCGTCACACCTGTGGTAATACATCTCAATGTTTAAGGTGTTGTCTCGCTTTTGAGTTTTTGTGATCCCCTCTTGAAGATGTACTGAGCAATTTTTGTTCTTTCCCCAATTCTTTCCTAACTTAATTATGTAAATAAAAAGTTAAATCATTATCGGCGGTTACGCGACTATCTAAATGGGGCGTGCGTTTTTTTCGGGCAATTGTCCAGGGAGGAAATGTGATCACGCGGATTTTAGCCGGGTTACCGGCATTGTTTATCGTGACTGCTCAGGCTGTCGGGAACAGCGGCTTGCAGCTCAACATGACTCAGGGTGTCACAGAAATCAGCCGGCAGGTTTACGACCTGCATATGACAATTCTGTACATCTGTGTCGCTATTGGTGTGGTGGTGTTCGGTGCAATGTTCTGGGCAATCATCCATCACCGGAAATCCAAGGGAGCCGAAGCGGCGACCTTCCATGAGAGTACCAAGGTCGAGATTATCTGGACCCTGATACCTTTCCTGATTCTTATCTCTATGGCTGTGCCGGCCACTCAGGTTCTGTTGGCAATGGACGATACCAGCGAACCGGATCTGACCGTTCTGGTTACGGGCTCCCAGTGGAAGTGGCACTACAGCTACTTCGAAGAGGACGTGGAGTTCTTTTCCCTGCTGGCATCTTCCCAGGCACAGATCAATAACGAACGCGAAAAGCGGGAAACGTATCTGATTGAAGTCGACAAACCGCTGGTGCTGCCAACGGGCAAGAAAGTGCGTTTCCTGATCACGTCGCAGGACGTTATCCACTCCTGGTGGGTACCGGATTTTGCGGTGAAAAAGGATGCCAACCCCGGTTTTATCAATGAGGCTTGGACCAAAATTGATGACCCCGGTATCTACCGCGGGCAGTGTGCCGAGTTGTGTGGCAAGGACCACGGCTTTATGCCGATTGTTGTTGTGGCAAAAGAGCCGGGCGAGTTTGATTCCTGGCTGACCGAGACCCGTGTTGCCCAGCAACAAGCGGCAGAGGAAGAAAAACGCCTGCTTGATATGCAGATGTCCGAGGAAGAGCTGATGACGGTGGGTGAGAAAGTGTATGCCTCCCGCTGCGCCGCTTGCCACCAGGCAAACGGTGAGGGTCTTGCCGGCGTCTTCCCGCCACTTGCCGGAGCCGAGGTCGCAGTGAATAAGGATCGCCTTCTTGACCACATGAACGTGGTTATTCACGGCCAGGCCGGAACGGCGATGCAGGCCTTTGGTGAACAGCTGAGCCTGAAAGAGCTGGCGGCGGTCATTACCTACGAGCGGAATGCCTGGGGCAATGATACCGGTGAGCTGATTCAGGCCGCACAAGTCCAGGCTGTGCTGGACGGTAAAGGATTATAGGAGAAGGGTAATGACTGACATGACGCCGGATCAGGTCGGGCACGACCACGACCATGATCACAAGCCGAAAGGCATCATGCGCTGGATACTGACCACCAACCACAAAGACATCGGTACCATGTATCTGGTGTTCAGCTTCACCATGTTTCTGCTCGGCGGAGCGATGGCGCTGGTTATCCGTGCCGAGTTGTTCCAGCCCGGCCTTCAGCTGGTGGAGCCGAATTTCTTCAATCAGATGACAACGGTACACGGGCTTATCATGGTATTCGGTGCGGTGATGCCGGCCTTTACCGGACTGGCTAACTGGATGGTGCCCATGATGATAGGGGCACCGGATATGGCGCTGCCCCGGATGAACAACTGGAGCTTTTGGATCCTGCCTTTTGCCTTCCTGATGCTCATTATGTCGCTGTTTATGGAAGGAGGCGGCCCCAACTTTGGCTGGACCTTCTACGCACCGCTTTCCACCACTTACAGCCCCGACAGCACCGCGCTCTTTGTGTTTGCCGTCCACATTATGGGGATGAGCTCCATCATGGGGGCGATCAACGTTATCGTTACCATCATGAACCTGCGCGCACCGGGTATGACGTACATGAAAATGCCGCTGTTTGTCTGGACCTGGTTTATCACTGCGTTTCTGCTGATTGCGGTGATGCCGGTACTGGCCGGTGCGGTGACCATGATTCTGACCGACAAATACTTTGGCACCAGCTTCTTTGATGCAGCCGGAGGCGGGGATCCGGTGATGTTCCAGCATATTTTCTGGTTCTTTGGGCACCCAGAGGTGTACATCATGATCCTGCCGAGTTTCGGCATTATCTCGGCCATTGTCCCGACGTTTTCACGCAAGCCGCTGTTCGGTTATGCCTCTATGGTTTACGCGACGGCATCCATTGCCGGCCTTAGCTTTATCGTGTGGGCACACCACATGTTTACCACGGGGATGCCGGTCGCCGGGGCGCTGTTCTTTATGTACTGCACCATGCTGATATCGGTGCCAACCGGGGTGAAGGTGTTCAACTGGGTCGCCACCATGTGGCGGGGATCTCTGACCTTTGAAGTCCCGATGTTGTTTGCCATCGCCTTTATTGTGCTGTTTACCATTGGCGGATTTTCGGGGCTGATGCTGGCGATAACGCCGGCTGACTTCCAGTACCACGACACCTACTTCGTGGTTGCCCACTTCCACTATGTGCTGGTATCCGGGGCGATATTCTCCATCATGGCCGCCGCGTATTACTGGCTGCCCAAATGGACGGGGCACATGTACGACGAGCGGCTGGCGAAGTGGCATTTCTGGTGCTCGCTGATATCAGTAAACGTCCTTTTCTTCCCCATGCACTTTGTCGGGCTGGCGGGTATGCCGCGCCGTATCCCGGACTACGCACTGCAATTTGCGGACATCAATGCGATTGTTTCTGTCGGCGCGTTTGCCTTCGGATTCTCGCAACTGATTTTCCTCGCCGTGGTCGTCAAGTGCGCGCGAGGTGGCGAAAAATCCCCGGCCAAGACCTGGGAAGGTGCGGAAGGACTGGAGTGGACTGTGCCGTCTCCGGCGCCTTACCACACCTTCAGCACACCGCCGAAAGTGGATTAAAGGGGGCTTATGGATACGCAAACGAAACCGGATAACCGCAAACCTCTCAGTTGGCTGATTGCCGCAACAGTGGGGATGTTCGGCTTCGCGTTTGCGCTTGTCCCCCTGTACGACGTGTTCTGCGAAATAACCGGTATCAACGGAAAAACGGACGATGTGGCCGCTGCCCAATCCAGTCAGGTGGATACATCACGGCTGGTGACGGTGGAGTTTGTCTCCTACATCAATCCGGGGCTTGGCTGGGAGTTTGAGCCTGAAGTGAAATCGCTGCAAGTTCACCCGGGACAGACCCGGACCATTAACTACCGGGCGGTCAACCTGTCCGGGGCTGGTGGAACGGGGCAGGCAGTTCCGTCCGTCACCCCCGGGCTGGCAGCGCAATACCTCAACAAGATTGAGTGTTTCTGCTTTAACAGCCAGCCCCTTGATGCCGGGCAGAAAGCCGAATTGCCTCTGATTTTCTATGTTGACCCGGAGATCCCGGATGACATTGAAAGAATGACGCTGGCTTACACCCTTTTTAATGTCGCCGGGAAGGCGGAATAGCCGCGGGATGCGGCCCAATTTGTTGAAGTGACAACAAGTAAGAGGTCACCATGGCAAACCAGACACAAAGTAACAGTGACTACGAAAACTATTATGTACCCGCTACTAGCGCATGGCCGATTGTCGGCGCTGTCGCCCTGTTCTTTATTGCAATGGGGGCGGGCAGTACGGTCGGCGGGCTTTTCGGGGGAAATGGCCCCTGGCTCCTGCTGACCGGGGTCGGCCTGATCCTGTTTATGCTGACCGGATGGTTTCGGGATGTGATTCACGAATCTATGACCGGACTGTATTCCTCGCAAATGGACCGTTCCTTCCGGCAGGGAATGAGTTGGTTCATTTTCTCGGAAGTGATGTTCTTCGGCGCATTTTTCGGTGCGCTGTTCTACGCCCGCTTGATTGCGGTGCCGTGGCTGGGTGGGGCCGGTAACAATGCCATGACCCACGCGGTGTTGTGGCCGGAATTTATTGCCAGCTGGCCGGTGGTGAAAACGCCGGGTGGAACAGAAACACAGGCCATGCCTGCGTTTGGGCTGCCGCTCATCAACACCGTTATCCTGCTCGCTTCTTCCGTCACTGTACATATTGCGCACGTGGCGCTGGAAGGCGGTGACCGGGAAAAGGTGAAAAAATTCCTTGGCATCACCGTGCTGCTTGGCTGGATCTTCCTGTTCCTTCAGGGCGTTGAATATGTCCACGCTTACCAGGATATGAACCTCAAGCTGGACTCGGGTATCTACGGTAATACCTTCTTTATGCTGACCGGCTTCCATGGCATGCATGTCTTGCTTGGTTCCATCATCCTGTTCGTTGTGTGGCTCCGGGTCATGAAAGGGCACTTCACGCCGGATCACCACTTCGCCTTCCAGGCCGGTTCCTGGTACTGGCACTTTGTGGATGTGGTGTGGCTGTGCCTGTTTGTGTTTGTTTACATAATCTGAGAAGCGAGAAGCGAGAAGCGAGAAGCGAGAAGCGAGAAAAGGAGCTACTCACCACTCGCCTCTCTCCACTCAATTCTTACAATTAATACGGCCTCTGATTGGGTCGATAATCCCGGTGGCGAGGCCGATAAGAAGAAGGATGAAAACCAGCACCGAGAACATCACCCGCCGGCCGAGGTAGCGGGACATGGGAACATCTGACTTTCCCTTCAGCATGACGGGAAGTGCGCGAAAGAGGTTAAGCACGATGAAAATAAGTAAGCAGACAAGCAGTGCTTTCAACCACATAGATCCTCCTCAGTCCCAATCCGTGGCGGGGAATCAGCAGGCGGGAGCGGCAATGTCGCGCTCGCTTGCCCTCGGTTTTACCCTTTTTACTCTGATCCTGATTGCCATTTTGGTCAAGCTGGGCTTCTGGCAACTCTCCCGGGCAGATGAAAAAGCCGACATCCTTTCGCAGCATGCGGTGTTGCAAAAAACCATCGAAACCCGGCTTTCCGCCGATGCCCCGGTATCCGGCCAACCTTATGCGCTGACCGGGCGCTTTGACCTTCGCCATGCATTTTTGCTGGATAATCAGACCCTCAAAGGCCGGGTGGGTTACCAGTTGTACCTGCCTTTTGTCAGCGGGGATCACACTCTATTGGTGGATGCCGGCTGGGTGGCCGCCCCGGCGCTGAGAAGTGAATTGCCGCCGCTGCCTGACTTGTCCGTGGTGGAAACTGTCGAGGGTATTGCCGCTGAACCCACCCGGACGCTGGTGCTGGATGCAGACAGCTTTTCCGGTACATGGCCCTGGCGGGTACAGGCGATTGAACCGGAGCTGGTCAGGCAACAAACCGGCCTGACAGTCTTGCCCTGGGTGTTGCATGCCACTTCGCTAGGCAGCAGCGAGGGTGACGGTAACCTGATGGAACAAAACGGACTGACCGCAACCTGGCAACCTGTGGTAATGAGGCCAGAGAAGCATCATGTCTATGCGGTGCAGTGGTTTGCGCTGGCAGTTGCCATCGCAGTGATGTGGGGTGTGTGGTGGCGAAGGAGAAGCTCATGAAAGGTAAACGCACATTTTTGGCGCTGTTGGCCGTATTCGGCTTGCCAGTACTGGCTGCCAAACTGGCTTTGATGAACCACTGGTATGAAGGCGGGGCAACCAACTACGGCACGCTTCTCGAACCACCGTTGGAAGCGCCGTGGCTGGCGAAACCGGGGATGTGGCGGCTGGTTTATATCAAGCCGGATGTGTGTGATGAGCGCTGTAAGGCGGCGCTTTTCCAGATTAAGCAAATTCCACAGGCTGTCGGGCCGGAACAGCAAAGGGTCATTGGCATCGTTCTGGATGAGCGTTCGGTCACCGGCAACCCGCCGGCTCGGGAACTTGTTGTACAGCCCGGGGCAGATGAGTCCATTTACCTTGCTGATCCTATGGGGAACGTGATTCTTGAATACGCGGTGCCGAAAGAGGAAGCCAAACGAATAGAACAGGGTAAAGGGCTGCTGAAAGATCTGAAAAAGCTGATGAAACTTTCACGGATAGGATAACGCTTATGGGTGAGCGCATTTACCGGGGAATCGTTGTTGCTACGCTTCTGCTGTCGCTGGTTGTGGTTGGGCTGGGGGCGTTTACCCGGCTTACCGAAGCCGGGCTTGGCTGTCCGGATTGGCCGGGTTGCTACGGGTTTATGACTGTCCCGAAAACCGAGGTGCAGCAGGCCATGGCGTCAGAAGCCTTTCCGGATGCGCCCCTTGAGCCGCAAAAAGCCTGGAATGAGATGATTCACCGATACGTTGCCGGCTCCCTCGGTTTGCTTATCGCTGCGATTACCGTGATGTCGTTCCGGCGAGCCGGGCGACCAAAGCTGTTGCCGTCTTTGTTGTTGGGTACGGTCATTTTCCAGGCATTGCTTGGGATGTGGACGGTCACTATGAACCTGATGCCGCTGGTGGTAATGGGCCACCTTCTGGGCGGGTTTACCACCGTCACTTTGCTTGTGCTGCTTGCGCTGAAACTCTATTTCCCAGCCTGCCCACGGTGACAGCCGGAACGGGGCTCCGTGCGCTTGCAGCGGGCGCTTTGGTGGCCGTTACTTTGCAAATTGCCCTCGGTGGCTGGACGTCTTCCAACTACGCCGCCGTGGTCTGTACCCAGCTTCCTATCTGTGAGGTGGACTGGGTGGAAAAATACGACGCCTCTGCGTTTCACCCCATCAGTCCGAAAAGCGAGACTTACCAGTTCGGGGTACTGAATTTTGACCAGCGGGTCACCATTCATGCTACCCACAGGCTTGGTGCCATTGTGGTCTCTGCCGTGGTTATGCTTCTGCCGTGGCCAGCGCCATGAAACTCGGCGTGCGGTGGGGGCTAGGGTTGGGCGCTGTCCTGGCATTGCAGATAGCACTTGGTATCACCAATGTCGTGGCGTACCTGCCGCTGTCTGTTGCGGTTGCCCATAACCTTGGCGGGCTTTTACTTCTTCAATGCGTTGTTGCGGTGAACTGGCGTCTTTGGTTGCCGGCATCCGATTGGGTCACAGGGAGGATAAATTATGGCGAGAGCTAACAGCTCACTACGGTATCGGCGGAAAAAACTGGCTGGCGTGACTATCTGGAGCTGACCAAACCCAAAGTGGTCGCCATGTTGCTGCTGACCGCGCTGGTTGGAATGTGCCTGGCCGTGCCGGGAATACCGCCGGCCATCCCCGTTATTCTCGGTTTATTGGGAATTGGTATGCAGTCGGCTGCGGCTGCGGTGTTCAACCATGTGCTTGACCAGCGTATTGACCAGCAGATGCAGCGTACCCAGAACCGCCCGGTCGCCAAAGGACGGGTTGATAATTTCCGGGCTTTGGTTTTTGGCACCGTGCTGGCGATAGCCGGGTTTGGCCTGCTGACTTACCTGAATGTGCTTACTGCCATGCTGACCTTTGCCAGCCTGATTGGCTATGCACTGGTTTATACGGTGTGGCTTAAACATGCCACCCCGCAGAATATTGTGATTGGCGGGCTGGCCGGGGCGATGCCGCCACTGCTTGGCTGGACGGCAGTAACCGGAGAGCTTCATCCCCACGCCCTTTTACTGGTTATGTTGATTTTTACCTGGACGCCACCCCATTTCTGCGCTTGCGATTCACCGCAGGAAGGACTACGCAAAAGCCGGTGTGCCAATGTTGCCGGTAACCCATGGTGTTGAGTACACCAAAACCATGATGCTGCTTTACACGGTGTTGTTGGTTGCCGTGGGAATTTTGCCGTGGCTGGCAGGAATGAGCGGGATGATTTACCTGATTGGCAGCCTGGTTTTAAACCTCGGGTTTGTTGCCTACGCGCTGAGGCTTAAATTTTATGACCGCAAAGGGCTGGCGTGGGAGACCTTCAAATATTCCATCTGGCATATTTTCGGGCTTTTTGTGGTGTTACTTGCTGATCACGCCGCCACGGTACTGGCGGCCTGACCGACGGCAGTATCAGTTGATACCTTTACCACTATAGAGTGTCGCCTTGTCGGCAACAAAGGCGACCTTGATGTGTTTCGCATCGTCTCCCCAAATGCAGTTTGTCACGCCCAGGGTGTCATCACATTTGTCAGGCTTGCCAATCAGTGAAACCACGTCGTTGTAGGGCATACCCATTTCCAGTTTGTCGTAGTTTTCTTTGGTTACTTTGCTGCAGGCGGTGAGGCTCAGCAGCATGGCTGCCATTGAGAAGGCTTTTTTCATTGTCACTCAGTTCCTCTGTTGGAGAAGTGCAAAGCATATCAGAAACAGGAGATGCCCAGAAATCATCCGGAAATTCAAAGGTGAGCGTACAGGACGAAACCGCTACACTGGCTCTGGTTTACTTTTCCCGGATGTATTTATGTTGTCAGCCCTGAACAACCCGCGCCTGCACCGGCAGGTTTTCACCCTTGCCATCCCGATGGTGCTTTCCAATATTACCGTTCCGCTTCTTGGCCTGGTAGATGCGGCGGTAATCGGCCACCTTGAGCATGCCTGGTACCTTGGCGGGGTAGCGGTAGGCGGCACCATGATAAGCGTAACCTTCTGGCTGCTGGGGTTTCTCCGTATGGCAACAACAGGGCTGAGCGCGCAGGCATACGGTTCCGGTGAAAAGCAGGCATTGGCAGCGGTGTTCGTTCAGGGAGCGGCACTGGCATTGGGGCTTGCATTGTTTTTGATTGCACTTCACCGTCCACTTGCTGATGTGGTGTTCCAGTTCAGCAGTGCCAGTGACGAGGTAAAATTTTATGCCCGTGAGTATTTTTCCATTCGCATCTGGAGTGCTCCGGCCGCGCTGTTAAACCTGGTGGTGATGGGATGGTTGCTGGGCTGTCAGAATGCGCGCAGGCCAATGCTCCTTCTGATATGTGTCAACCTGGTAAACATCATCCTGGATGTGTTTTTTGTGTTGGGCCTTGGCTGGAAGGTACAGGGAGCAGCGGCCGCATCAGTGATTGCGGATTACAGCGGCAGTGTGCTGGGGCTGTGGTTTGTCCGCGGACTGTGGTGTGAAAACCTGCTGCCGGTAGTGTCTGATTGGGTTAATACAATAAGGGAGGGCATCGGCCGCTTACTGCGCCTTAACCGGGACATTTTCTTAAGGAGCCTTTGCCTGCAGGTGGTGTTTACCTTTATGACATTCCGGGGTGCAACACTTGGCGATAACGTTGTGGCAGCCAATGCGGTGCTGATGAGCTTCCTGATGCTGGTTTCCTATGGAATGGACGGTTTTGCCTATGCAATGGAAGCATTGGTAGGCAAGGCCATTGGCGCCAAAAACCGGGAGGAACTGGCCGGAGCGCTGGTGACTACAACGTTCTGGAGCCTGGTGATTTCCCTTGTAATGACCGGCGTGTTCTTCGGCTTTGGTAAGCCCATTATTTCCCTTATCTCTGATATTGAAACCGTCCGGGCTACGGCCGCGGTTTACCTGCCGTGGCTTGCACTGATGCCGCTGGTGGCGATGTGGTGTTTCCTTCTCGACGGCATTTTTATCGGCGCAACCAAAGGGCGGGAGATGAGAAATACCATGCTGGTTGCGATGCTTGGCTTTTTTAGTATTTGGTATCTGCTGTCCGGGTTTGGCAACCATGCGTTGTGGGCAGCTATGTTGTCTTTTATGGCGCTGCGCGGTATCGCCCTGGCTGCGGTGCTCTGGCACCAGTGGCGGAAAGGGATCTTCCTGAATTTCTGAATACCGGACAGACAAACGCCCCGCGTTGCGGGGCGTTTACCCTGGGTTGGACGACTAGGAAGGGCGCGTCCAACACAATTTCTAGCGAGACCAATCAGTAGTAAGAGTGGTCGCCGCGGGCGTGTTCCGTCACGTCACGTACCGCTGTCAGCTCGCCGACAAACTCAGCCAGAAGCTGCTTCTCGATACCTTCCTTCAGGGTAACGTCTACCATTGAACAGCCGTTACAGCCGCCGCCAAACTGCACAACTGCGATACCGTCTTCAGTAATTTCCATTACCTTTACATGGCCGCCGTGGCTGGCGAGTTGTGGGTTAACCTGGGTCTGGATTACGTAATCAACACGCTCAATAAGCGAGGCGTCATCGGCTACCTTGCGCATCTTTGCGTTGGGAGCCTTCAGGGTCAGTTGTGAACCCATTTTGTCGGTAACAAAGTCAATTTCTGCATCTTCAAGGAAAGGCAGGCTGACTTCATCAACAAAGGCAGAAAAACCTTCGAATTTGTATTCCTGATCGCTGGCTTCTACCGCTTCAGGTGGGCAGTAAGAGACACCACACTCAGCATTCTGAGTACCTGGATTCACCACGAAAACCCGGATATTGGTGCCTTCAGGCTGCTGGGCCAGCAACTTGGCAAAATGAGATTGAGCGTTCTCAGAAATTTGAATTTGTGACACGACCTGATACCTGAGTTAATTACTATGATTTATACAGTGTACTCCGAGTTGCTTTTACTATCATCCCATTTAAATTAGGCTATTAACTGACGCACACTTCCAACTGACTGCGGATTAATTGAACACATCGCGCTGTCAAACGGTGAAAGCTTGTTCAGGGGGTGCGGCAGATACAATAAATATCAACTTGGATATTGTGTTGCTTTTTCAATAGCCTGGCGATGGTAGCCACGGTTGTCCCTGTTGTTACCACATCATCAACAATTCCGACATGGCCGGAATTAACCTCCGCGGTAATCTCAAAGCTTCCCTCCGGGCTTTTAAGGCGTGTTTTCCTGTCCAGTTTCTGCTGTTGTGGCCGGTAGCCGGTACGCTTTAACCAACCTGTTTCAACCCGGCCTCCAGTTTCGGCCGCAAGCGCCTTGGCCAGCAGCGTACTGTGGTTAAAGCGGCGAGTAAACCTGCGCTTCCAGTGCATGGGGACCGGCAAAAGTACCGGAGCCGGATTATCAATGCCTGCCGCCAGTTCTGCTGCGGCCAGCCCGGCGTACCAATGGCGGCCGTGGTACTTCAACTGGTGAACCATCGTATTCAGCGGAAAGCGGTAGTCACTGATGCAGGTAAGGCTGTCCCAGCCGGGTGGTTCACGCAGACACCGGCCGCATACTTCCATCGGGTAAGGGGTTGGGAGGCCGCACCAGTCGCAACGGGGTTGGCGGGGTATACTGTCGCGGCATGGCTGACACCAAACGTGCTCCGACCCGGAAAGAGGGTGGTGACAAAGCTGACAACTGGCTGGCAGCCTGCTAAAGATACGGTTAAGAAGGTGCAATGTCCGTCCAGGGCAAATGGAATGAACAGGCAGTATAAATGACCAAAAAGCTTCACTGGCACACCGAGGGAGAGGGTTCCGATCTGGTTCTCATTCACGGTTGGGGAATGAATGGCGCAGTATGGCAACAGGTATTGCCGCTGCTGGCGCAGGATTTCTGCGTTCACGTGGTGGATTTACCCGGATATGGCTTGAGTAATCAAAGCGTTGCTGAAAATGTCGAGGAAATGGCACAGCAGTTGCTTGATGAATCACCACAGCAGGCAGCATGGCTGGGATGGTCGTTAGGTGGCCTGGTGGCAAAACAGGCGGCGCTGACCGCGCCGGACAGGTTAAGCCATCTGGTAACGGTGGCCAGCTCACCCAAATTTGCGGCTGCTGATGGATGGCGGGGGATCAAACCTCAGGTACTGGAAGCATTCACCAACCAGCTGAGGGAAGATTTCACGGCAACAGTGGAACGCTTTATGGCCTTGCAGGCGATGGGAAGCCTGTCAGCTAAGCAGGATATTAAATGGTTGAAGCAGGCAGTTTTTTCAAGACCGGAACCTCATCCGGATGCTCTGTTGAGCGGACTGAAAATGCTGGCTGACGTGGATTTGCGCCACCGGCTGGTTGAGATTTCCATCCCCTGGCTGCGGCTCTACGGACGTCTTGACGGGCTGGTCCCGGTCAGGGTGGCAGATGCCCTGGACAAGCATGCCCCCGGCAGCGGGCGGCAAGTCTTTGCCCGGTCATCACACGCCCCGTTTATATCCGAATCTGAAGTGTTCGTTGCGGCGGTGAAGGAGTTTTTGCTCTGACCCCACCGGTTCAGGCGTCATTGACGTCAATGTTGGACAGGCAAGTATGTGCCGGGTAAATGATTTCTTCGTGAAGTCCGGCGAAATTTATATTTCGGCTAAATGATCTGCGAAAGCGGTCGATAGTATAAACAGGAAACTTGCTCTGGTACCAGGAGAGGCCATAATGAATGTAGGAAATGTGGGATACTCTCAGGGATATTCGCTCGCTCAGCTTCAGGCTCAGCAGCGTGCCCAGCAAGCAAAAGCCTCGTCGAATGCAGAAGCAAAACCTGCTGACAACCAGGCGTTTGCCAACGTGCAGAAAGATGTAGCCAAGGATACTGCACGGGTTGAGGGTAAGGAGAAAACCGCGGAGGTCAAAGGTAAAGACACCACTGATGAGGTGAAGTCTTTTGCCTACGGCGCGTTGGGAATGGATCACCCGGAAGAAGTAGAAAACAACGATGATCCGGCGTACAGCGCGGGTCAGGCACTGTCTGCCATTGGTACCATAGGTACTATTCTGGCAATACTGGTGTAATTTGCCGGACAGGGATGCCTGACAAGAGGCGGAGCTGAACAACAGCTCCCTGCCTTTGACCGATGCCGAGGGGCATCGATATGAATGTATCACCAGCCAGCGTCAGTATTCCAACTGTCGCACCATCGGTGAACCCGCCAACTGAGCAGGTTGCGCGGGACAATCGCGTGCGCGAAAAAATCCTGCCTACCAAACCCCTGAATGAAAGCGCACCGGAAAAACCGGTTACAGAAGATGAAAAGCAGCTGCAGAACCCGTCCTGGGATCCGGCTGAGCACCCCACCTATGACGATCTTCCCAGACGACGATACGGTTACAGCACCGATGCCATTGATCGGCTGAAAAACCTCCTGGCACCCGGCAGCTACAATATGCCGGATAACAAGGGGTACACCATGCGCATCAAACTGCCGCCTGAAGTGGAAGATCAGTTGGAACAGAACCGGGATTTAGAAAAAGCCCGGTCTGTTGTGGCAATGCGCTACCAACAGTCTTCCGTGGCAAATATGCCGTCGGAAGTGTTGATAGTTATCTAAAAAAATAAGCTGCGAGACGTAAGAGGCGAGTGGCGAGTTAATGCAATTGAAGTCGTCGAATCCGAAGCATAATTTCTCACTTCTCACTTCTCACTTCTCACTTCTCACTTCTCACTTCTCACTTCTCACTTCTATCGCCCTTCTTCGCATTGGCAAAGGCTGCTGCAAATGCACCGCCCATGGCATTACCAGAGGGAGCGTTGTCCTTTTTCGGTTGATGGCGGTTGTCGCTGCGACGATTATCGCTTCGGTTGTCCCGGTTGTTGCTGCGCTCCTGACGGGCGTGTTTATTGTCCGCACCCGGCTCATCTGTCAGGCGCATGGACATACCGATGCGCTTGCGCTGCAGGTCAACCTCCATCACTTTCACCTTGACCACATCACCGGCTTTCACCACTTCGCGCGGGTCAGAGACAAACTTGTCTGAAAGGGCTGAGATGTGTACCAGACCGTCCTGGTGGACACCAATATCCACGAAAGCACCGAAATTGGTGACGTTGGTGACCACACCTTCCAGCACCATACCCGGAACCAGATCTTTTACCTCATTTACGTCTTCTGCAAACGTGGCAGTCTTGAATTCCGGGCGCGGGTCGCGGCCGGGTTTGGCAAGCTCGCCAAGGATATCCGTCACGGTTGGCAGACCGAAGGTATCATCGACAAAATCGGCGGCTTTCAATGCACGTAGGAAGTCGTGGTTGCCAATCATGGCGTCCACGGCCTTGCCGGTGTTGTCTGCAATACGCTTGACCACCGGATAAGCTTCCGGGTGGACTGCTGAGCCGTCCAGCGGGTTCTTCCCGTTCATCACGCGAAGGAAGCCGGCGCACTGCTCAAAGGCTTTAGGCCCAAGGCGAGGCACTTTCAGCAGGGTCTTACGATCTTCAAAGCGGCCGTTTTCGTTGCGGAAAATAACGATGTTTTCAGCCATGGTGGTCGACAGGCCGGCAACCCGGGTCAGCAGTGCCGGGGACGCGGAGTTTACGTCCACACCCACGGCGTTTACGCAGTCTTCCACCACTGCATCCAGTTTGCGGGCAAGCTGGCTCTGGCTGACATCATGCTGGTACTGGCCCACACCGATGGATTTCGGGTCGATTTTTACCAGCTCTGCCAGAGGGTCTTGCAGGCGGCGGGCAATGGAAACTGCGCCACGCAAGGACACATCCAACTGCGGGAATTCTTTTGCCGCCAGCTCTGATGCTGAGTACACGGAAGCGCCGGCTTCACTGACCATCACTTTCTGGACTGACAGCCCGGCCTGCTTGAGCATGTCAGCGACAAAGGCATCGGTCTCGCGGGATGCGGTGCCGTTGCCGATGGCAATCAGGTTGACGTTGTGCTTTTCGATGAGCGCTAACACCACGGCGGCAGACTTGGCGATCTGATTCTGTGGCGGGGTCGGGTAGATGGTGGAGGTATCCAGCAGCTTGCCGGTGTTGTCGACTACGGCAACCTTACAACCTGTACGCAGGCCGGGGTCGATACCCAGCGTCACGCGAGGACCGGCAGGTGCTGCCATCAACAGGTCTTTTAAGTTATCTGCAAACACGTCGATTGCTGCGTTTTCGGCCTGGTCACGCAGGGCTCCCATCAGCTCGGTTTCCATGTGCATTAAGATCTTAATACGCCACGCCCAACTGATAACCTGCTTGCGCCAGCGGTCAGCCGGGGCTGAGCCGATATTCACACCATAATGGCTGGCGATGATGTTTTCGCAGTGCGAGCCGGTTGAAAGTGCATCCTGACCCGGGTCGGCATTGAGCGCCAGTTGCAGCACGCCTTCATTGCGACCACGGAACATAGCCAGGGCGCGGTGTGACGGGACTTTCGACAGCAGCTCATTGTGCTCAAAATAGTCTTTGAACTTGGCTCCTTCCTGCTCTTTGCCGTCAACCAGACGGGCGGTAAGCTCGGCGTTTTGCTGCAGGTAGCGGCGGATTTTATCCAAAAGAGCGGCATCTTCGGCAAAGCGCTCCATCAGGATAGCGCGTGCGCCGTCCAGGGCGGCCTTGGTATCTGCCACCCCTTTATCTGCATTCACATATTCGGCTGCGGCAGTTTCCGGGTCGTTTGATGCATCACCCCACAGCAGGTCGGCCAGCGGTTCCAACCCGGCTCAATGGCAATTTGGCCCTTGGTACGGCGCTTTGGCTTGTACGGCAGGTAAAGGTCTTCTAGGCGGGTTTTGCTGTCGGCAGATTTGATTTCCGCAGCCAGTGCCGGGGTCAGCTTACCCTGCTCCTCAATTGAGCGGAGGATAACACTGCGGCGGTCTTCCAGTTCACGAAGGTACCCTAGGCGGGATTCCAGGTTACGCAATTGGGTATCGTCGAGTGCGCCGGTCACCTCTTTACGGTAACGGGCAATAAAGGGAACGGTGTTGCCGTCGTCCAGCAAAGTCACGGCAGCGATGACCTGCTGCTCGCGGACGCCGAGTTCCTCGGCAATGAGACGATGAATGCTCGTACTCATGGGAATCCTTGTTGTTTGTAAAAACATGAAGCCGCCATTCTAGCGCGGTAAGGAAGGGGGGCAAGTCCGGGGGATGTCAGGCTGTGAGCTGGGTTCGAGCATGTGCCGTCCTAACCTGTCTGACGGGCATCAAAAGGTGTGGAAATTGAAAGATAAACACGCCCTAAAAAGTGGATTGCGCGGGGCGCGGCGGCGGGGTAACTTGTCGCAGAGGAAAACAAACGGAGCCGTGTGTGGCGAAGAGTAATTACATTACCCGTGAAGGCTGGGAAGCGCTGGACCGGGAGCTGAAATACCTGTGGAACGAAGAGCGCCCTGTGGTGACCCAGGCAGTATCAGATGCTGCGGCACTGGGCGATCGCAGTGAAAATGCCGAGTACATTTACGGCAAGAAACGCCTGCGCGAAATTGACCGCCGGGTGCGCTTCCTGATGAAGCGACTCGAGCAATTGCAGATTGTCTATTACAACGCGCAGCAGGAAGGGAAGGTTTTCTTCGGCGCCTGGGTGGAATTGGAAAACGAGGAGGGTGAATCCTTCCGTTATCAGTTGGTAGGCCCGGATGAGTTTAACGTCAGGGAAGGCAAAATCAGCATCGACTCCCCCTGGCGCGGGCGCTGCTGAAAAAAGCGGTGGATGACGAAGTCATTGTGCAAACCCCTGCCGGGGAAGAGCTCTACTACGTGAACAAAATTCAGTACCAGCCATTTGACGGCTGACACAAACCGAAACAAAAAAACGGCACCGATTGGCGGTGAAATGCTCGGTTAGGCGGCATTTGCAGGTAAACTGCCCAAGAAGGTTAACTAATATCAATCAATTCGACTCAAGAATTCATCCGATTGGTATAACCGTTAGTTTCATGCCTTTAGCTGAATGATCCGGAAGGGTAATACATGCAAGAAAACTATAAGATCCTGGTCGTTGATGACGACATGCGCCTCCGTTCCCTGCTGGAGCGCTACCTGACCGAACAGGGTTTCCAAGTGCGCAGCGTCGCCAATGCTGAGCAGATGGACCGCCTGCTATCCCGCGAGAACTTCCACCTGATGGTGCTCGACCTGATGTTGCCCGGCGAAGACGGCCTTTCTATCTGCCGCCGCCTGCGCAATGCCAATAACCAGATTCCAATCGTCATGCTGACCGCCAAGGGCGATGAGATTGACCGTATCGTCGGCCTTGAAGTGGGCGCGGATGATTACCTGCCCAAACCATTCAACCCCCGTGAGCTGCTGGCCCGCGTTCGTGCTGTACTGCGCCGCCAGACCATCGAAGCTCCGGGGGCACCGAGCGCCGATGCCAAGATTGTTGAGTTCGGTGAGTTCCGCCTGAACCTGGGCACCCGCGAGATGTTCCATAACGACCAGTCGATTCCGCTGACATCCGGCGAATTTGCTGTGCTCAAGGCGCTGGTGACCAACCCGCGTGAGCCGATGTCCCGCGACAAGCTGATGAACATGGCCCGTGGCCGTGAATATTCGGCAATGGAGCGCTCCATCGACGTACAGATCTCGCGCCTTCGCCGCATGATTGAAAAAGACCCGAGCCGTCCGCGTTATATCCAGACGGTGTGGGGACTGGGCTATGTGTTTGTTCCGGACGGTGACGAGGAATAACCCATGCGCCTAATACCGGGCAGTACCTTTGCCCGAACAGTATTCCTGTTCACTGGCTTGCTTATCGCAAGCCAGATTTTTCGTACATCACCATTTTCAACTACGCCATCCTGCCAAGCCTCAAGCAGTTCAATAAAATTCTCTCCTACGAAGTCAGCCTGATGATGTCAGAAGACGTGCACCTGAGTGACGGGCATATTGTCCACCTCGACCGCGCTCTCCGGCAGCGCCTGATGGAAAGATTGGGAATGACGATGCACCTGGCCGGGGACCCGACAACCGAAGCTTACAAAGACGCCCATGTCATCGACTACCTCAGCGAGGAGATGAGTAAGGAGCTCGGATCTCCGACCGAAGTCCGGGTAGGGCGTGGAACTGAAAGCTGGGTGATGTGGATGCGCTCGGAAGCGATGCCGGGCCTTTGGCTGCGTATTCCGCTGACAGAGTTGCAGGACAAGACGTTTGCGCCACTTTTCGGCTACAGCGCGATCATTGCCCTGCTGGTCATTGCCGGAGGGTGGATGTTTATCAAAATCCAGAACCGGCCCCTGACCGAGCTTGAAAAGGCGGCAATTTCCGTAGGTAAAGGGCAGCACCCGCCGCCGTTACCGGTGCGTGGCGGCTCGGAAATCCGGTCAGTGACGCAGGCGTTTAATAAAATGGCTACCGGAATCCAGAAACTGGAAGAAGACCGGGCGCTGTTGATGGCCGGTATCAGTCATGACATCCGCACGCCGTTGACCCGGATTCGCCTGGCAACGGAAATGATGTCGCCGGAAGATGCTTACCTTGCTGAAGGCATCATCAAAGATACCGAAGAGTGCAATGAGATCATCGGCCAGTTTATGGACTACCTGCGTTCGACCCAGAGCCAGAACCTCAATGAGGTCGACCTTAACGTGGTGATCAGTGATGTGGTGGCGGCTGAAGGTGGGTATGACCGTGAGATTCAGCTGGAACTCGGCGATATGTGCGGCTACCTGATGGCCAATGAAGTGGCAGTGAAACGCTTGGTGACCAACCTTGTGGTGAATGCTGTCCGCTATGGCAATGGCTGGATCAGGGTCAGTTCCGGCTGCACGGTTGACCGCACCCAGTGTTGGTTCTGTGTTGAAGACAACGGTCCCGGTATCGCCCCGGAAGAGCTGGAAAATGTGTTCCAGCCGTTTACCCGGGGTGACAGCGCCCGGGGCAGTGAAGGCACGGGCCTTGGGCTGGCAATTGTGAAACGTATTGTCGACCAGCACCAGGGATCCCTGTTCTTCACCAACCGCAGTGAAGGCGGCCTGCGCGCCCAAATTAACCTGCCGTTTCAGACCAAGCGCCTGAAAAGCTGACGAATACATCAGGCATCGGCTTGCGCAGATGCCTGATGTGATTCACACTTTAGTGCATTAATGCGCATATTTTATCCAGAGCTGCTATTACTGTATTAAGTGATTGATATGGTTGAGCAACTATGGAACTTTCCATCCATTCTCAGGATCCGACGCCCAAATACCTCCAGCTGGCCTCCCAGTTGCAACGACGTATGATCAGTGCCGAACTGGCTCCCGGTCAGGCGCTTCCCTCTGTCCGAAACCTTGCCCGGAATTTGGGTATCAACCCGATGACGGTTTCCCGTTGCTATCAGTTGCTGGTGGAAACCGGCTGGCTCGAGCGCAGGCGGGGGATCGGCATGGTGGTTGCCCGAGAAGGCGCGAGGGAACGTTGGAAGCAGCGTAACAGCTGTATCTCCCCCTCAATACACAGTCTGATTGCCGAAGCCAAAGAACTGGGTATGGGTCGCTCCGAATTGCTGGCCCTGGTGATGGGGGAGTGGCAGGAGTAAATACTTTAAGTGGTGAAAGGCAAGAAGAAGCAAACTGTGCTTTTACTCACTTCTCACCGCTCAGACTCGCCACTTAAGACTTTCTTTTAGGCGTTCGTATACTGCTCCCGGTTACCCAGCCAGCGTTCAATAATCGCTTTGGCGTTTTCCGGGAACTTCTCGTGAACATAACGCGCCAGTTTCTGCAATTCCGGGATTAACTGCTGGTCACGGATAAGGTCGGCAATCTTAAATTCCACCATACCGGTCTGTTTGGTACCCAGCAGCTCGCCTGGCCCGCGGATTTCAAGGTCACGCTGTGCAATCACAAAGCCGTCATTGCTTTCACGCAGCACGCCAAGGCGTTTGCTGGCGGTCTTAGAAAGCGGGGCGTGGTAAAGCAGCACACAATGGCTGGCTACCGAGCCCCGGCCGACACGGCCACGCAACTGGTGAAGCTGAGCAAGACCAAGGCGCTCGGGGTTTTCTATAATCATCAGGCTGGCATTGGGTACGTCGACGCCCACTTCAATCACCGTGGTGGCGACCAACAGGTGCAGTTCACCGGCTTTGAAACGCCCCATCACATCCTGCTTCTCCTGCGGTTTCATCCGGCCGTGTACCAGGCCGATTTTCAACTCCGGCAGGGCGCGTTGCAGGTCATCGGCAGTATCTGCGGCAGCCTGGGCTTCCAGCACTTCAGACTCATCAATCAGGGTACAGACCAGTATGCCTGTCGCCCCTGCTCGCAGGCGGCTTTGACCCGGTAGACAATTTCATCCCGGCGGGTATCGGGGACGGCAACGGTGGAAATCGGTGTCCGGCCCGGCGGCAGTTCGTCGATTACCGAGGTGTCGAGGTCAGCATAGGCGGTCATCGCCAGAGTGCGAGGGATTGGGGTGGCGGTCATGATTAACTGGTGCGGGTGACAACCCTGCTTAATTCCTTTTTCCCGCAATTCAAGGCGCTGGTGGACACCGAAGCGGTGCTGCTCATCGATAATTACCAGGGCGAGTTTGTTAAACTCCACCTGGCTTTGGAACAGGGCATGGGTGCCGACAACCATTTGGGCATCGCCGCTGGCGATTTTTGCCAGTTCCTCATCACGGGCTTTGCCCTTGAGTTTGCCGGCCAGCCAGCCGACCTTGATACCGAGCGGCTCAAGCCAGCCTGCAAAGTTGATGGCGTGTTGTTCGGCAAGAATTTCCGTTGGTGCCATCAGGGCAACCTGGAAACCTTCCTCGATCGCCCTGATGGCAGCCAGTGCGGCAACCAGGGTTTTCCCTGAACCGACATCGCCCTGCACCAGACGCATCATCGGGGTGTCTTTGACAAGGTCGCGCTCAATGTCTGCAACCACTCTTTGCTGGGCACCGGTTGGTGTGAAAGGCAGGCTTGCCAGCAGTTTTTCCTTGAGCTCGCCGGTACCATGCAAGGGCCAGGTTTTGTCCTGTTGCAGGCGATCACGCACAGCAAGCATAGAGAGGTTCTGGGCGAGCATTTCCTCAACGATAAGGCGCTTTTGTGCCGGATGTTTCCCTGCTCAAGCTGTTCAACGGAAATATCCGGTGTCGGGCGATGCAGGGTTTTCAGGGCCTCAGACAGTGTCATCTGGCGGTCGTACAGCCCTTCAGGCAATAGCTCTTTGACTGCACAGCTTTCCAGCAGAACCAGTGCCTGGTCGGTCAGGCTGCGAAGGGTCAGCTGGCGCAGCCCTTCTGTGGTCGGGTAAACCGGGGTCAGGGTTTTTTCGAGCTGGATCTCGGTCGGCTCGGAGAAGACGGTGTATTCTGGGTGGATGATCTCCGGCCCGCCCATCCCGGCTTTGATTTCGCCGTAGGCTTTTACCCGCTTGCCGTTGGCAAGGCTGTTTTTCATCGCTGCATTGAAATTAAAAAAACGCAGTGTGAGCACGCCGCTGGCATCGCGGATTTTCACCCGCAGCATACGGCGTTTACCGAAAATGGTTTCGTTAGAGAATATTTCCCCTTCCACGGTGGCATGCTGGCCCGGCAGCACACCGGCAATCGGCCAGACCCGGGTGCGGTCTTCATAGCGGTAAGGAAGGTGAAACAGCAGGTCCTGCACGGTATTGAGGCCGATTTTTTCCAGCTTTTCTGCCATTTTGGCGCCTACCCCGGACAGGGAGGTTACCGGCACTGCGTCTAACATGGCTCCGCGCATGACTGCTCCTAACAAAAACAATACCTTTGCAGTTTACCGTTAAGCAGACTGAATGGCATCCCACCATGACGGGTCAGCAACAATCTGCCTTCGTCATCCAGCGGCGGGTAAGGCAGCCCTTTCCGCTTGGCTACTTTCGCCATCACCGGGTGGCCACCTTCAAACAGGATACGGTGAACTTCTTCCGGAGCCAGTGCCGGAGTTTCACGGTGATACATACCGGCAAGCTGGCGTTGGCGCTGCGCTTCATAAAGGACAAGCGCGGTAGCGACGGAAACATTGAGTGACTGCACCATGCCGACCATCGGAATCACAATATGGTGGTCGGCCTGTGCAAGGGCGTTGTCACTGATGCCGAGTTTTTCCTGGCCGACCACAACTGCCGTTGGCTTGGTGTAGTCAATCTCACGATAGTCGACGGAAGTTTCGCAAAGGTTGGTGACCAGTACCTGCATGCCCTGGCCTCGCAGCGCGCTGATAGCTTCATCGGTAGAGTTGTGGATGATGGTATCAATCCAGTTCCGGGAACCGGCTGACGTGCCGCCAAAGGTGCGCATCTTGGAGCCTTTGGGCCAAACGGCATGAAGCTGGTGGACGCCGACTGCATCTGCGGTGCGGATAACCGCTGAGATGTTCTGGGGCTTATGGACCTCTTCCATGCAGACCGTCAAATCCGGCTGGCGGGCGGCGAGGACTTCTTTTATCCGGGCAAAACGTTCCGGGCTCATTGTTCTTCCTTTTCAAAAAAACGCCCGCAGGAGCGGGCGTTTGATGTCATATATCTTCTTGCGAGATCAGTTTCGCTGGCGACTGACTTTCACCACAGTTGGCATCACCCGGATGCGGCGCATGATGTCTGCCAGATGTATCCGACTTCTGGTCGTCAGTTGTACCGAGACGGTATACATACGCCCGTCACGTTCCTCGGTTGAGAGACCGTGGATGTTAGAGCCGGTTGCCGCAATGGTGTTGGCCAGATCGGCCAAGGCACCTTGCTGGCTGTGCATGTCGATGCGCAGGCTGGTGATGAAGTCCTGATCGAAATCCTCACCCCATTCCACGTTCATGTACTTGTCCGGCTCACGGCCGTGGCCGCGGACATTGGCACACTCTTCCCGATGGATAACCAACCCCTTGCCCGGAGATACGTGGGCAATGATCGGGTCGCCCGGGATTGGGCGGCAACAGTTGGCGTAAGTAAGAAGGATCCGGAGGCGCCTTTGATCGGCATGCTGTCATCTGCATGGGTCAGCTCATCTGCATCCCCGAGCAGACGGCGTGCGATCACCACGCTCATCAACTCACCTAATCCAATCTCTGCCAACAGGTCATCCACAGCTTTCAGTTTCAGATCCGCCAACACCTTATCCACATTTTCCTCGGAAATATCTTCGATGTTCAATTCACCGAGGGCGTGGTTAAGCAGACGACGGCCGAAGTGGACGGATTCTTCCCGGCGCATGGTTTTCAGTACCTGGCGGATCTTAGTCCGGGCGCGGGCTGTCACCACATAGTTAAGCCAGGCGGCGTTAGGGCGCGCACCCGGGGCGGTGAGAATATCCACGGTCTGGCCGTTCTTCAGTTGTTGGCTGAGCGGGTATGGCTGGCGGTCAACACGCGCACCAACGCACATGTTACCCACATCAGTGTGCACAGCATATGCAAAGTCAACGGCGGTGGCGCCAACCGGAAGCTCGACGATCCGCCTTTCGGCGTAAATACGTAGATCTCATCCGGGAAAAGATCCGACTTCACGTTCTCGATAAATTCGAACGTGCTGCCGGCGCTTTGCTGTAGCTCCACCAGGCTTTGCATCCAGCGCTGGGCGCGGACCTGGGCGGTGTTGGCAGAGTTTCGTCCGCCCTCTTTGTACGCCCAGTGGGCAGCCACACCCTTGTCCGCCATCTGATCCATCTCATCGGTACGGATCTGGACTTCTACCGGCAGGCCGTGAGGCCCTACCATGGAGGTGTGCAGCGACTGGTAACCGTTGGCTTTCGGCACGGCCACATAATCTTTAAAGCGCCCAGGGCGGGGCTTATAAAGGTTGTGCGCCTGGCCGAGTACCCGGTAGCAGGTATCGACGGAATCGACGATAACCCGGAATGCGTAGATGTCCATAATGGAGTGGAAGCGCTGTTCCTTGCTCCGCATCTTGTTATAGATGGAGAACAGGTTCTTTTCGCGGCCCACTACCCGGGCGTTGATGCCCGATTCTTCCAACCGGCCTTCAATTTGCTGGTGGATTTTCTGGATCATCTCCTTGCGGTTGCCACGAGCCTGGATGACCACGTCTTTCAGTACCCTGTACCGGTTCGGGTAAAGGGCCTCAAAGCCGAGCTCTTCCAGTTCCACTTTGATGTTGTGGATACCGAGGCGGTGGGCAAGGGGAGCAAAAATTTCCAGGGTTTCCCGGGCGATGCGACGGCGCTTGTCCGGACGCAGGGCACCAAGTACGCATGTTGTGTGTGCGGTCTGCCAGCTTTATCAGGATAACGCGGATGTCATGGGTCATGGCCATGATCATCTTGCGGAAGTTGGCAGCCTGGGCTTCTTTCCGATCGCGGAACTTCAGTTTGTCGAGCTTTGACACGCCGTCAACCAGATCAGCAACGGTATCGCCGAAGCGCTGTTGCAGGTCTTCTTTGGTGACTTCGGTGTCTTCGATGACATCGTGAAGCAGGGCGGCCATCAGGGTTTCCTGATCCAGGCGCATTTCGGCCAGGATTCGGGCGACGGCAATCGGGTGAATAATATATGGTTCCCCGCTGGAGCGGGTTTGCCCTTCGTGGGCATCACGAGCGACGAGATAAGCCTGCCGCAGAGCCTCAAGATGAGGCTCCGGCAAGTATTGGGCAGCAACTTCTCTCAGGCTATCGAACAGATACAATCGCTCTGCTCCCCCTGAATGAGATAATTAACGGCGGCCGGTGATGGCGCTTACAGCGGCCAGCTCAGCGGCTTCCTGCTCTTGAAGCTCCTGGCGGTCTTTCGCATCCAGGATTTCTTTGTTGATCAGACCTTCTTCGATCTCGCGCAGGGCGATAACCGTTGTCTTGTCGTTTTCTTCAGGAACCAGCGGATCTTTACCGTTAGTCTGCATCTGGCGCGCACGACGTGCAGCGACCAGTACCAGGTCAAAGCGGTTACCAATTTTTTCAACTGCGTCTTGAACGGTTACGCGTGCCATGAAGGTCTCCAGTAGTAACTATCAAAAATGACCGGAAATTATACAAAAGCTGTTGTTATTCCGCCAGCAGGGCGTTAAGCATACTGCCGTATTTTGCTGCCTGCTTCGGTTCTTTCAATCGCTCAGCACGAATAATGGCCTTGAAATCGATCAACGCGGTGTCGAAATCGTCGTTAACGATCACATAGTCATATTCGCCGTAGTGCGAGATCTCAGACTGAGCTTCGCTCATGCGTTTGGCAATCACTTCTTCGCTGTCCTGACCGCGTGCGTTCAGGCGGCGCTCCAGCTCTTCCTTACTCGGAGGCAGGATAAAGATGCTCTTGGCTTTAGGCATTTGCTCACGGATTTGGCGTGCACCCTGCCAGTCGATATCCAGGAACACGTCAACACCCTTGGCCAGCATTTCTTCGATCCACAGACGGGATGTGCCGTAGAAATTACCGAAGACTTCGGCGTATTCAAGGAAAGCACCTTGTGCAATCAGGGCCTTGAACTCTTCAACGGCAATAAAATGATAGTGGACGCCATCCTCTTCGCCCGGGCGCACTGCGCGGGTGGTGTGGGACACGGACACTTTCATGTCGTATTTAGGGTTGTCTTTCAGCAGTGCTGAGATAAGGCTTGATTTGCCCGCACCGCTTGGTGCCGACACAATGTAAAGCGTACCTTGGCTCATCCGTCTGGCTTCACTCTAAGATTGAAGGGCGCGAAGGTTACCATGATCCGGGCTGAAATTGAATCCGGCCTATGGATAAAAAACGATCTTTTCCGTCCGCGCAATTATTAATGATCGTTATGAATAACGAAAATTATCATCTATTTTTTTCAGTGATGCGAGTGAGGAAGATCATCTTGCCACACTCTCCACCCAATCGAGCAGTTCAGCCTTGCGCTCGGGAGCAGCAAAGCTTGCTTCTATGCTGTTGCGGGTGATGGTGAGCCACTCCTCTTCGCTGAGCTTCAGTGCCGCCTGCACAGCAGTAAAATTTTCAAGCATATAGCCGCCGAAATAGGCGGATCATCAGAATTCAGTGTTACCTTTAGCCCGGCGGCCAGCAGATCCTTGAGATTATGATCTTCCATGGTATCAAACACCCGCAACCGGACGTTGGAATGGGGGCAGACGGTCAGCGGCATCCCTTTCCTTTCCAAAAATGCCATCAGGCGCGGGTCTTCCGCAGCCCGAACGCCATGGTCAATGCGATCCACATCCAAAAGCTCAATTGCCTGCCAGATATACTCCGGCGGCCCTTCCTCGCCAGCATGGGCGACAATTTTGTACCCCTGGCCGCGCGCTCGGCAAACACCCTGGCAAACTTTTCCGGCGGGTGACCCTGCTCTGATGAATCCAGGCCGATACCAAGAATGCTGTCGCGGTAAGGTTCAGCCTGTTTCAGTGTCTCAAAGGCTGCCTCTTCACTTAAGTGGCGCAGGAAGCAAAGGATAAGCCCGCTGGTAATGCCAAGTTCCTGCTCCGCCTTTTTCAGTGCCCGGGTAATACCGTGGATAACAATTTCAAACGGGATACCGCGGTCGGTGTGAGTCTGGGGGTCAAAAAAGATTTCGGTGTGCACCACATTCTGAGCTTTGCAGCGTTCGAGGTAGGCCCAGGTAAGATCGAAAAAGTCCTGCTCACTCCGAAGGACATCGGCTCCCTGATAGTAAAGGTCGAGGAAGGACTGGAGGTTGTCGAAATCATAGGCCTTTTTGAGCGTGGCGACATCCGGCCACGGCAGGGTCACGTTATGGCGCTGTGCCAGTTCGAATACCATCTCCGGTTCGAGTGTACCTTCGATGTGAAGGTGAAGCTCAACCTTGGGAAGATCGACAAGGAATTGTTCAGATACGGACATAACACACCTTTTATATCTATAGGTTTGACGGGGTTATGCGATCTCAGTGTAGACAGGATTTATGAAGAGAAGGTGGCCGGGGTTGAAAAGTTGTGACAACGGCAAGTGAACGGCAGAGCCATGACGGTGGTGGTGAGTGAATTTTGCGAGAGGCGAGAGGCGAGAGGCGAGAAGTGAGAAGCGAGTTGAACAGCTTCCCGCTTTTTGCTCTTTTCTCACCACTCACCACTCACCACTCACCACCCGTCACTCAGCGTTCGAGACGGGATACCGCTATCCCATATTCCCAACAACGGAAACGCCGCGGTCATCCGGCACTTCGTTGAACGAGAGGACATGCAGGCCGCGTGCGCAGACCCTGGCGTAGCGCGCCAGCAACGGGCGAAGCTGGGGCATAACCAGCAGGATGGGCACATGGCCGCTGACCCGCATGGAATCGAGGGCTTCGGGCAGGCTGCGCTGGAGTTTGTCGATAAGGGTTGGCTCCAGGGCAAAACCGTCGAGCTGCACATGGCCGTTGGCCTGAGCCTGGCTGAGTGCGCCGAGCAGCATGTTTTCAAGCTCCGTGGAAAGGGTGACGGCCGGAATGTCCGGCGTAGTGCCGACCAGTGCCGTGAGGATATTGCGGCGCAGGGCGCAGCGAATATCTGCCGCCAGCAGGATAGGGTCCTTGGAGAGCTCTGCTGATTCCACCAGGGAGTTGGCGATGGTCACAATGTCGTTGAGTGCCACACCGTCAATTGCCAGCTGGCGGAACACCCGCAGGAGTTGCTGTGGGCTCAGCGCCTTGCCCAGGTCATCAGCCAGGCGGCTGTTCAGCGTGGTGAGCCTTTCCATCACGCCGTTGACCTCCTCAAGACTCAGGATGTCTTCCACATAGTCATTAATAATCTTGCTGACGTGGGTGGAAATAATGGTGGCATGGTCCACCACGGTGTAGCCGAGGTTCACCGCTTTGTCTTTCTCCGATGGGGCAATCCATACGGCATCCATCCCGTAGGCCGGGTCTTTGGTCAGGATGCCGTCCACATCACCGTAAACCTGGCCCGGGTTGATGGCGAGCAGGTGGTCAACCTCAAGATCCGCGGTGATAAGCCGGGCACCACGCACAGCAATCTGGTACTGGCTGGGTTCAAGCCCGAGGTCGTCCCGGACATGGATTTGCGGGATCACAAAGCCGCGCTTTTCCGACAGGGTTTTGCGGATACCGGACAGGCGGTTTAAAAGCTCAGCGCCCTGACGGCGGTCAATCAGGTTGACCAGCCGGTAGCCGACAAACAGCCCGAGTGCGTGGACGCGGGGGATATCACCGAGGGCGATTTCCTGGCTTTCCGCGGCAGGCTGGCTTTCCACCATGGCTTCTGCCCGGGCAAGGTCTTCGGCGATTTGTGGGTCATCCTCGTGCTCATGCATTTTCCAGCCGGCAAAGGCCAGTGCGGCGGCAAAACCGAGGAAGGCCAGATGTGGCATTCCCGGAATAAGGCCCAATACCAGCATCAGTCCTGATACAACGTAGAGTACCGTTGGTGATGCCAGCATCTGGCGGGCAATCTGGCCGGACAGATCTGAGCTGTCGCTGACGCGGGTCACCATAATGGCAGCGGCAGTGGAAAGCAGCAGTGATGGGATTTGGGCAACCAGGCCGTCACCGATAGTCAGCAGGGCGTAGGTTTTAAATGCGGCTGAAAAGTCGAGTCCGTACTGGAACACACCAATACTGATACCGCCGATGATGTTGATAAACAGGATCAGCATCCCGGCGATAGCGTCCCCACGCACGAACTTGGACGCACCGTCCATCGAGCCGTAGAAATCCGCTTCCTGTGCCACGGTTTCCCGGCGCTGCTTGGCGGTCTCGTGGTCGATAATCCCGGCGTTGAGGTCGGCATCAATAGCCATCTGTTTACCCGGCATGGCGTCCAGGGTGAAGCGGGCACTGACTTCAGATATACGCTCGCCACCTTTGGTGACTACCACGAAGTTGATGATCATCAGGATGATGAACACCACCATACCCACCACGTAGTTACCGCCGATTACCACATCACCGAAGGCCTGGATGACCTTACCGGCGGCGTCACCGCCTTCATGGCCGTAGAGCAGCACTACCCGGGTTGATGCAACGTTGAGGCCAAGGCGCAGTAGGGTCGCGACCAGCAGGATGCTCGGGAATACCGAGAAATCGAGCGGCTTTTTGCTGTAAACGGCCACCAACATGACCAGCAGGGCAAGGACGATGTTGAAGGTGAACAGCATATCCAGCACAAACGGCGGGATAGGCAGCATGACCATCGAAAGAATGGTCATCAGCAGCAGGGGGATGCCCAGCTGCCCTTTCGCCAGAATCTGGCTGATCGGGCAAGTCTCTGTTTCATGGTCTGCTCTTTGGGTTAACGGCGCAGCTCTGAGGGGATGTCCACCTCAGGGAATGCGGGTTTGGTGCTCTGGCGGCCTTGCCGGTACTGTTCCATCTGGAAGATATAGGTCAGCACGTGTGCCACAGCGATATAGAGCTGGGCGGGAATCTCCTGCCATTCATTGGTGGAGTAGTAAACCGCTCGGGCCAGTGGTGGGACTTCCACCACCGGCAAGTTGTGCTGATGGGCTATCTGCCGGATCTGCAATGCCATCTGGTCGACCCCCTTGGCGATGACAAAAGGCGCAGTGGCTTTGCTGAGGTCATATTTCAACGCGACTGCATAGTGGGTCGGGTTGGTAATAATCACGTCTGCCTGCGGGACGGTTTTTCTGATCTGCCGCTGGGACATCTGGCGCTGGAGCTGGCGGATACGGGCTTTTACTTCCGGCTTGCCCTCGTTGTTTTTCATCTCCTCTTTCACTTCCTGCTTGGTCATTTTGAGCTGGCGCAGGTAGTCCCAGGAGGAGTAAGGCAGTTCGAGTACTGCAATTAGCAGCAGGGCAAGGCCGTAGACAAACAGGCCGCTCCAGAGAAGGTCGAGCGTTTCCGGGATGGCTTCGCGGATGGGCTGTTGCTGGAGCTCCAGAATGCGCTGGCGGTTGTGAGTCAGCAGCCAGTAAAGGGCGCCGGCAACAAGGGCAACCTTGAGAATGCTTTTGACCAGCTCGGCGAGGGATTTGACGGAAAACAGCCGCCCGATTCCGGTAATCGGGTTCATTTTGCCAAAGTTTGGCATTGCGGCTTTAAGCGACAGGTTCCAGCCCCCGCGCACCAGGTTACCGGCAACGGTGACCAGTGCCAGCATCCCCAGCATTGGCATCAGGGTTTCAAATAACGCATCCCGGCAGTGGACAAGGATGTCTATCATCCGGGCCGGGTCAAAGGCGTTGGCTTTGTCCGGGGCCAGGCTGTAGTGGAAAATATCATCCACCATATGGCAAGGCCGTCAGAAAACGCGCTCAGCAGCAGGGCGCTGGCAATCATCATCAGGGCGGTGACCAATTCCTTGGATCGGGGGAGGTTGCCTTCCTCCTGGGCTTTTCGGAGCCTATGTTCGCTGGGGCGTTCTGTTTTGTCCTGGGCGCTATTGTCACTCATTAGTAGGCAGCCTCCAGGTTAGCCATCAGCGACAGGGTATTGCCACACAGGGTGGAAAAATTTTCCGGGATGCCGGAGATACTCAGCACCAGACACATCAGACCCAGCAGCAGGGTCATCGGGAAACCGAGGGAAAAGATATTGAGCTGCGGCGCAGCGCGGTTCATCACGCCGAATGCGACGTTCACCAGCAGCATGGCTACCAGGGCGGGCAGCGAGAGCAGAAGCGCCGCGCCGACCATCCAGCCAAAGCGCATGATCACCACATGCAGGGCGTGCTGGGTTGGCAGGTCGCCCACCGCCCAGATCTTGAAACTGTTTACCAGGATATCCAGTGCTACGAGGTGGCCGTCCAGTGCCAGGAACAGCAGCAGGGCAAACAGTTGGTAATACTTGCCGATTTCCGGGACGCCGACACCGTTTACCGGGTCATTCATAACCGCCATACCCAAACCCATCTGCATCGACAGAATTTGGCCGAGGGTGGTGAATACCGCAAACAGGATATCCAGCAGCAGTGCCATGACGGCGCCAATGAAAACCTGTTGCCCGGCGAAAATCAGCGCGTCAAAAGAGAATGGGTCTACGGCTGGCATTTGTGGCATCAGCGGTGCAGCAAGAATGGCCAGCATCAGGGTGAAGATTAGCCGTATACGCACGGGCACATGGCTGCTGCCAAATACCGGCATCAGCATCATCGCGCCGCCGATACGCAGGAAAGGCCACCAGATCTGGCCGAGCCAGGCAGTGAACTGGGCTGCGGTCATGTCAGCCATGGTCAGCCAATCAGGATGGGAATATCGTGGAACAGCCGGGCGAAAATGTCGCCAAGGCTGCGCAGCATCCAGGGGCCGGAAAACCCGAGCATTGCCAGTGTAACCAGAAGGCGCGGCAGGAAACTCAGAGTCTGTTCGTTAATCTGGGTGGCAGCCTGGAAGATACTGACAATCAGGCCCACCACCAGGCTGGGGACGATAAGCACCGCCACCATGTTCACGATGATAATCAGTGCATCGCCGAAAATGGCGGAGACAAACTCGGTGCTGCCCATCAGCCGAAACTCGCCGTCAGAGTGCCTACTGTCATCGCCCAGCCGTCGACCATCACGAATACCATCAACTTAAACGGCAGGGAAATAATCAGCGGTGACAGCATCATCATACCCATGGCCATCAGCACGCTGGCGACCACGATGTCGATGATAAGAAAAGGGATGAATAGCATAAAGCCGATCTGGAAAGCGGTCTTTAGTTCGCTGAGGACATAGGCCGGCATCACCAGCAGGAAATCGAGATCCTGGGCCTTGGCCGGAGCTTTTTCATTGGCTATACGCAGGATTTGCTTGAGGTCGGTTTCCCGGGTCTGGGCCAGCATAAAGGTTTTCAGCGGCCCCTCTGCGAGGGTGAATGCCTGTTGCATGCTGATATCCCCCTTCTGGTAAGGGGTGATCGCCTTGTCGTACACCTCATGGAAAACCGGGCGCATGATAAAAAGAGTCAGGGTAAGCGCAATGCCAACCAGTACCCGGTTTGGTGGGCTTTGCTGCAAGCCAATGGCCTGTCGCAGAATACCGAGCACGATAATGATGCGGGTAAAACTGGTGACCATCAGCAGCATGGCCGGCAGGAATGCCAGCGCCGTCATCAGCAGGAAAACCTGGACCTGGACGCTGTATTCCTCAGTACCGTTTGGCCCGGTCACAGACAGGAAAGGGATATTCTGCCCGGCCGCAACCGGCAGGCTGGCAAGCAGCAGAGGCGTCAGCAGAAGGAGCTTCTGCAGTGCGGCTGGGCATCGCATCAGTTTGCCAGGCCCTGGATCATGTCGTTGTCGTCTACCACGTCCACAAGGCGCAGACCGTACTTGTTGTTGACGATAACCACTTCCGCGTGGCCGAGCAGGGTGCCGTTAACTTTCACATCCATTGGCTCGCCGCTGAGCTTGTCCAGCTCGATCACGGTGCCAGGAGTGATGTTCATCAGATCGCCCACCATCAGTTCGGTGCTGGCAACTTCCAGAGTCAGGTTTACCGGGATGCTGCGCAGGAAGCCCATCTCTTTTGCGCTGCCGGATTTGGCCATACCGTCAGAGCCGACACCGAGGTCTAGGTCATCCAGGTCGAGGTTGAGGTCTGAATTCAAATCTGTCATGTCAGTGCCTGTTATTTTTCAATCACGTTTTGGATGTGCAGAACCAGGGTGGAATTATTCTCAGCCACCCGAGCAGTAAATAAGGGGGATTTGCCCGCGCGGACAGTGACTTCCCCCGGCATTTCAACCGGGATGACGTCCCCGGCCTTCAGGCCCATCACGTCTCCCAGCATCAGCCGGCGCTCGCACAGGGTCGTTGTCAGGCGGATAGGGGCTTTTTTCAGGGTGGAGCGGATTTTCCGCTGCAGTTCAGGGTCGGCTTCCACGTCTTCCGTTTTGCCCTGCTGGTCACGGAGGAAATCAAGGCTTTCAAACGGCAGGCTGATGTCGAGCCAGCCGCTGTGGCCGGCAGTTTCCAGGGTAAAGCGGCAAACCAGGTAGAGTTGCTCGCCCTGGGGACCGTTACCTTCCTGCAGGCGGCTTTTGGGTGCAAGTTCGCACTGCCAGGTGGTGGTGGTTTGCCAGGAGGCAGAAAACTGGGCAAGAATCTGGCTGAAAAACCGGTCAACCATGCGAAGCTCTGTGTCGCTGATGTCAGTTTTTCGTGTGTTGATGCCTTTGCCGCCGAAGAATATGTCCACCAGGAAAAACTGCAGTTCCCGTTCAATTGCCAGGGTACCGGCCAGTTCAAAGGGGACAACGTTGAATTCGCGGTAAAGTGCCTGTTTTGAAAGTGGTTGCAGGTATTCGCGCAGTTTTATGTTGTGCTGTTTTTTATAACTGAATTCGACCGGGCGACGCAGCGTGTGCTGGAACATCTGCTTGGCCTTACGCTCAAACTGTTTACAGACATTGTCGATAATAGCCTGCACAGCCCCAATCCGGTTTTCAGGGCTTGCCAGGTCAAATGCCTGTATGTCTGAATTTTCAGGCTCTGTGATGATTTTACTTTTCTTTGTCATAACCATTGGCAACAGAAAGGTCCGCGAAAAGTACAGTTACATTCACGAGAAAATAATTGGTGCTCATTGGCTGCCAATTAGTTTTTAAAATTATATTCCGGTCTTCACTATTTAATGGATATGGTTACAACTTAAATCAATTAAATTACATAAATGTAATAACTGGCTATATTGCAAACAGGGGATGTGAAGTAAACGAAAGCGCGAAGAGACTACGGAGTGAGCGTCTTTTTGTCAAATAATTAAACTGAGCAATATTTGTGTCAATAAAGTAACGTCTGAAACATGGATTTGTCAGTGCATTGACAGTTGACAATATATGTCGATTGGTTTTTTATTCTCCGCGCTTATAGAATGATGAATAATAAAAAGCAGTGTAAGCTTTTAATGGTTTATTTATTGAATCCATAATTTATAGCCGGTTTTTTAAATTTTTGTTGCTGATTAATTTGGTTGTTTTTTGGTCATGGCATGATCTTGGGACGCCTTTTTATCCATGCTTTTATGCGTAAAAGTGTGTGGATTTTTTATTTTTGTATGTTGAACGTAAATTAGCATCCACTGAATATTTAGATAGTTTAAATATTTAGATGGTTAAAATAACGGTTTGCTATTTGAATTTAACTACAACTGTATTTCCGACAACAACCGGTTGGTCCTCACAGGTTAAGGTTATTTCCGAATTGTCTATGATGCGCTTACTTTACGTGCTGGTTATTTTTGCACCCATGGCTTTTGCCAGTGAAAGCATCTGGACCACAGACCTCGACAGCAGTGTCTGGTTGTTCGACGGTGGGAAGGACAGGTGCGAACTGACCCACCCGATAGAAGGGTTCGGCAAGGTAATGCTGGTGGCAAAACCGGCCCAGCCGATGAGCCTGGAAATAAAACCGGAATCGGGGATGGCTGTGCAGTCGCTTCTTTCCTCCATCGCCACTCCGCCTTACTGGCGTTCGGAAATTTACCGCCCTTTTACTTACAAAGCCAGGTGACCACCACCCTGGATGGCGGGCTGCACCTTGCCGGTGTCCAGGATCTTTACGAGAGCCTTTCTGATGGTGACTGGCTCTGGATTAGCATGAAAGATGCCAACAACGATATCCAGAGCCTGGTTGTATCCAATGTCCGGTTTGGTGATGTGACGGACCCGTTCAACCGGTGTCGCTCCGGCATGCTGCCTATCAGTTACGCCTCTGCCCGCCAGACGGTTATCCATTACAACGCCAGTCAGGTAGAGCCGGATGCCGCTGCTGCGCGCAACATCAAGCTGATCGCGGTACTGATGAAAAACGAACCTTCCATCCGCAAGGTGCTGGTGGACGGTTATTCCGACAACCAGGGTAACTGGGCGACCAACATGCGCATGTCCCGCGAGCGGGCTGAGGAAGTGGCGGCGCTTCTGGTGGAAAACGGCGTACCGCTGAAAAAGATTGAAATTCGCGGCCACGGGGATCGCTTTCCGGTGGCTGACAACAATACGCCAAAGGGCCGGGATAAAAACCGCCGTGTGGTGATCCGCCTGATAAAAATGGCGCCGAAAGGTAAATCAGGGGGCGCAAAATCATGAGAAAACGCACCATGAGAGCGCCGTGGCACATCCTGATGCTGCAAAGTGACAGTGGCTGAGACTGCCTGGCACCGGAAGGGGATGGCTACCACCTTACCCGGGTATCCGGCTGGCCAGCTTTTGCCCATTCGCTGGAAAACGGCCACTGGGATATGGTAATGCTGCCAAGCCGTCTCAACCGCGCGCTGGAAGCTTCTGACCTGATGGCCCGGACGCCGCTGCGGAGCTTTAATGGCCCGGTTGTGGTAGTGGCAGAAATGCAGGAAGCCGGCCCGGTTTCCCGTGCCATGCAGCAAGGCGCGGTAGATTACCTGCTGATGCCGTTTGAGTCTTATCACCTGGCACAGCTGGTGAGCCGCCTGACCATGATGCGCTGCCAGCAATCTGATGTGGTAGCCAAGTCAGACCAGAGCCGACAGTTGTACCAACTTGCACAGCGCGTGGCGCAAACCGATGCCTCCGTCCTGATTAATGGCGAGAGCGGGACTGGGAAAGAAGTCCTGGCTCGGTTTATCCACCAGGCCTCACCCCGAGCTCCGGGCCTTTCATTGCAATTAACTGCGCGGCCATTCCGGAAACCATGCTGGAATCTATTCTGTTCGGCCATGCAAAAGGGGCGTTCACCGGGGCAGCAACCGCAGTGGCAGGCAAACTGGAACTGGCCAACGAAGGAACCCTTCTGCTGGATGAGATCGGTGAGCTGCCCCTGGCTATGCAGACAAAACTTCTGCGGGTGTTGCAGGAGCGCGAGGTCGAGCGTCTTGGCAGTCACCAGAAAATCAAACTCAATATCCGCGTGCTGGCGGCAACCAACTGTGATTTGGAGCAGATGGTGGCTGACGGCCGTTTCCGCTCTGACCTTTTTTACCGCCTGAATGTTTTTCCCTTGCAGTGCGCGCCGCTTCGGGAGCGCCGGGAAGATATCGTGCCACTGGCGGAAAGCCTGCTTGGCCGTCACCTGCCTTCAAGCCAGAACATCATCACTTTTGCCGATTCGGCTTGCCGGGCCCTGGAAGCGTATGGCTGGCCGGGCAATGTGCGTGAGCTGGAAAACGTTATCCAGCGTGCACTGGTAATGAGCCGGGGCTGCGTTATCCGGGAAGAAGACCTGATGCTGCCGGGATTTGTCCCATCGCTGGTGACAGCGACTGATTTGCCGGAGCCGGTGGAGCGCTCACTGCAACCTCTGCACGAAGAGGGGGATGAGAGCAAGCCGGACCTGCACAAGAGCCGCAAGCTTGCTGAGTTCAATACCATCATCCAGACCCTGCGCCGTTTCGACGGGCACCGCAGCAAAACAGCAGAAGAACTCGGGGTCAGTACCCGGGCGCTGCGCTACAAAATACAAACCATGCGTGAACATGGCTGGGATATAGACCAGCTCCTTTCCGGCCAGCCCTCAGAAGGGGCGCTGCCGGTTACCTACTCCTCTTGACCGAAACGGGACCTATCCGATGCAAAATGAATTGATGGGCTTTGATTCCATCCTGAACCAGATTGGCGAGATCCGTACCCAGGTCTCCGGGGGAACCCCTGAAGCCATCGCTTCCAACCCGCTTAGCAACCGTGCTGCCGGTGGTGTTAACTTCGCTGATGTCATTGCAGGCGCGGTGCACAACGTGGATGCCCAGACCAAGGATGCGGCTGCCAAGATGACAGCGGTAGACATGGGCAAGAGCGATGACCTGGTGGGCGCAATGATTGCCGGCCAGAAGGCAAGCCTTTCTTTTGCGGCCATGGTGCAGGTGCGAAACAACCTGATGTCCGCATATGACGACGTTATGAAAATGCCCGTGTAACAGGTGACACCAGTGGCCCAAATTCTGAAACAAAAACTGGCGAATATCGACGGTCCGGCAGCCTGGCAACGCTTTTTCAGCGGCGCCAGGCTGGTTGCGTTATTGACCCTTATCGCTGTAGCTGTTGCTGTTACTGTGGTGATGGGGCTTTGGCAGGGCAATGATGAATACCGCCCGCTTTACGGGGAGTACGAGCACTATGACACCACCCAGGTGATTTCGGTGCTCGACCAGCACGGCCTCGACTACTATGTAGAGCCGCAGCTTGGCAACATTATGGTTGAACGCTCCGAAATCAACGAAGCACGCATGGCGATTGCCGCAGCAGGTATCAAGCCGGAGCAGCCGGAAGGGCTGAGCATCCTGACCCAGGACTCCAGCCTTGGCACCAGCCAGTTTGTGGAGGTCGCCCGTTACCGCTATGGCCTGGAAGGGGAGCTCGCCCGTTCCATCATGTCGATTGACGGTGTCGACAACGCCCGTGTCCACCTTGCCATCCCTAAGCAAACCCTTTTTGTGGGCCGGGAAAAAGACAAACCGACAGCATCTGTGGTGGTGTCCCTGATGCCGGGCCGCATCCTTACTGCTGAGCAGGTAACAGCCATTGTCAATCTGGTTGCCGGCAGTGTGCCGGATCTGTCAGCTGACCGGGTGAATGTCATCGACCAACACGGCAACCTGCTGTCCCAGAACTTTGGCAACGGTGCCATGCAGGGTCAGGGCGGAAGCCGCTATCTGAGCTATGTCAGCAAGGTTGAGGCGGACTACTCCGAAAGCGCTGCGCGCATGCTGCGCCCGTTGGTTGGCCTCAACAACTTCCGGGTGGAAGTCGCCGCAGATGTCAACTTTGACAAGGTGGAAGCCACCGAGGAAGCCTATGGCCCGGATGCCAAAGTACGCAGTGAATACAGCTCTTTTGACCGCGATGCCAACCAGCCGGCGCAAGGTGTGCCGGGCTCCCTGAGCAACCGCCCGCCGGAAGAGAAAGACAAAAAAGAAAAACAGGGCAAGATGACCAATGAGCGCGGAGAATCTTCCAAGGATTATGCGGTTGACCGCACCCTGCGCCACATCACCTACCAACAGGGCAACGTGAAAAAGCTGAGTGTGTCTGTGCTGCTGAATGGCAAGCCGGATGCCTACAGCGCCAAGGAGCTGGATAACATCAAGGTGATGCTTTCCGACGCACTGGGTATGGACAGCAAGCGCGGCGACAAGCTGAGCGTACATGTCTACCCGTTCAATCTGGAAAAACCGGCGGCGCTCGATGAGAAGCCACCTTGGTATACCGACAGCATCTGGCTCGACTACCTGCACTATATCCTGTCTGCCATTGTCGCCCTGGCCATCCTGTTTGTGGTTGTCCGCCCGGCTCTTCGCACCTTGTTTGCGGGCAGTGACAGCAACACACAACCGGTGAAAGGACGTGATAGCCAGACGTTGTTGCCTGCGGCTGACAGCGCTTCTGAGACAGCGGCGGCTGTACCGGCTGCCGGCAACAGCAGTCAGCTGGCACCGGTGACGTCCAGCGCCATGGATATGCCGGAGCTGCCGAGCGCAGAAACCGGGCTTGAAGCCCAGTCGTCTTACCTGCAAATGCTTTCTGAACGTGAGCCTGAGCGGGTAGCCCATGTCGTCAAACAGTGGATTACACCGAAAGATGCAGACAATTGAACACAATCAGGGGATTGAACAGGCTGCCATCCTTCTGCTGAGTATGGGCGAAGAGGCGGCGGCTAATGTGCTGAAACAGCTTGACCGCGACCAGGTGCGAGAGCTGTCTCTGGCCATGGCCCGTATCCCGGCGATGAAAAATGAGCAGGTACAGACGGTTTACCGCCGATTCTTCCTGGACTTTAAATCTGAATCCGGCATTTCAGGCGCCTCGCGCGCTACCTGGAGCGCACCCTCGACCGTGCGCTCGGCAAGTCCCTGTCCCGGCCGCTTATTGATTCCATCTATGGCGACAACCTCAAACAGGACCTGTTGCGCCTGCAGTGGCTTGAACCTGCCAAGATTGCAGAACTGATTGCCGATGAGCACCCGCAGATGCAGGCGGTGTTCCTGGCTTACCTTGAACCGGATATCGCTTCAGATGTGCTGAGCCGCCTGCCGGAAGACAGCATGGATGACCTGCTTTACCGCCTTGCCAACCTCAGTGAAATCCACCCGAGTATGATGGAAGAGGTACAGGCGCTGCTGAACGGCTTCCTGAGTGAAACCGTGCAACAGAGCAGCACCACGGTTGATGGCACCCAGCACGCGGGCGAGATCATTAACCGGCTGCAGTCAAACCAGAGCCAGAAAGTGCTTACTGACCTTAAGGCGCAGGATCCCGAGTTGGTTTCCCGGCTTGAAAGCCAGATGTACAACTTCGATATCCTGGTACGCCAAAGCGAAGCCACTCTGGAGCGTCTGGTGGAAGATGCGGACCAGGAAATGCTGGCCATTGCCCTCAAAGGTGCCGACGAAGCCCTGCTCGACAAGATCTTCGCCACCATGCCGAAGCGTGCAGCCCAGTATCTGCGTGAAGCGATGGAAGGTAAGGGACGCGTGCGTCTCAGTGCCGTGGAAGAAGCCCGCAAGGAGCTGGTCAACCTGCTGCGTCAGCTTGCTGACGACGGTGAGGTCGAACTGGCGCTGTTCAGTGAGCCGGTGGTGGAATAAGCATGAAAAAGAACCATCCGCTTATTCTGCATCCCGAAGCCGGACACTACCGCCATTACCATTTCCCGCCGCTTGCCAGCCAGGGGGATGACCTGTTTGGTGATGATGGCGGTTACCACGAAGAATTCCAGAGCGGCTTTGATGACGGCCAGCAAAAAGGCCATGCCCAGGGTTACCAGGACGGCCTGACCCAGGGGATGGAAGCCGGTCGCCAACAAGGGCTGGATGAAGGTCACCAACAGGGGCTCCAGCAGGGCATTGAGCAGGTGCGCCAGCAGCTTTCGGGTACGGTGGCAACGGCAGACCAACTGGTGAAGCAGATTGAGCAGGTGTTCCATAACCATGTGCGCCAGCAAAGTGAGATGATTTGCGATCTGGTCCAGAAGGTTGCCCGCCAGGTGATCCGTGCAGAGCTCAGCCTCCAGCCGGGGCAAATCGTCAAACTGATTGAAGAAACCCTCGAACAGATCCCCGAAACCAAAACCGGCATTACGGTTTACCTCAACCCGGGTGACTGCCAGCGTCTGGTTGATCTGGTGCCGGAGAAAGTGGCGGACTGGAACCTGAAGCAGGATCCTGAGCTTGCTGCCGGCAGTTGCCGGGTCGTGACCGATGATGCTGAAGCCCTTGCGGACAGCGAGGCGCGCCTTGAAGCCTGCATGGATGCGGTCAAAGACAACCTGCTGACTGATGCGTGATTTTGCCGCGGAGCTCAGCGCCCGCCTGAGCAGTGCCTCCCTGCATATTCCCGAGATACCGGTAGCCCAGACCTACGGCCGCCTTGTTCGAATGGCCGGCCTGACCCTTGAGGCTGTCGGTTGTCGGCTGTGTACCGGGCAGCGCTGCCTGATTGAAACCGACCACGGTGATGTGGTCGAGGCGGAAGTTGTCGGCTTTGACCGCCAGGCCACGGTGCTGATGCCCATTCGTCATACCACCGGGCTTCGCCCAGGTTGCCGGGTGCTGCCGCTTCAGGGTGACAGCAAAATCCCGGTTGGCCCGACGATGCTTGGCCGGGTGCTGAACGGCTTGGTGAGCCGCTGGACACCAAGGGCCCGCTTCGCTGCGACCAGCGTATTTCCCTGCAAGGGGAGAGTATCAACACTGCGCCGCCAGCCGATTTCCCAGCCGCTGGATGTAGGCGTCCGGGCGATCAACGGGATGCTGAGTGTCGGCAAGGGTCAGCGTATGGGGCTGTTTGCCGGTTCAGGCGTCGGCAAGAGTGTGCTCCTTGGCATGATGACCCGCAGCACCACGGCGCAGATTACCGTGGTCGGCCTGATAGGTGAACGCGGCCGCGAGGTGCGCGAATTTATCGAGCACTCCCTTGGTGAAGAAGGCATGAAAAATGCGGTGGTGATTGCCTCCCCTGCTGATGATCCCCCGCTGATGCGCCTTCGCGCTTCGCAGCTTTGCCACCGGATTGCAGAGTATTTCCGCGATCAGGGCATGGACGTGCTGCTGCTGATGGATTCCCTGACCCGCTACGCCCAGGCTCAGCGTGAGATTGCACTGGCGGTGGGGGAGCCGCCGGCTACCAAGGGTTATCCGCCGTCTGTATTCAGCCTTCTGCCGCAACTGGTGGAGCGTGCCGGGAACGGCGCCAGTGACCGGGGATCGATCACCGCGTTCTATACGGTGCTTTCGGAAGGGGACGACCAACAGGACCCGATTGCCGATGCTGCCCGCGCCATCCTTGATGGCCACATTGTGCTGAACCGGGAGCTTGCCGAGCAGGGACATTATCCGGCCATTGATATCGAACAATCCATCAGCCGCGCCATGCCACAGATTGTCAGCCCTGACCACCTGCGACGCGCACAGCGGGTGAAACAGCTCTATGCCCGCTACCGGCAGGTTCAGGATCTGATGTCCCTTGGTGGCTATCAGGCAGGGCAGGACCGCACGCTGGATCTCGCCGTCCAGGCGTACCCGTTTATCTGCCAGTACCTCCAGCAGGGCATGTACGAGAAAGTCACCCTTAATGACAGCCTTAACCTGATGATGCAGTTGCCGGGGGTTGAATAATGCGTCGGCTCAAAGTGGTACAGGGTTGGTGTGGCCGGGAGCAGGAAAAGCTCGACCGGTTGCAGGGGGAAGCCGGTGAAGTCCGCCGTCAGCATCAGGCCCACGAAGACCGGCTGAAAGTGCTGGAAGACCTTTCCGGACAGTATGGGTTCTCCGGAGGCAGCCATACCTCAGCCCTGATGATGAAAGGAACGGCCCGTTTCCGTAGCCAGTTGGAAAGCCTGACGGCACTTCAGCGTCATGAGCTGATGATGTCTGATGTGGAACTTCGCAGTATCAACGACCGGGTCATCGCCCAGCACCGGCAGGTCAAAATGGGGGAAAAGGTGGTGGACAAGCGTCTGAAACAACATGCGCTCAAACAGGCGCGGCAGGAACAAAAAGTGCTTGATGAACTGGCCATGCGAGCCGGCTGCGCCGCAAATTCTGATATCTCATCCGGTTCACGGATTACCCGTTATGAACCGCCCCTTCGCCATGAAATTCATGGACATCCCCCATCTCAGCTTCCAGGTGGCTGTATGTGTCCTTTCCCAGCTCTTCCAGTGCCTGGCAATAATCGTGAGTTTTATCCAGCCTGATCCGGGCATTGTCTATCCGGTTTTCTGCATCGCGGCGCTCACACGGTGTGAGGTGGCTGTTGCTGAACCTCACCTGCTGGTCAAAAAGGGCGGATACAAAGTGTGATTTGCAGGCAAGGGAGGCATTGAAGGTGTCATCAAGTCCGGAGCCTGCCTGTGCTGCCGCAGGTAAGGCAACTGCGAAGGAGAAAGCCATGCTGACAACAGTGCGCAGGGACATCATTTGAGACGGTTTAACGTGCACTGGCGCATAGCTGAAGGCTTGCTCTGGGTGCAATACTTTGGTCAAAGCCTGTTTTTGCTGGGCCAGCAGCCGGCCATTGGTGTTGTTCTGACCCTGACAGCGCTTTGCAAGCCGGTACAGTGTCTGCCACTGATTTTTGCCTTTCACGCCGTACGCGGGTGGCAGGGCAGAAAACAGGCGCTGCATCCCATCATCATCCGGGCTGAGCCCCAGGGCTTTCAGGCTTTCAACCCTTCTCAAGGCGCGGGTGTTCAGGGTGTCCATTAACTGCTGAAGGGCCACGTTGGTGGCTGTCAGAGATGCGCTGTCACGGCTGCTGAGCTGGCTGTGCTGTCGTCCCAGCAAGGTATCCAATTCGGTATAGCCGGCCACGTCCCGGGCCAGGTCAGTCAGCAGGGTTTTTATCAGTGCAGTGCGGTCAGTCATGGTGGTGCCGGGTTTCAGGTTTATCAGTCAGTGGGGTGTGCCGGTGTTCTGGCAACGGTTATTTGGACGCGTAATAGTCCAGCATGCTGTCTGCCAGGCTGTCGAGGTTTACTGAAACCTCACCGTTTTGCAGCATGGCTTTCATGGCAGCCACTTTATCCATGTCTACATCCGGTGCCTGTTTCACCGCGGCTTTGGCACTGTTGATGGTGCGCATATCCGCACTGACGCTGGTCTGCGAAGGCTGCTGCTGGCGAACATTGCGGTTGCCAGTGGTTTCCCGTGTATAGCCGGTAGGCTGGGTGAATCCGATTTTTCCGATCATTGCCCGTTCTTCAGTGAGTGGTGCCCTTGTTTGTCCAAAGCGACCACATCCGGGAGTCACTTAATACCCAACTGCAAAAAAGTGCTGGGATTTTGGCGTCAAAATAGTGTGTTCACCTTGTTGTGGCCGGTGACGGTTGCCAGTATTTCTTTTTGCGACGAGAGGTTACGGACTCGGAGAGTGTCCCCTTGTGCCCCGCTCTCAAGCGCGATGCCTTTCATCTGCGCCACCATGGTACCACGGCGTGCCTCGATAATGACCTCGCTGTCCTTTTTCACCCATTCCGGCATTTCAACCTGGCGCGGTGTGAGGATATGCCCTGCCTGTACATTACGCTTCATCGCCTTTCCGGTCAGTCTCGACATATCAGTGAAATAGCCGTGCCGGATGTAGGCGATGTCAGTGGCCTTGAGGCTGAGATCGCTCCGGGTGATTTGCTGGTTACGCCGAAGGGGCTTGCCTGCCACCACCATCTTTACCAGCACAGAGACTTTTGCCTTGATGCGTGCTTTCCAGTGGTAAGGGGTTTCACACGATAAGGTCAGGGTAAGCCGGCCAACTGGCTGTTCCGGGTTACTGAGTTCTTTGTTCAGGGGGCCTGTGCACGGACTGAGTGCCGGGAACGGGTGGACATCCACCCGGTATTTGTGGCTGCCAACGCTGTGAGCATAGCGGGCAACTTGTGAGGTGATAAAAGCCTTTACCTGACTCTCACTCATCGCCGGTTTCTCTTTTGCGGATACTCTGGCCGGGCAAAGTAACACCAACAGGCAGGCAAGCATTGTTGCAACGGTGTTTAAGCCGGTGATGCCAATACGCTTTTCCGGCCGGAAGCGACACTTCCGCTTTGTGGGTCTGCTTGAATTATTCATCAGGTAAATAACTGAAAACACGGCTATTGAAAGGTGGCATGCATAATGCTTATTGCGCCCGTACTGAATAAGCAGGTAGTGGATAACATGGCAATTGATTTTGAGACGGCGCTGGGCGTACACCCTAATACATTGGCCTTTCGAACTCAACGCGCGCAGGTCCTGGCCGGTAACCTTGCCAACGTGGATACCCCGCACTTCAAGGCGCGCGATCTCAGCTTTGAACAGGCGATGAATGATATCGCCAACGAAGCCCGGCAGAAACACCTCAGCCATCGCCATGGGCCGCACCAATATGCCCTGCTTTACCGCAACCCTGAGCAGCCTTCACAGGATGGAAACACCGTCGAACTGGGTATCGAGCAGGCGAAGTTTGCTGAAAACGCCATGGCGTTCGAGACCAGCATGACCTTTCTCAATATGAAGCTCACCGGCTTGCGTGAAGCCATTAAAGGACGTTAATCACGATGTCTTTCTACAACATCTATGACATTGCCGGTTCGGCCATGCTGGCACAGACCGTTCGCCTGAACACCGTTGCCAGCAACCTTGCCAACGCCGATGTGCCTCCGGCTCGGAAAAGACCGGTTACCACGCCAAATACCCGGTTTTTGAAACCGTGATGACGGAAACCAGCGGTGCGATGCCAAGCGCCATGGTACGCATCGACGGTATTGAAGAGAGCAAGGAACCCCTTATCCGCCGGTATGACCCGCAGCACCCAAAAGCTGATAAAGATGGCTACGTGTTCTACGCGGACGTCAACCCGGTGGAAGAGATGGCAGACATGATGGAAGCCTCCCGCAACTTTGAAACCAACGTGGATGTGATGACCCGGGCGCGCAGCATGCAGCAGTCCATCCTCCGCCTCGGCCAGACCAGCTAGGAGCCACGATGAGCCTGAACCAGATTAAATCTGAAGCGCTGTACAACGACCGCTCCCAGCCGGAAACCAACCGGATCGGGAAAAATGGCCTGAGTCCCAGCGGCAACGACTTCCTCAAGATGATGGTTGCCCAGGTCCAGAATCAGAACCCGCTCAATCCGACAGATGGCACCCAGTACCTGAGCCAACTCGGCATGATGTCAGCGGTACAAAGCCTGGAAGGCCTCAAGGCCGGGATGAACAACGTCAACATCGGCATGACCAACTCGGAAACCCTGCAGGCCACCAACCTCGTAGGCAAAAAGGTGGTGATGGAACTGAACCATCCGCTGCACATCAGCGAAAACCAGAGTGTCGACGGCCGGGTTGAGTTCAAGACCCCGGTAGACAATGCAACGGTGCGGGTTTATGACGCCAAGGGCAAGGAAGTCAAAACCATCAGACTGGGCTCGCAGCCTGCAGGTATGGTGAACGTTCCCCTTTCCGGTGAGGATCTTGGTGCCGGTGACTACCGGTTTGAGGTCATCAGTGAAAAGGGCGGGGCGGCACGTACCGACAAGATGATGATTGCGGCCAAGGTGGAGTCCGTGAATATCCCGTCTGACGGCGGCAGCATCCGCCTGAGCCTCAGCGGTGGAACCCAGATGTACATGTATGACATGCGCGAAATTACAGCCTGATAAGGATTACTGATGTCTATCAATATTGGATTAAGTGGCCTGCGGGCGACTTCAGAACAGATCAACACCATCAGCCACAACATCGCCAACGTTGACACCATTGGCTACAAGTCTTCCCGGACCGAATTCCAGGATGTGTATGCACCCCAGTTTGGCGGCGGTGAAATGGGTGGTGTGGAAGTGTCTGATATCCGCCAGAACTTCATCGGCGGTGCGACCGTAAACACTGGCCGTAACGGTGACCTTGCCATCAATGGCGAGGGCTTTTTCATGGTGGAAAGCAACGCCCAGCAGATGTACACCCGGAATGGCGTGTTCAATCTGGATGCAGAAGCAACCTGGTATCTGCTGACGGCTATAAGCTGATGGGCTACGGTGTGACAGATACCGGTGCCATCCAGAACGGCAGCCTGACCAGCCTGTCTGTCAACACCGCAGACATGCCGGCCAAGACCACCTCAAAGATGTTTATGGGTGTGAACCTGAATGCCAACGCGCCGGCGATTGATGACACCAACAAGAACTTTGCGTTCGACCCTGAAAACCCGTCCACTTTTACCTCCAGCGCAACCACTACTGTTTTTGACTCTCTGGGCGGCGAGCACGCGGTGACCCAGTATTACGTCAAAACAGGCAACAACAGCTGGAAAGTGCATTACATGGTGGATGACAACCCTAAGCCTGTGATGTCCGAGGAACTGACGTTTGATGCGCAAGGGCAGCTTTACGAAAACCATCAAATCCCTGTTCCAGTCAAGCCAGACCCAACAAAGCCGGGTACTTCAGATACGGGTACTCAAACTGACACTGATGGCAAAACTAAACCTTTAGGGTTTGCGGCAGCAACGGATGGCACTTCCACAAAGCCGGAAGAAGTAAAAACACATCCTATTATGCTGTCTTTCAATCCGGAAAACGGCTCTGCACCGATGAATGTGCAGATCGATATGTCCGGCTTTACCCAGTTCGGCAGCGACTTTTCCATCAACAAAAACAATCAGGACGGTTGTGCACCGGGCAAACTGGCCGGCTGGTACTTTGACAATGACGGTGTGATTTACGCCCGTTACTCAAACGGTAAAACCCAGGCGCAGGGTCAGGTGCTACTTGCCCGCTTCCCGAACCAGGAAGGCCTGCAACAGGCCGGAGGCACCCGCTGGACCCAGACCATTGAGTCGGGTGCGCCAATTACCGGATCCCCAGGTTCCGGCCAGCTCGGTAAGCTGCGTACCAATATGTACGAAGGCTCCAACGTCAACCTGACCGGCGAAATGGTATCGCTGATGGCGGCCCAGAGTAACTACCAGGCCAACGCGAAAACCATTCAGGCCAGTCAGCAGATGGTCCAGATCCTGTTCCAGAACATGTAACGGGCTGACAGATGGACAGATTGCTCTTTACTGCCGTATCCGGCGCAACCCGCGTAATGATGGCGCAGCAGGTTCATGCCAACAACCTGGCGAACGTGAACACCAGCGGTTTCCGAGCGGATATTGAAACCGCGGAAAGCGTGCCGGTAAAAGGGCCGGGTTTCCAGACCCGTACCCTGGTTGCGGTACGTGACGGCGGTACCGACTTTTCGACCGGCTCCCTTGATTACACCGATAACCCGCTGGATGTTGCTGTCCGTGGCCAGGGTTTTTTTACGGTTGAAGCGGCTGACGGCTCGGAAGCTATACCCGAAAAGGCACCTTCCACCTCAATGACAATGGTGAGCTGATGCTGGGTGAACGTCCGGTGATGGGGGAAGGCGGTCCTATCGTGATCCCTGAGCACAAGGAGCTCAATATCGGCAAAGACGGCACCATCTCCATTATTGCTCCGGGTGGCACCGCAGTGCAGGAAGTGGGCCGCCTCAAGCTGGTGAAGCCGGATCTCAAGGACATGCACAAAAGTGAAGACGGCCTGTTCCGCATGACCGGCAAAAATGCCCGCGCCGCAGAAAGTGATTCGGTAACAGTGGCATCCGGCTATGTGGAAAGCAGTAACGTCAATGCCATTGACTCACTTGTCCGCAACGTTGCCCTTGCCCGGGATTTTGAATTCCAGATCAAGATGATGAAAGCCGCTGACGAGCTGGCATCCACCGGCAACCGTATCGTACGCGGAAGCTGATCCCCTATTTTGAACCGGCCCGGAAACGGGCTGGAGAGTAACGCATGCATGCAGCACTTTGGGTAAGTAAAACGGGCCTTGCAGCCCAGGATACCCAGATGCAGGTGATTGCCAACAACCTGGCAAACGTCAATACCGCCGGCTTCAAGCAAGACCGCGTGGTGTTTGAGGACCTGTTCTACCAAACCAAGAAGCAGCCGGGCGCCATGGCTGATCAGCAAAATGAACTGCCGGGTGGCCTTCAACTGGGTAACGGTGTCCGTGTGGCAGGTACGCAGAAACTGATGCGCACCGGAGCCTACGAGAATACTCAGCAAGCCACTGATATGGCGATCATGGGCGGCGGTTTCTTCCAGATTGAAATGCCTGACGGTTCAACTGCCTACACCCGGAACGGTCAGTTCCACCGCAACAGTGAAGGCATGCTGGTGACCGCATCCGGCCTGCCGATGGTGCCGAATATCGAGATCCCGGAAAACGCCACCAACTTCTCTGTGGGCAAGGATGGCATCGTCAACGTGACCGTTCCCGGCGATACCCAGCCGCAGCAGCTTGGCCAGATTTCCCTGGTGAACTTTGCCAACGGCCGGCCTTGACAGCTCGGTGGCAACTTGTTTGCTGAAACCGGTGCGTCCGGCGCGCCTGTTGAGGGTATTCCGGGTGAAAACGGCCTCGGGCACCTGAGCCAGTTCAGCTGGAAGGGTCGAATGTCAGCGTGGTGGAAGAGATGGTCGACATGATCACCACCCAACGCGCCTATGAAATGAACGCCAAAGTGGTGTCCAGCGCCGACCAGATGCTGAAGTTTGTCAGCCAGACTATTTAACCGATTTAGCTTTTAAAGAGAGGTCAGGGGCATGAAGAGACTGCTTACCGTCCTGATGTTACTGGTCGTGGCAGGGTGTGCCCCTGTCTCTTCCCTTGTCGATACCCAGCCGCCGCCGGATGACCCGGATATCGCGCTGCCGGAATATACCCATGACCCGGATGGCAGCCTGTTTAATGCCAACTACAACATGGCGCTTTTCCAGGACCGCAGGGCATTCCGCGTCGGGGATATCCTGACCGTGTCGCTGGATGAAAAAACCCGTTCCAGCAAACAGGCTGATACCAGTTTCGGCAAGGAAAGCGACACCAGCATTGGTGTGCCGTTACTGGCCGGTACCAGCTACCCGGATGGCGAATTTGGCCTGAACGGCAAGCGCGATTTCAAGGCGCATCATCAAGCTCCCAGCAAAATTCCCTCTCCGGCAGCATCACTGTGCTTGTGACCAGCGTGATGCCAAACGGCATTCTGCGCGTGCGCGGTGAAAAATGGCTGCGCCTCAACCAGGGTAACGAGTTTATCCGGCTCTCTGGCCTGGTGCGTGTGGACGACATAGACGGCAGCAACCGGGTTTCATCCCAGCGCCTCGGTGATGCACGCATTGCCTATGCCGGACGCGGTTCCCTGGCTGATGCCAACGAGGCCGGCTGGCTGACCCGCTTCTTTAACAGTTCCTGGTTCCCGATTTAATGAAGATGACCAAGTTACGAATTTTCCGCTGGCTGGTGCCCGTTATGGTGGCGCTGGCAGCTTTTGACGCCTGTGCCCGTCCACTGATGAGTCTGGTGGATATCCGGGGTATCCGGGAAAACCAGCTGGTGGGCTACGGTCTGGTGGTTGGCCTGAGCGGTACCGGTGACAAGAGCCAGACCAAGTTTACCCAGCAGTCGATCAAGAACATGCTCAACCAGTTCGGCGTCAAGCTGCCGGCGAATGTTGATCCAAAGCTCAAGAACGTGGCGGCCGTGGCGGTTAATGCCACGCTGCAGCCAATGGCAAGCAAGGGGCAGGAGCTGGATGTGACGGTTTCCTCCATCGGTGATGCCAAAAGCCTGCGTGGCGGTACCCTTTTGATGACCCCACTGAAAGGTGCAGACGGCCAGATTTATGCCATGGCCCAGGGCAACCTGGTGGTTGGTGGCGTACAGGCCCAGGGCAGCAGCGGGTCGGGGATTACCATCAATATCCCGACAGCCGGCCTTATTCCGAACGGTGCAATTATCGAGCGTGAAATACCGAGCTCTTTCTCCACCTCGCCGGATGTGGTGCTGAACCTCAAGATCCCGAACTTCAATACCGCCCGCAACATTGAAAAGGCCATCAACAAAGTGTTTGGCCCGGATGTGGCGACAGCGGAAAACCTGGCGCGTATCAAAGTGCGCGCACCACTGGATGCCAGCCAGCGCGTCACCTTCCTTGCTATGCTGGAAGACCTGGATGTGAAGGAAGGCCCACGCCCGGCGCGCGTAGTGTTCAATGCCCGCACCGGCACTATCGTGGTAGGCAAGGACGTACGGATCCATACCGCCGCAGTCAGCCACGGCAACCTTACCGTGCGGGTGGTGGAAAAATCCAATGTCAGCCAACCGAATGCGTTCGCCAAGGGCAAGACCACGGTGACGCCGGATTCCGATGTCTCTATTGATGAGGAGCACGGCAAGGTCTTTATCTGGCCGGAGAGCAAAAAAGGCACGTCTCTGCAAACGCTGGTGGAAGCAGTAAACAGCCTGGGCGCGTCACCGAGTGACCTGATGTCTATCCTGATAGCGCTGGATGAAGCCGGTGCCCTTGACGGTGAGCTGGTAATTATCTGATGAAAGTGCAGGAAAATGACAACCCGGGCCTGTTCAATGACGTACATGGCCTGAACAACATCAAGGCCAACCCGGACAAGGCTGCGGCGCTGCGTGAGGCATCCGGCCAGTTTGAGGCGCTGTTCCTCCAGTCGGTGCTCAAGCACATGCGCCAGGCAAGCGATGCGCTGGCTGACGAAGACGGCGCCCTGTTCAACAGCCGCCAGCAGAAATTTTACCGCAGCATGTTCGACAGCCAGTTAGCGGTGGAAATGAGCCAGCGCCAGAGCCTCGGCATTGCCGACATGCTGGTGCGCCAGCTTGGGCAGCATGAAGCATTTAAGCCCCATGGCAGGTGGTCGCTTTGGATAAACAAAGCGTGACAGCAGAGCCGTTGCAGACAACGTCCTGCCCGGAAGAGACCGTTGCCATGAGCCCGGTTCCGTCCGGTATCCAGCCCCGCTGGCTGCAGACACAGCCCCGCTGTCACTTCAAATCAAGTCTGGACGCCAGGGGATCCCCGCCTTTGAGGATGACCTGCTGACCGGCGAACACCCAGCTGATGGCGAACTCCTATGAGCTTATTTAACATCGGGCTTTCCGGCCTCAACGCGGCCAATACCGGCCTGTCGGTGACCGGCCACAACGTGGCCAACGTACTGACACCCGGTTACAGCCGCGAGCGTGTGGGGCTGACCTCACAGGTAAGCGGCTCAGGCATGGGCGATGGCGTGCACGTTTCCAATGTCGAGCGTGTAGCAGACAGTTACCTGCAACTGCAAATCCAGCGCCAGCGTGCCGGGTTTGGTTTTCAGCAGGTTAACCAGCAGTACATGAGTAAGGCCGAACACCTTCTTAACAGCGACAGCACCAGTATCAGCGCCGGGCTGGACCGTTATTATGCGGCCCTCAACGAAGCCTCGGCGCAGCCGCAGGATATTGCCCACCGCCAGACCATCATCAGCCAGAGCCAGTCTATGGTGCGCCGGTTCAACAACATGAGCGCGCAACTGGAGAGCCAGAGCAATCAAGTCAATGGCCAGCTTGACGCAGCCGTGTCTGATGCCAACACCATGCTCGCCAGCATTGCCAGTATGAACCGCAGCATCCGGGATGCCGGTGAGAATGCAGACAAGATGACAACGCTGCAGGATGCCCGCGACGATGCGCTGTCCAAACTGTCATCGATGATGGAAGTGCATACCACCTACAACCAGGATGGCACTGTCTCTGTGACTCTGGATCAGGGCCAGCCCCTGGTGAACGGTGATACCGCCGGTAAGCTGGTGCAGGGCAAGGACGGTTCCATGACCCTGCAGACCGGGAGCAGCCGGTTTGGCCTGAATGACAATGTCGGCGGTACCATTGGCGGGCTGATGCACTACCGTGACGGCCAGCTGAAAGACCTTCAGCAGGATCTGGATGTGATGGCATACAGTTTTGCCAACCAGTTCAATGACCAGCACACCAAAGGGACAGATCTTGACGGCAACCCGGGCAAGCCGTTGTTTGGCGGTGTTGACCAGATTGAAGGGGCCGCCAAGCGCCTTAACCTGCAAATCAATGACCCGCGTGCACTGGCGCTTGCCGGTACCGGGACGTCCGCCGCACCCGGCAACAGCGACAACCTGCAGGCAATGATAGCCCTGAAAAACACCAGCCTGAGCGTGGATACCAGCAAGCTGCCAGCCGGCGAGGCTGATACCTACAAAAATGCTATCGGCGTGGTAACCGGCAAGCCGCTTTACGGTGTTTATACCGGCCTGACCGGCGACTGGGCTATCCAGACCGCACAATTCAAAGCAGATACCGATGCCGCGAAAGACCTGGTGAAGCAAGCTGAAAGTGACCGCGAAAGTGTCAGCGGCGTTAACCTGGATGAGGAAGCGGTCAATATCATGACCTACACCCAGATGTACCAGGCCAACTCCAAAGTGATTTCCACCGCGCAGCGCCTGCTGGATATCACCATGAACATGTTTAACTGACGGCAGGGTTAGCGTATGCGTTTAAGTTCCGCCCAACTCAACAACATCATGCAGTCGAGTATGGAAACGTCCACTGCCGGGTTTAACCGCACTATCGAACAGATGGGCGCGCACAAGCGTATCCTAGAGCCGTCGGATGATCCGCTCGGTTCAGTGCAGGTGATGATGCTGAAGCGCGAGCAGGCAAACATCGACCAGTTCCAGAAGAACATTACCAACCTCAGCGCCCAGCTTGGCCAGACAGAATCTGAAATTGATGCCTCTAATAATGGCCTGCTGCGCGCACAGGAGTTAGTGACCGGTGTGCTGAATGCCAGCAACAGTTCAGAAGGCGGCCGCAAGGCCATCGCCACTGAATTGCAGGGAATTCTCGACCAGATGGTCAATACGGCAAACAGCAAAAACCCAAGCGGGGACTACATTTTTTCCGGTACCCAGACGTCAACCAAGCCGGTTGTGCTGGATGCCAGCGGGAAATATGTCTACCAGGGCAATGATGAACAGCGTATGGTGTCGGTCGATGAGTCGATGACAGTGCCTTCGAACCAGACTGCCAATGCCATCTATTTTGGTGGCAAGGCTGATGGAAGTGACATCTTCAATACACTTGCCGGGGTGATCAAGGATTTGCGCGACCCAAGCGTCTCCGGCCAGGCATTGGTCCAGTCGGTGACTGATGCCCAGGTGAACCTCAAGGGATCCTTGGTGACATGACGGAAGTGCTGACAGATATCGGTGGGCAGCGCGCATCACTGGACCGGGTATCCGGTGCCCATGATGACAACAAGCTGATCAACAAAGGCTTGATCAGTGATGTGGAAGACCTCGATTACAGTGATGCAATCCTGAAGATGAACACTGAAATGGCGGCGTTGCAGGCAACCCAGATGTCTTACACAAAGATCCAGAGCCTGTCGCTGTTTAAGATGATGTAACCCATAAAAAGAGTCCATTGTGGTCAATCACGTTACCTCCAGCCTCGGTGCACTAAAATCCGGCGACAGCACCAAAGCAGACCGGGTCAGTCGCCAGCATCCGGCTGCCCCTGCCAGACAGAGTGCGCGCGCGGTATCCTCAAAGGAGAAAAAGCAGGACGCTTCACAACTGCCCGTCGGCAGCCACCGCAGCCAACTGATGCAGACTTCCGCTGCCCATCAGCAGGCCGCCCATATTGAGAGTATGGAAAAGGCGCTCAAAGACGCGGCAGACATGCTGGAACAGATGCGCCACCTTGGCCGGCGAATGCTCCAGGCCCAGGAAGGCAAGAAAAAGCAGCTCCAGCAGTCGCTTCATCAGCTCAAAAGCCGGCTGAACAAGCTGGTGAATGAGACAAAGTATGACGGTGAAAAGCTGGTTAACCACGATCTCACCCCGCATTATCGCGGAGAGAAATCAACGTCTTCATTTTCCCTCAAAGGCTGAAAATCCAGGGCTGGCGAAGCCAGGACGAAGTACTTCGTTTCCAGTTTGATGCCGGTAAACCGAGCTCGGTACGTGCCCGTATTGAAGCCAGTGATACCCCGCGTGAAGTGGCGGACAAGCTCAACCAGGCGCTGTCCCCAAGGGAGATCCAGGTAGACCTCGACAAATACGGTGAGCTGAGTTTCAACGTGGACAAAAGCCGATGGCCGGAAGTGCGTCACGGTGTGTGGATGTCCGGCAACGGGCAGATAATGCCAGCCGGCAACCCGGTCAAGCTCAGGGCAGAACCCCATGACAAACAGGCTGCTGATGTTGCGGAGCTGGAATTCGGCAAGCCGGAAACCACCCGTAAGGCACTGGCAGATATCGAGCGCCTGCTGCAAAAAGTGCAACGCGCCCTGCAGGAGATTGAACACCGACAGGCCCAGACTGCAGCAGAGCTTGAGCGTGTGGCTTCCAGCCAGAAAAGTCGTTCTGTGGTGGTTAACGCCAGCGGGAACCTGGAAATGTCCTGGCTGGATGCACCGGAAAATGTCTCCATGCACCTAGTGAAAAACGCTGTCCCAACCTTACTGGCCCAGGCCAATGCAACCCGTCAGAATGTGGTGGCATTGCTGGAGAAGTAACCCTTTTGAAGCGTCGAGAACCAGAGTGTTGAATGAAGAGCGGAGTCATCCGCTCTTTGTTTATCCGGAGAGTGCGATAAACAGAATCATCCCTGCCCCAAAATAATTTAACTTTCCATTTAAGCCATCAATAAAAACGGTCGTTTTACCTCACCAGAAGCTATTTAATTCGGTTCGATGGCCATTGTGCCGCTGACGGACCCAATCACTGCGACGAGGATTAGACTCATGTCAATGACCATCAATACCAACGTTCCTTCGCTGAGCGCTCAACGTGCCCTGCTGCACACCCAGGTTCACTGGATACTTCACTGCAACGCCTGTCTACCGGCCTGCGTATCAACAGCGCAAAAGACGACGCTGCTGGCCTGCAAATCGCAACCCGCATGTCTTCTCAGATCAACGGTCTGAAAGTAGCAAGCCGCAACGCCAACGACGGTATCTCAATGGCGCAAACTGCTGAAGGCGCACTGAAAGAGTACACCAACATCCTGCAGCGTATGCGTGACCTGGGCGTTCAGTCTAAGAACGGCACCAACTCTACTGAAGACCGTGCAGCGCTGAACAAAGAATTCCAAGCGCTGAACAAAGAACTGAACCGCATCACTGAAACCACTACCTACGGCAGCGGTGAAAAACTGTTCGCTACTCTGTCAGGTAAAGGTGTTAACTTCCAGGTTGGTGCAGACGTTAATAAAGCTGACCCTAAAGCAATGTCTGCAAGCATGGCTCAGGGCATCGTATCTGATGCACTTCAGTCTGTTGGCCTGTCTACCAGCTCTGATGACCTGAAAGCGCTGGCGGATGTGACTACTGTCGCGACCAAGTTCGCTTCTGGCAAGGCAACAGGTGTTGCTGCGGCTGACGTTGCCAAGTACACCGCAGTTCTTGATAAGATGGGTATTTCTTATACCTCTGCGGCTGGTACTACTGCAAACACTACCGACTTCACTATTTCTACTGAAGCTCAGGCTAAGATGACTAGCACCAAGGCGATGGCAACTGCCCTGGCTCCTTTCGTAGATACTTCAACTGGAGCTCTGAAAGGCATCAACGCCACAGGCACGACAGATATGTCAGCGCTGACTACTGCGATGGATACTGCTGGTGTTAACTACAGCCTGGATCCAAACGTTATCAACGTTACTGTAGACAGCAACGCACTGGATACTTCTGCTCTGGGTAACATCATGTCTGAAGATGCTTCAGGTGATGCAATTCAGGCTATCGACAACCTGATTGCCAACGTGGGTTCAGTACGTGCGACCCTGGGTGCAACCCAGAACCGTTTCGACTCTACCATCAACAACCTGGCAACATCGGCGAAAACATGACTGCAGCCCGTGGCCGCATCATGGATGCTGATATCGCTGCGGAAGCTGCCAACATGACCAAGCAGAACACCATGATGCAAGCTGGCATCACTGTTCTGTCTCAGGCTAACCAAATGCCAGGTATGGTTGCTCAGCTGCTGCGCTAAGTTTTCCGTACCAGGACAGAAGGCGGCATTCTCCGCCGCCTTTTTCGACAAGCGGAAGTATTACTTCCGCTTTGTTTTTATTTGTCCCCCTTATAAATCAGCATTTTAGTATTGGCGTATTTTTTGCTTTCGCTTTGCATCCGTATGGGGTTCCTCACGGATGCAAAGCGGTAGTGACGGCAGTGCGCCAGGAGTAGTAGCGATGTTAATTACAGGTATGGGCTCAGGCATGGATTATGAATCCATGATCAGTGCCATCGTCGGGGCTGAACGCGCGCCCGAGGATAACCAGCTTAACCGCGAGGAAGCACAGAGCCAGGCTGAACTGGGTGCACTGCAAAAAATCCAGTCCACTATCAACAGTTTCAGAGACACGGTTGAAAGCCTTGATTCGACCCGGGAGATCTCCAAGCTCAAATCATCAGTGTCGGATGACACTGTGCTTGGCGCATCTGTAGATGGTTCAGCGGTCAGTGGCGAATACAATTTCAACGTGACGCAATTGGCAACTGCGCAGCGTGACCAACTGGTGTCATTGAGTAAAGACGGCACCCTGAAAAGCGGTACTGTCGGCTTTACTGCAGGCGGGAAAACCGTTTCCGTAGATACGGCAAAACTCGCCACAAAACTGGCGAATGATGCAACGCAAGATAAAGCGGATCACCATACCAATACGCTCAAGCGCATTGCAGAACAATACAAGTTGGATACCAAGGAAACCGGCTGGGAGACCAAAGCTGAAGACATCCTGACTAATAAAGATAATGCCAACTTCGATGCCGACCGCCTCAAAAGCTACCTGGATACTCAGAAACGCTACGACGACACCCTTGACCGTTTAAAGAACCAGGGTGTAACGCTTGAGGAAGTACAAAACGCCATTAACGGTGATGCAAACAACGACGGCCTCAAAGCGACGCTTGTCCGTTCAGGCGACAATGTCAGCTTGGTGCTGAATGCCAAAGGCACTGGCACTGCAAGTGCCTTTACGGTGGATGATACGTCGAGCCCGCTGGTCGCCGGAAAGGGAACTATCAGCGGTAACCACCTGCAGATCCAGGCGGCACAGGATGCCAAGGTGGATTTTGGCTCCATGCAGCTGACGTCATCTTCAAACCGGATGGAAAATGTTATCGACGGCATGACCCTGACGCTGAAAAAGACCGGCAAGGTAAACGTCAATGTTGAGCAGGACCGTTCAGCCGTCAGCGAAACAGTGAAAAAGTTTGTCGACAGCTACAACGCGGTGATGGAAACCGTTAACACGTACTCCAAATCATCAGAGCAGTCTGCGGCAGTGCTGGCCGGTGATGCCGGTGTGCGCAGCCTGGTTTCCCGGATGCGTGAAGCTCTGGGTAAAGAATATGATGCATCGACGTTTAAAACCCTGTCCCAACTGGGTGTGACGACCACGCAGCAGGGCACGCTGGAGCTGGACCAGGGCAAGCTGGATAAAGCGCTGGATGACGATTTCGATGCAGTCTCCAAGCTGTTTGCCGGTGATCCGCTGGATGACACCAAACCGGGCCTGATGAGCGGCATGATGACAGTGCTGGATTCTTACCATAAGAACGGCGGCCTGTTTGACCAGCGCATGGATCGTATTAAGTACGAAGACCAACAGATAGTGAAAGACCGCGAGGATCTGGACCAGCGCATGCTGGAGCGGACCAACTCCCTTCGCGATTATTACGCCAAGATGGACACCAAAATCGGCAGTATGAACCAGACCAAAAGCATGCTGGTCGGCTTGTTGAGATAAATTAGGTAACACCATGTACAACCAAGAAGGCCTTGGCGCCTACCAACATTCCCAAAACCATGCCCAGGCGGCGTCTGCAAGCCCGCACCGCCTGATCCAGATGCTGCTTGAAGGCCTGCTGGAGAACCTGAGCCGTGCCCGCGGCTACATGGAACGCGGCCAGATTGCCGACAAAGGCATGACTGTTTCAAAGTGCCTCGACATCCTCAACGGCCTGAGCTCTGTGCTTGATGAAGAAAAGGGCGGTGAAGTGACCCAGGATCTGCTGCGCCTTTATGACTACTGTGGCCGCCGACTGTTCAAGGCAAACCTCAATAACGACATTGAGGGCATTGATGAAGTTCACCGCCTGATCAGCGAGATTCTGGAAGGCTGGGTAGTACTCAAACCAGAAAAGGTTGAGGTAGCCAAGTGACCATGAAGCACCCGGAACCGGCTGAATTTCAGGTTTTACGCTTGCTCAAACAATTTGAGCAGGCGTTATCAGCAGGAGACTGGGATGCAATGGCGTCGCTGGACAACCGTCTGCAGCGGGCAATTCCCGTATTGCACCAGCAGGCTATGACGTCGGCACTGCGTCAGGCCCTGGAGCAACTGAATGCCTTTTATGGCCGGATGCTTGAAGCCGGACAGCAGGAAAAATCCCGCATCCAGAAACAACTTTCCAATCAGGAGGCCAACCGGGAACAGGTTATGGCTTACCTGAACCACAGTGAGTAATTCACGCCATGCAGATTTCAACACCGATGCCGCAAAAGGCGGCAGTGTCAGTGGCCAAGGATGTGCAGGTAAACCGCAATACCCAGGGTGAAGATTCCCAGTTCTCCCTGAACGGTGAAGCAGAACAGGCCGTCAAAACCGGGGCTTCTGATTCAGAACAAAGCGTTGCAGCAGCCAACCAGGCAAAGCCTGACGGCAAAACCAAAAACGAAAAAATAAAAGACACTGACGAAAAGAGTGATACCGAAGATGCAGCGCAGGCGGTAGAAAATGCCTTTCCCCAATTACCCCCACAGGTAAAGGAGCAAATTACCCAGTGGCTGGGCGAGCTCAGAGACGGAAAAATTTCCGCTCATGACTTGGCAGACAAGATTGCCAAGCAACTGCAATCTGCGGGCGTAACTCTCCCTGCACCTGCCCTGGCTGCGATGGAAAACCTGTTTAAACAGGTTGCAACAGGGGACATGCCGGTATCAGCCTCAAGGACGCATTCAATGACCTGGGTAAGTCATTGCGCCTCAATGTTCTGGAGAGTTTTACCCGCCAGCACACAAACGTTAAAACTGAGGCGCAAGAAAATAGTCCGCATCTGGTTGGGCGGCATACCGCACCGGGTACAGAAAACCGTGTTTTCCAGCAGTTGGTGAGCACGGCCCAGGCTGCCGGTAACCAGGTGACCGCCAATCCAGCTACAGTGGCGTCAGATTCAGCGCAATTCGAACACCTGATCGCCGGACAGGCCGCATCCATTGCGCTGGATGTCCGTCCCTCATCAGCGATGACTGCGGCGCCAACCACCTCCGTCCAAAACGCTGCCAGCCAACCGGAAGTGCAGCAGTTCTCCGCCAGTGTTAACCCTTCTGAGCCGGAGTGGGGACGGGATCTGGTTGAACAGCTTCGCTCTCGCATCCGTCTTTCCAACACTGACCAGACGCAGCAGGCGCATATCCGTCTTGACCCGCCTGAGCTTGGCAAACTGGAAGTGAGCCTCCGGGTGGATGGCGACAAAGTGATGGTACATATCGCAGCGGCGCACCCGCAGCTTCGTGAGGCCCTGAGTGCCCATGCAGACCGCCTGCGCTTTGATATTGCCGGAAGCCAGCTGCATCTGACCGATGTGTCCGTGTCCAGTGGTATGCAGCAGCGAAGCAGCCAGCAACAGCAAGGGCAGCCGGGTGAGGGTGTTGCTGCAAACCATCGTCAGCTGTCCTCCCAGCCGAAAAATACCTTTAACCCAAACCGCTTCGGCCGTTTTGAATCCGTTGTATAACTTTTGAAAGCCTCCCATGACTGACAACGCAAACGATAAGAAGAAAAGCAAACTCCCCCTGATCATTGTTGCCATCGTAGCGATTCTGGCTCTGGCAGGTGGTGGTGCCTGGTTCTACCTCCAGAGCCAGAAAGCTCACACAGCAGAGGTTGCGAAGACCAAAGACATTCCTGCTGCTGCCATGGTGAAAAAGCCGGTGTTCCTGCCGGTGCCAAAGTTCGTGCTGAGTGTCGACGGACAGGACAGCCTTCATTACCTGATGCTGGAACTGACCCTGATGAGCTACAACCCGGACCAGATAAAGGCAATGGAACCCATGATGCCGATTATCCGGAATGCCATCATTACCTTGCTGAGTGAAAAAACGTATAAAGAACTGACTGCACCCAACGTGATTCCACCACTGGAAAAGCAAATTTGCGAGCGCCTGCGCAAGGTGCTTAACAACACGATTGGTTCAGCCGGTGTCGACAAGGTGCTGATCACCAAGCTGGTGCTGCAGTAAATCCGGCCCGGGCAACGATCATGGTAAATGAAGCAGCCGGGCTGGCCGCCTACCAGCAGAGCCAGCAAGCCGGCCTGCACGGGCAGGAGCAGCGTTTGCTTATCCGCTTTGCCGATGTGGTAAAGCGGGTAGTGAACCATATGTCCGTCCAGGCAGGTGTAGTGATGTCCCTTGATGACATGGAGCAGATTGGCCTGATAGCCCTGCTTGAAACACTGCGCCGTTATCCCGGCGAGCCGGATGAGGTAGTGAGGCGTCTTGCTGCGCCGCGGATCCGAGGAGCCATCCTGGATGAACTTCGTCGCCTTGACTGGCGCTCCCGCCGCTCCCGCCAGAAAAGCCATGAGCTAAAAGATGCTGAGCGCACACTTGGCAAGCAACTGGGCCGAGTTCCTACCGAGCCGGAACTGGCCGAGGCGATGGGCATTGGCCTTGATGAAATTCGCCAGCGCCAGTTGGATTACGAAGCCGCCCAACCGCGCAGCTTTGAATCAGCCAGGAAGACGGAGAAGCTATCCCGGATCTTGCTTTCCAGTGTGACCACCTAGAGCGGGATCGGCAGCGTGACGCCTCAAGCGGGCGCTTGCCACTCTCACACCCCGTGAGCAGGTCATCATGAGTTTCTATTACGAGCATGAGATGAACCTGAAAGAGATCGCCATGGTCTTCGAGCTCACCGAAGCCCGGGTCAGCCAAATCCATAAAAAAGCTATCAGCACACTTAATCAGAAGTTGGCGGACTGGCAGTCGGCCTGACGGAGACGTATCAGATGCAAGTAATCATTGGTTTTATCATCGTTTTTGGCTGTGTGCTGGCCGGTTTCCTTGAAGCACACGGTAAGGTTGCCGCGCTGTGGCAGCCGGCAGAAATGATCATCATCCTTGGTGCGGCCATGGGTGCCATGGTGGTCGCAAACCCGGCATATGTACTCAAAAATATCCTTGTGCGGATCAAAATGCTGTTTGGCAAATCTTATAACAAGGATTTCTTCAAAAGCCTGCTGGAGCTGATGTACGAGCTGCTTGAAGTGGTACGCAAGGACGGTATCAAAAAGCTTGATGATCACATTGAAAACCCAACTGGCAGCGACATCTTTACCCGCTACCCGGACGTGTTGAAGTCCAATGTGATGCTTGCCTTTATCACCGACAACCTGCGGATGATGGCGATGGGGAAAATGAGCCACCACGATCTGGAAGCTGCCCTGGATATGGAAATTGAGGCGCTGGAGGAAGACTTGATGCGCCCATCCCGCGCGATTGGTAAAACCGGTGAAGCCATGCCCGGCTTCGGTATCGTGGCGGCAGTTTTGGGTATCGTGGTAACCATGCAGAACATCGGTGGCCCGCTGACCATGATCGGTGTGAAAGTGGCTGCGGCGCTGGTGGGTACTTTCATCGGTGTATTGATGTCCTACGGTGTGTTTGACCCTCTTTCATCCAGTATCGCCGGCCTTGTCCACAAGGAAATCATGGGGCTTCGCATGGTGTCTGCCGTTCTGGTTGCCCAGGTTCAGGGCAAGCCTACCATTCTCGCTCTTGATGCCGGCCGTAAGCTGCTGCACAGCGAATACAAGCCGACCTTCGTGGAAATGGAAGGCTGGATGGCACGGGACTAAACCATGAGCAGTAAGGAAGAACCAACCATCATCATTATCAAGAAGCGCCGTCGAGGTGGCCACGATGAAGGCCATGGCGGGGCGTGGAAGGTGGCCTTCGCCGACTTCGCCATCGCTATGATGGCGTTCTTTATGGTGATGTGGATTATGGAGATCGCCACTCAGGATGAGCGCCAGCAAATCCAGTTCATGATGCAGAAATCCAGCGTGTTTAACGAGATGGACAACATCTTCGATATCAGCAACAGCCCTTTCCCTATCGACTTTGGCGGGGAAGCATCACCGTTTGACAGTCCGGCACTGTCTCGGGTGGACGGCAATAACAAGCTGGGTAATGCCCTTCACGAGCAATTGCCGAACGGTGAGCATGGAAAAGGAGCCGGCGACAAGGACAAAATGCTGTCCATGATCCAGGGGAAATACCTGAATGCAGCTGAGCTTGCCACGCTGGCGAAAACCCTGAGCAAAATGCTCAATGAGATGGCCGCCGGTGACAATATCGCGATTGAGGCGGTACCTCAGGGTCTTCGTATTGTGCTGCACGATAACCAGCACCGTTATATGTTCCGGCGGGGAAGTGCCCAGATAACACCGTTTTTCAAGGATATGCTTTACAGCCTTGCACCGGTTCTTGGCCGAATTAAAAATCGGCTCGTGATCAGCGGCTACACCGATGCAACCCGGTACGTGACTAAGAACTACAACAACTGGGATTTGTCCGGTGAGCGAGCTCTTAAAGCCCGCCAGTTGCTGGTGGATTCCGGCCTTCCTGATCGCAACGTGCTTCAGGTGGCAGCCATGTCAGATCGGATGCCAATCGACCCGAATAACCCGGATAGCGGCCTGAACCGCCGCATTGAAATTCTGGTACTGACCAAAGACGCTGACAAACAACTGGTCGGTCTGTTCGGTCACGGGCCAAATTCCAAACCACCCGGTACAGCGATTTCAAATGCCAAGCGGTTTGCTGAAGAAAACCAGCCCGTTTCCCGGCTTGAAGTGATGACCGGGCAGAAGGGATGAATTAAAAGTCCCGAGTATTCAAAACCCTGCTTCCGACGGTACCTAATTGGGGCTGGCGGGAGCTGATGGGGGAGGCGGTAAGGTGTACAATTCCGCTCCCACACTGACTCGCGGGGTAGGAGAAGGCCATTGGGCCGGAACCCGTGTTTCCTATCTGTAACGACGTAAAGACGCTTTCTCAGCCAGGGATGGATGGTTGGTTACGGGGCTTTAAGCCGGTAACCCTGTCCTGTGTCTGCGTCTTGGAAAATGAGAAGTAAGATGGCGGTTTCAACGTTAAAAATTGCAGTAGATGACGGCTCAACCAATGTGAAAGTCAGCTGGATTGAGAACAACCAACTCAAGACTGTGGTATCTCCTAACTCTTTCCGTAAAGACTGGAAAAGTGCAGCCCTGCGTAAAGACAAAAAAGTCTATAACTACGAAATCGGCAGCACCAAGTACACTTACGATGCGACATCTGACAAAGCACTGGAAACCACCCACGTAGATTACCAGTACGATAACCTTAACCTGCTGGCTGTCCACCACGCCCTTTTACAGACCGGTATTGACCCTCAGCCTGTTACCCTGGTGGTAACCCTGCCTATTACCGAGTTCTACAATTCTGAAGACTGCCAGCGCAATGAAGCCAAGATCGAGAAAAAGCGCCAGAATCTGATGCGTGACATCCGCCTCAACAAAGGTGAGCTTTTCAAGATTGTGGATGTAGAAGTAATGCCGGAAAGCCTGCCTGCAGTGATGTCTACCCTGATGAACTCTAACTGCAATGAGTTCACCCGGTCTCTGGTTGTTGACTGTGGTGGTACCACCCTGGATATGGGTATTGTGGTCGGCGAGTTTGATGATGTTTCTGCCGTATACGGCAACAATGAAATCGGCGTATCCATGGTCACCGCAGCAGCCCGCAAAGCACTGGCTGCTGCGGACAGTGATTCGAGCTACCTGGTTGCCAATGAGCTCATCAAGCGCCGTCATGACCTGTCTTTTGTAAAAGAAGTGGTTAACGACGAAGAGCAAATCGATATCATCCTGCACAAAATCAATACCAAAATTGATGAGCTGGGTGCTGCGGTTGCTTATGAGGCCAAAAAGTTTGCTAAAAACCCTAACCGCGTGTACCTGGTTGGTGGCGGTGCGTCGCTGATCTTCCCGGCTATCATGCAGGCTTATGAGACCCTGGGTGATCGTGTGGTACTTATCAATGATGCCCAGTCTGCTCTGGCGCGTGAACTTTGCATGTATCACTCTGACCTGGAAGGTGCTGTGGAAGTGGCAGCCGAAACCCTGGTTGAGGTAGATGATGAGTAACCAGCTCAAGCGGGTTAACTATTCCATCTTTCTTGATCCGGTGAAATCACAGTCCGACCGTTATGCGGTCGGCGTGTTGCGCCAGTGGGTACAGGAGCGGAAAGAGCTGGCTATCAACGACTTCCGGGATGGAGCTGCACCGCAACCTGCACATGCACAAAAATATCTACCTGTCCGGGATGTATCTGTACCTGTTGAGCCCGGCGCTTTGCGATCTGCTGGCGACCTCTTTGGGTGACGAGACCGTCAATATTGAGATGCTGAAAAACCAGCTTCGCAACTGCGGCCTCAAACTCGACAGTGAACAGCATGCACCGATGGTAGATACCGATACCCTGACTGCTATTAAAGAAGCGTCAGATAACACGCCGGTTATGGCTGAACTGCAGTCTCTGAAAGAGCAGCTCGCAGATGCTTTCTCTATAAAGGAAGAGGAGAGTGGACAGCAAGCCAGTGATGCACTGCTGGATGAGTTGCGACAACTGCGGGATGACATTGCTGCACAGCCAAAACCTGTGGTCGCAGAAACCGGAAATCTTGCCGGTGAGATAGATGCTTTAAAGCAGCAACTTGCCAGTGAGATACGTCAGCTAAGTATGCAAAGGGAAATTGCGGAGCTAAAAGCCATGCTGACTGCCCAGAGCTCGCTGATCCGGAACTTGTCTGCAGGTAAAGTAATGCCAGCAGAATCAGAGACTCCACAGGAAGAAGCCGGGGAGGTACTGAACCAGAAGATGGCATCAGTACAAAAATTAAAGAAGAAAGGCATTTTCTGATGGAAGCCCGGCTTATTGCCGGGCTTTCTTTCTATATATAGAGAGAAATTTGCCTGCTTGGTCGTTTTCACAACAGTACAGATAGTGGAAAAACAAAAGAAAACTTTAGAAGAGCTTTTCTTTTATTAGTCTCCAACCCAGATTTGGCGAGCTTTCTGGTACGGAAAGTAACCGAAAAGTGCCTTTTTTACCCCTTTCGCTGCCTTCGTGACCATTCGATGAATTTTTTCCGAAAAAAGGGTTGCACGAAAATTTCAGATCTC
>BAXG01000027.1 GCA_001310455.1 Photobacterium sp. JCM 19050
GCCGGTCATCTGACCGGCTTTTTTTGATCTTTGTCATGTATTTTTCTTTTGAATTTTAAGGGGTTGCCGACGCTTAATTTTGAATAATTAATAATTCGTTGCGGGTGGTTTTAATGGTTCACATAACGGTAAAATAAAGCGCTCAAATTGGCCACAATAAATTACAAAACCTTAAAATATAAGTGGTTAATTTTTGAATCGTCTCTCTGAATTGTTTTATTCAGGTTGTTAGCATGGTCGACAGTGAAACAATAACATCTTACCCAAGGAGCACCTATGACTGTCATGAGCAGCGAAAAAAAGGTAGCAAAGGCAATTGATTTAACGCGTTATGGGATCACAGGGACAACGGAAATTGTACGTAACCCAAGTTACGAACAACTTTTTGTTGAAGAAACCAAGCCTGGCCTGGAAGGCTATGAGCGTGGTGTGGTCACTGAACTCGGTGCCGTATCTGTAGACACTGGTATCTTTACCGGTCGTTCACCTAAGGACAAGTTCATTGTCCGTGACGACACGACCCGCGATACCATGTGGTGGTCAGATCAAGGCAAAAACGACAACAAGCCACTTTCTACCGAAGCATGGAATGACCTCAAAGAACTCGTTACCCAGCAACTTTCTGAAAAGCGTCTGTTCGTTATCGACGGTTACTGCGGCACCAACGCCGACACCCGTCTGTGCATTCGCGTAATCACAGAAGTAGCCTGGCAGGCACACTTCGTTAAGAACATGTTTATCCGTCCGACCGAAGAAGAACTGGAAACTTTCGAACCAGACTTCGTGGTTATGAACGGCGCCAAGTGCACTAACCCTAAATGGGAAGAGCACGGCATGAACTCTGAAAACTTCACTGTCTTCAACCTGACTGAAAAGATGCAGCTCATCGGCGGTACCTGGTACGGCGGCGAGATGAAGAAGGGTATGTTCGCAATGATGAACTACTTCCTGCCTCTTCAGGAAATCGCATCCATGCACTGCTCTGCCAACATGGGCAAAGAAGGTGACGTTGCGATCTTCTTCGGTCTGTCCGGTACCGGTAAGACGACTCTGTCTACCGATCCTAAGCGTGAACTGATCGGTGACGATGAGCACGGCTGGGATGACGAAGGCGTATTCAACTTCGAAGGCGGCTGCTACGCGAAAACCATCAAGCTGTCCAAAGAAGCTGAGCCAGACATCTACAACGCGATCCGCCGTGACGCACTGCTGGAAAACGTCACTGTACGTGGCGACGGCTCTATCGATTTCGATGACGGTTCAAAGACTGAGAACACTCGTGTTTCTTATCCTATCTACCACATCGACAACATCGTTAAGCCTGTATCCAAGGGTGGCCACGCACAGAAAGTTATCTTCCTGTCTGCTGACGCCTTCGGTGTTCTGCCTCCGGTTTCCAAGCTGACTCCTGAGCAGACTAAATACCACTTCCTGTCAGGCTTCACTGCGAAGCTGGCCGGTACTGAGCGTGGTATCACCGAGCCAACCCCAACCTTCTCTGCTTGCTTCGGTAACGCGTTCCTGACGCTGCACCCAACCAAGTATGCAGAAGTTCTGGTTAAGCGTATGGAAGCCGCTGGCGCTGAAGCTTACCTGGTTAACACCGGTTGGAACGGTTCTGGCAAGCGTATCTCCATCAAGGATACCCGTGCGATCATCGACGCCATCCTCGACGGTTCTATCGAGAAAGCGCAGACTAAGAACATCCCAATCTTCAACCTGGAAGTACCAGTATCTCTGTCAAACGTAGACGACGAGATCCTGGACCCACGCGACACCTATGTGGATCCACTGCAGTGGGAAAGCAAGGCACGCGACCTGGGCGAGCGTTTCGTGAAGAACTTCGCGCAGTACACTGACAACGAAGAAGGTAAGGCACTGGTTGCAGCGGGCCCACAGCTCGACTGATTAAACACCTGACCTCACTGAAGAAGCCCCCTTTTTTGGGGGCTTCATTTTTCTTTTCTTTCTGTGTGCTTGAATACCCTCAGTTTTTACGCCACTCTTTGGTGGGTTAAAGGAGTCTAAGCATGCGCTACCTGGTTCGGTTTCTTGCGATATATCTGGTTATCCTGCTGTTACTGGTTGGCAGCGGTGTCGCCCTGTTGCACACCCCCTACGGCCTGCCGGTAGTTAAAAAAGGCTTCCAGTTAGTTTATGGCATTACCTTTAACGCCAGTGAACTTCACTACCGCATCAACGACCCCTGGCATGTTTCCCTTCGGGATGTATCGGCTTCCAAAGACCTGCCGGCAGAAGCCAACAACCTTTCTCCAACCTTTTCTGCCCAGCGCCTTGATGTGTGGTGGAACCCGGAAAGCCTGCTTAAATTCAAACTGATTTTTGATGCCGTGATCGCTGATGGCACCACGCTGTCGACTGAACAAACCCTGCCGGTATCAAGCAACATCCTGATCCGCAGCCTCGCCCTTAACCGGGCGGACATATCCGGTGAAGATATCTCCATCGAGGAAGGCCAGCTCCAGCTTGAGAACTGGCAGTACCGGGGCAAATCCCTTGGAAACTTTGACGGTAAATTCCGCCTGACCGCCAAAACACTGAACATCCACGGAGAGAACATCACCAACGCACTTGCCGACGGCAAACACCTAAAAGGTGACTGGCGCTTTGATACCCTCTCTTTTGACTGGGAACAGGCCAGTGTCAGTGCCACTGCCGATATCGGCAAGAGCAAGGTAACTGTCGAACAGCTGACTCTGTCTGACGCGCGCTGGCAAAACCGGGAAGCACTCAATGAGCTCTCTGCCTGGCTGACCAAACAGCTGGCACAGTACAACGTCAGCCTCATTCGGGTAGACCTGCTCAATACCAGCCTTGAAATGGATGGCCTTTCCGTCAACGCCCTTAACCTGTCAGCGGACAACCTGGTCGTCAACAAAGGCAAATTCGATATCTGGCACCAACAGGATGCCCGGCTCTCTTTTATGGCCGACAACATCCTTATCAACAACTGGCTGCTGACCAACCCCATTACCGAAGTATTCGCCTACCCGGGCCAGCTCGATATCGATGCATCAACCGGGTTGCTGGATGGGTTTGTCAAAGTCAAAGGCAGCCTGACGGAAAAAGATATCGCGCTGGATTCTCTGGTCGTTAACGGCGTGAGCTGGGTTGCAGAGGAACCAGAAATTGCCTCGCTTACCGGGTATTGGAAGCAGTTAAAGCAAATCAACATCAGCCAGCTGGAGATCAACAACTTCAGCTTGCTCTGGCCGCAGCTTGGTTTCCCGGTACAAATTGCCGGACTGAGTGCAGACGGCAAAGACCTCGCAGCTGAGCCAGCCAAGCGTTTTGGCCTCTGGCACGGTGAGCTGAACGCCTCTGCCAGTTACCTCAGCCTCAACAAGGTATTGGTGACAGAACCGTACCTTGAAACGTCGGCGGCTAACGGAAAGTGGCGTCTGAACCAGTTATCCCTTCCGTTCAAAGATGGTCTGATGACAGTGTCCGGACGCATTGACTACAGCAACCCCGCCCACCCTTGGGCATTGTTCGGGGAAGGGCTCTCTGTCCCGGCTGCAACGCTTCGCCAGTGGCTCAAAAAAGATTTCCCGCTTTCCGGTGAACTGGACATGACATTCAACGCCAACGGGCTTGCCGCGCAGGAAAGCAGCTTCAACTACAGTGTGACAGGGCAGTTGGATATCGAGCCCCGCGCTCTGACTATCCAGTTACCGGCAGGTGAAAGCACAAAAGGTTGGCTGGAAAGCAGCCCCTGGCTGCATCCGATTGCGGCGGATTTTAATGCAGGCGATTTAGGCAGCCAGCATATTCCGCTTAATGTCCCAGCGTTTTCGCTGCAAATAGACCGTGGCCGCATTATGCTCCCGACGGTAAATATGGACGCCAACGGCCAGCCGATTCAGATATCCGGAAGGTGGGATTTAGTTGGGGAAAATGGCAGCCTGACGGTCAAATAAGGCTGCCTTCAAAGGTTTGATGCCAGCGCTGATTTACGGCGCAACCAGTGCCAGTTGCACCTGCGGTGACTCCGTCCCCGGCAGCAGCATGTAAGTCCCGGTAAATGTCGCCGCTTCTGTATCGCCGCTGTAAAGGGTCACGTCCATTTTTACCCGGGCTTTCCGGCCACGGGCAAGCCGGTCAAGATCGCCACTCAGGCTGTCCAGTGTTACCACCGCACGGGGGCGCTCAACGATTGGCTGGCGGTATCGAATGTGGCTGTCAGCCAGCATTATCTCCGCTGTCAGTCCCTGCTCTTTCATCATCAACCAGACCATCCCCCACCCGGTCAGCGCCGCCTGGCTGAATATACTGCCAGCAAACATAGACTGGTGAGGGTTCAGGTTGGCATTGAGTAGCGCCGCGGTTTCAAACCGGTAGCCGGTGTACTGACTGATTTTCACCCCCATCTTTTCACTGATTGGGATTTGTACTATCCAGCGTTGCTGCAACTCCTGGCACCATGCCGGATGACGAAGTACCCCGGCCATGGAATCAAGGTGTTTAATCATTTGCTGGTGCCGGGTCGTACCACGCTCTTCCGTCAGCTCGCCCATGTCCTCGAAGCCGTTTTTCTGGTAGAAGCCGACCGCATCTTCCCGGGCATTACACACCAGGCGCTTAGCGCCTTCTTCAATGGCAAGTTGTTCGAGTGCATGCAAAACCAGTGTGCCGAGCCCGCGGGTGCGATGCCCCGGCGCCACGGCCATATACCGGATCTGTCCGTCGCAATCGGGGTTTACATACAGCCGGCCTGCCGCAATCGGGCGACCTTTGCTGTCAACAATCATCCGGTGGCAGGCACCGGCATCGTAAGCATCACGCTCGGAGCCAGGAGGCATCTGCCACGGCTTTCGCAGCATCTCCCAGCGAAAATGAAAATACGCATCCAACTGCTGTGCTGTTTCCGGTGTAACCAGGCGAAACATGCTCAACCCTCCCTGAACGAGGCAACCCGTTGTTGCCACTTCTCCGGTGATAATGGCGCACCGGTTCGCCTCGAAAACGTCCGGCCTTAACTGGCCGGACTGAAACCCGCACCCTAAAGTGGTGGGCTATATACCCTACTAAACTTGCAGCCAGAATGTCACGGGGCCGTCGTTGACCAACGAGACTTTCATATCGGCAGCAAAGCGGCCTGTTTCCGCTTTCATACCGCTGGCCCTGCAATATTCGACAAATGTTTCGTACAGACGTTCCGCTTCCGCCGGAGGTGCACCGTTAAAGCTCGGGCGCATTCCCTTTTTGGTATCGGCCGCCAGGGTAAACTGCGAAACCACCAACACATCGCCTCCGGCTTGCTGAACATTGAGGTTCATTTTCCCGGCTTCGTCCTCAAACACCCGATAACCCAGCACTTTTTCATGCAGGCGGTGGGCTTTTTTCTCGTCGTCGCCTTTTTCGACACCGAGCAGGACAAGAAGCCCTTTGCCCACACTGCCAGTAATTTCACCGCCAACGGTGACATTTGCTTCACTGACCCGCTGGATCAACGCAATCATTTCTCGAGCTCCTTACTTTGGATCGGGGTGTTTTCGTCATGTTGTACAGCTTGTGGGGCTTTTGGATCATCATGACCCAAAAGCTCTGAAAGCTGATCATCCTGTCGGGCCTCGCCTTCAATCTCCCCCAGTGTCGCGGTCACTTCTGCACCAAGCAGCACAATACACCAGCTGAAATAGACCCAAACAAACAGAATCGGGATAACTGCCAGTGCGCCGTAAATCAACTGGTATGACGGGAAATGCGTCACGTACAGGGCGAACAGCTTTTTGCTCAGTTCAAACAACAGTGCAGCCGTCAGCGCTCCGGCCAGCGCATGGCGCGAGCGGACCGGGCAGTTCGGCACCAGGGTATACAGGCCATAAAATGCAAAGGTGGTCAGGATAAACGGCATCAGGCGAAGGAGCGAGCTTTGCATGCCGGTAATCATTTCATTTTGCAGGATACTTAACGAGGTGACGTAGGAATCATTGCCAGGCTGGTACCCACCAGTACCGGGCCAAGGGTCAGCACCATCCAGTACAGCGAGAATGAGTCACAGCCGGGCGTTTCTTTTTACAGCGCCAGATATAGTTGAGGCTCTGGTCAACGGCCGAAATCAGCATCAGTGCAACAACAAAAAGGAAGAACACACCGATGGCGGTCATCTTGCCGGCGTTGGCCACAAACTGGTGAAGGTACTCCGACACCACTTCCCCGGCTGCCGGGACAAAGTTTTCAATCACAAATTTTTGCAGCTTCTCGCCCATTCCGGCAAAACCGGGGAAGGCGGAAAGTGCGGTCAGAAGGACAGTCACCAGCGGAACCAGAGAGAGCAGGGTCACATACGCCATATAACCCGCACTGACGGTAAGCCGGTCGTGACCAATACGTTTTAGCAGATGCCGGGCAAAGGACGCACTCAGGCGCAATGCACGGTTAAGCTCTGTCTTGTTTCCGTTCACGGGATAAGCCATAGTCAGTTTTTCAGAAACACTATGTTACTAAAAAGGAGCTTCGCATGCGCTACTTACCCGTTGTCGGGCTGGTGCTGTTAACCCTCACCGGCTGCCAGTCAGCCTATTACAACGCCATGGAAAAGGTGGGGATCCATAAGCGGGATATCATGGTTGACCGGGTGGAAGCGGCCGCCGAATCTCAGGAGGAGGCACAGGAGCAATTCACCAGTGCCCTCGACAGCCTGAAAGCCCTCACCCATTTTGACGGCGGTGAGCTGGAAGAAATGTACAACGAGATCAACAGCCAGTACGAAGCCAGTGAAGACGCAGTTGAAGATGTGCAGTCGCGCATTTCAGCGGTTGAAGACGTGTCCGATGCCCTGTTTGCCGAGTGGGAAGATGAACTCTCACTGTACAAAAGTGCCACCCTTCGCCGGGACAGTGCCCAGAAGCTTAAAATTACCAAGTCCCATTATGCGTCTATGCTGCGGGCGATGAAGCGCGCTGAAGCCAAGATGGTGCCCGTACTGGACACCCTTCGCGATAACGCCCTGTATCTGAAGCACAACCTCAACGCTGCGGCTATCGGTTCACTGAAAGGCGAGTTTGCCAACCTGGAGCGCGATATTCAGCAGGCCATCCGGCAGATGGAAACCGCTATCCATGAATCCAACCGTTTTATTAAGACCCTGAAGTCTTAATTTTGCGACAAGATAGGGAAAATCAGCCGTTTATAGTCGGGAAGTGCGTAACCGGTGGTCGTAAGTTGCTGCCGGAACCCGATATCACCACATAAACGGAGAACAACAAATGGGTTTTATCAGCTGGATTATCCTGGGCCTGATTGCAGGTGTCCTGGCCAAGTGGATTATGCCGGGTAAAGACGGTGGCGGTTTTATCATGACCGTGATTTTGGGTATTGCCGGTGCCATCGTTGGCGGCTGGGTTGGCTCACTGGTAGGCATCAGTTCAACCGGAGGCTTCTCCCTTGGCGGCATATTCATGGCAACCGTAGGTGCACTGATTATTCTGTTCATCTACAACCGATTTATCCGCAGCTGACCCGGTTTTGGCTTCCAGCCAAAGTGTCAGGTAATAAAAAACGCATCCCGAAGGATGGCGTTTTTGTATCTGGCTGAAAGACCGGATTACTTAGAGCGGCTTGCGCGCTTACGGTCGTTTTCAGTCAGCAGCTTCTTACGAAGACGGATGCTTTCTGGTGTTACTTCTACCAGTTCGTCATCGTCGATGAACTCCAGAGCCTGTTCCAGGGTGTAGTTCAGTGCAGGAGTCAGTACCTGAGCTTCGTCAGTACCAGATGCACGTACGTTGGTCAGCTGCTTACCTTTCAGACAGTTAACAGTCAGGTCGTTGTTACGGTTATGGATACCAACGATCTGGCCTTCGTACACTTCGTCACCGTGCTTGGTGAACAGACGTCCACGCTCTTGCAGGTTGAACAGTGCGTAAGTCAGTGCTTTACCGGTTGCGTTTGAGATCAGTACGCCGTTAACACGTTGGCCGATTTCGCCGCCTTTGTGTGGACCGTAGTGATCAAATGTGTGGTACAGCAGGCCAGAACCAGAAGTCAGGGTCATGAATTCAGTCTGGAAGCCGATCAAGCCACGAGAAGGCATCATGAAGTCCATGCGCACACGGCCCTTGCCGTCTGGAGACATGTCAGTCATTTCGCCCTTACGCAGGCCGATTTTCTCCATCACACCGCCCTGGTGCTCTTCCTGAACGTCGATAGTTACCGTTTCAAACGGTTCCATCTTCTGACCATCTTCTTCTTTGATGATTACTTCAGGACGAGATACAGCCAGTTCGAAGCCTTCACGACGCATGTTTTCGATCAGGATAGACAGGTGAAGTTCACCACGGCCTGATACGCGGAAACGGTCTGGGTCATCAGTTTCTTCAACGCGCAGCGCAACGTTGTGTACCAGTTCCTTCTGCAGGCGCTCAAGGATGTTACGTGAAGTCACGAATTTACCTTCTTTACCTGCGAACGGAGAGGTGTTTACCTGGAAGGTCATGGTAACAGTTGGTTCGTCAACGCTCAGTGCAGGCAGAGCCTCAACCGCGTTAACGTCACAAATGGTGTCAGAGATCTTCAGTTCACCCAGGCCGGTAATTGCAACGATGTCACCGGCATTTGCCAGATCAACGTCGTGACGCTCAAGGCCCATGTAGCCCAGCACGCTGCCCACTTTACCGTTGCGGGTCTTGCCGTCAGCACCGATTACAGTCACTTGCTGGTTTGGCTTAACGCTACCGCGGGTTACACGGCCAACACCGATAACACCTACGTAAGAGCTGTAGTCCAGCTGAGAAATCTGCATTTGCAGAGAACCGTCAGTATCAACGGCTGGTGGCGCTACGTTATCAACGATAGCCTGGAACAGTGGTTCCATGTTCTCGCCGGTTTCGCCTTCTTCCAGCGTCGCCCAGCCATTCAGAGCTGAAGCGTAAACTACCTGGAAGTCCAGCTGGTCATCAGTTGCACCCAGGTTGTCGAACAGGTCAAACACCTGATCCATCACCCAGTCAGGACGTGCACCCGGACGGTCAATCTTGTTGATGACAACGATTGGCTTCAGACCATGAGCGAACGCTTTCTGAGTTACGAAGCGAGTCTGAGGCATTGGGCCGTCTACAGCGTCAACGATCAGCAGAACAGAGTCTACCATCGACATGATACGCTCTACCTCACCACCGAAGTCGGCGTGTCCCGGGGTGTCAACGATGTTGATGCGGTAGTCGTTCCAGGTGATGGCAGTGTTCTTCGCCAGAATGGTAATACCGCGCTCTTTCTCGATGTCGTTCGAGTCCATCACGCGCTCTTCGTGCTCACCACGACTTTCCAGCGTACCTGACTGCTGCAGGAGCTTGTCCACCAGGGTAGTTTTACCGTGGTCAACGTGCGCGATAATCGCGATATTTCTCAGTTTTTCAATCTGTGGATTAGACATGAAGTTTATTCACTCACAGGGTGTAGCGTCATGATCTGCCGCCACCGGGTTTAGAATTGGTCGATAATGTAGCAGATTTCACAAATTTTCCCAGCGAAACCCGCATTTCTGACGAGAATATTGAGGAAAAAAATCAACAATTACACGCTAACCTTGTGAGCGGCTTCAATTATTACCCCATTGACTTATTTTGCTCCGCATCGCCAAATGAGATTGCGTTATTTTGGGGCATCTGGCTCAGAAATAGATCTTCATGCACCAAAATGGATCTCTAGCGCACCATTTAAGTGCAAAAGCTAATTCACAAAAAATGCATTTGTACTTTGAGCCCTTTAAATACATGAGGTTATGTTTTTGGCACAGTTTTGGCATTTGTATCGCCAGGTAAAAAATACGCCACGTTAAAGCGTTACCTCAAAAATTTTCTGGCGCAGCATTTGAACCCGTGTTGCTTCGCCAAACACTTTGACACCGGAGGTTAGTTACATGTCAGTAGAAAACGTTCTGTCGCTGATTCAGGAACATGAAGTTAAGTTCGTAGACCTGCGTTTTACCGATACCAAAGGTAAAGAGCAGCATATCTCTATTCCTGCCCATCAGGTTGACGCTGATTTCTTCGAAGACGGCAAAATGTTCGATGGCTCTTCTGTAGCCGGCTGGAAAGGCATTAACGAGTCAGACATGGTGATGATGCCGGATGCATCAAGTGCCGTACTGGACCCGTTCACTGAAGAAACTACCCTGAACATCCGCTGTGACATTCTTGAGCCAGCTACCATGCAGGGCTATGACCGTGACCCACGTTCTATCGCCAAGCGTGCTGAAGACTACATGCGCTCTACCGGTGTTGCTGACACCGTACTGATCGGTCCTGAGCCAGAGTTTTTCCTGTTTGACGATGTGAAGTTCGCCACTGACATGTCCGGCTCATTCTTCAAGATTGATGACGTTGAAGCAGCTTGGAACACCGGCAGCGATTTCGAAGGCGGTAACAAAGGTCACCGTCCGGGTGTTAAAGGCGGTTACTTCCCAGTCGCACCAGTAGACTCTTCACAAGACATCCGTAGCGCCATGTGTCTGGTGATGGAAGAAATGGGCCTGGTCGTTGAAGCTCACCACCACGAAGTAGCAACTGCTGGTCAGAACGAAATCGCAACCCGTTTCAACACCCTGACCTCTAAAGCGGACGAAATTCAGATCTACAAGTACGTTGTTCACAACGTAGCCCACGCGTTCGGCAAGACCGCGACTTTCATGCCTAAGCCACTGGTTGGTGATAACGGTTCTGGTATGCACGTTCACCAGTCTCTGGCAAAAGACGGCGTTAACCTGTTTGCCGGTGACAAGTACGGCGGTCTGTCTGAAACTGCCCTTTACTACATCGGTGGTATCATCAAGCACGCTCGTGCAATCAACGCATTTGCAAACGCCTCTACCAACTCTTACAAGCGTCTGGTTCCAGGCTTTGAAGCACCTGTTATGCTGGCATACTCTGCGCGTAACCGTTCTGCTTCTATCCGTATCCCAGTGGTACCAAGCCCGAAAGCACGCCGTATCGAAGTACGTTTTGGTGACCCATCAGCGAACCCTTACCTGTGCTTTGCATCCATGCTGATGGCTGGCCTTGACGGTATCAAGAACAAGATCCACCCTGGCGATGCTATGGACAAGGACCTGTATGACCTGCCAGCAGAAGAAGCAGCGGAAATCCCAACTGTTGCAGAATCTCTCAAGCAGGCACTGGATTGCCTGAGCGACGACCGTGAGTTCCTGACTGCAGGCGGCGTATTCTCTGATGACTTCATCGATTCCTACATCGCCCTGAAGTCACAGGATGTTGAGCGCATCCAGATGACCACTCACCCACTGGAGTTTGAACTGTACTACTCAGTTTAATCAACCAGTTGCGATTCCTATCGCATAACAATGAGCCCACCGCACCGGTGGCTTTTTTGTGCTTGCTGCCCCCGCAGGCGGACATAGAATGAAGCCATCTCTTCCCCAAGCGCTCACGAGCAAGGACAGTTATGATATCCCGTACCTCGAGGCACAGCGCGCTTCCCTGATTGCCTTCATTTCAGCAGCATTTGTTGCCCTGGCCCCTGCACACGCCATTACCGTTTACACCTGGAAAGATGCCAAAGGTGTCACCCACTACAGCGACACCCCTCCAGAAAAAGGACGCAGTGACAAACTGCACTACAACAGTGCAGGTGCAGAGCCTGTCAGCTCAAACCGCCCTTCAGCCAAAGTAATTCAGGCGGACAGTTCCGTCCTCGCCAGCAATGACGAGCCTCAAAAAGCGTCATCCGTGATTCTCGCGACTCCCGGTGACGAGGAAACCCTTCGCAGCAACAGCGGAAATATCTCTGTCAGCGTCTCCCTGGATGCCCCTATGGGAAAAAACAGTCCCTGCAGGCCTATCTGAATAACCGCCCCTCCGGCCCGCGTTCAACTTCCCCACAATGGCAACTCACCAACATTGACCGGGGAAAACACACTCTCCGGGTTGCGCTTTTAGAGAGCGGCAAGGAAATTGCATCGACACCTTCAGTAACAGTGTACCTGCACCGGGCCAGGGTGAAATAACCCACCGGACACGGGCTTACCGCCCTGTCACAGGACGTGACAGATCTCCGTGCATCACCCCGGGGAGTCAGAGTACACTTAATGCACCATATTAGTGCAACAAGGATGGCGATGACGGCTATGGAAAATAAAGCACTGCTCGACAACCTGATTACGGCTGTCCTGGTCTTAGACGGGACGCTTAAAGTCCGTTACGGCAACCCGGCGGCTGAGCAACTGCTTTGTGTCGGGCTTCGCCGTCTGTCAGATGAACCGCTGACGCAGAGCATTCAGCACAGCTCCATCGATCTCAACATGGTTCAGGAAACGCTGGCCCACGGACAAAGCCTCAATGACAGTGATGTCACTCTGGTTATTGATGGCCAGCAACGCAAAGTGGAACTGAGTGCCAGTCCGATCCGTTGGGAGGGCCAGACCATGATGTTGCTGGAACTCAAACCCATTGGCCAGCAACAACGCATCAGCCAGGAGCTCAGCCAGTATGCCCAACAACAGGCGGCCAAAGAGCTGGTTCGCGGGCTCGCCCACGAAATAAAAAATCCGCTCGGCGGGCTTCGCGGCGCCGCACAGCTTCTGGAAAAAATGCTGCCTGATCCATCACTGACAGAATACACCCAGATCATCATTGAGCAGGCTGACCGGCTGCGTAACCTGGTAGACCGTTTGCTCGGCCCGCAGCGACCGGGTAAAAAAGCACCGGGCAATATTCATGTGGTGCTGGAAAAAGTCCGGCAGTTGGTGGAACTCGACAGCCCCGGAAGTATTGAGATAAACCGGGATTATGACCCCAGCCTGCCGGAATTTGACATCGATGCAGACCAGCTCGAACAGGCTCTGCTCAACATCGTCTCCAATGCGGCACAAATCCTTCAGCCACAAGGCGGCGGTGAAATCCTTCTGCGTACACGTACTTCCCACCAAGCCATCATCCACGGACAACGGTTCCGGCTGGCGGCACGTATCGATATTGTCGACAACGGGCCGGGAATACCGATGGAACTGCAGGACACGCTTTTTTATCCGATGGTCACCGGACGCGAAGGCGGAACCGGCCTCGGGCTGGCAATTTCACGCAACCTTATCGACCAGCACCAGGGAAAAATAGAAGTAAGCAGTTGGCCGGGGCACACCGAATTCACCATTTTTCTGCCGATTAAACAATAACAGGGGAACGTCATGAGCAAAGGGGCTATTTGGGTCGTCGATGACGACAGTTCAATCCGATGGGTACTGGAAAAAACCCTCACCGCAGCCGGTATGCGCTGCGAAACCTTTGCTGATGCCGACAGCGTGATGCAACAGCTTGACCGGGAAGTGCCGGATGTCATTCTGTCCGACATTCGTATGCCCGGAACAACCGGCCTCGAATTGTTACGCGTACTGCAAAGCGACTTCCCCACCCTGCCAGTCATCATCATGACAGCCCACTCCGACCTGGATGCCGCAGTTAACGCCTACCAGGAAGGGGCATTCGAGTACCTGCCAAAACCCTTTGATATCGACGAAGCCGTTACCTTGGTTGAACGCGCCCTTGCCCACAGTCAGGAGCAAAAACGCAACCGAAGCGGCAAAACCGAGCAGGTTGATACTCCGGAGATCATCGGCGAAGCCCCCGCCATGCAAGAGGTCTTCCGGGCTATCGGCCGTCTTTCCCGCTCTTCAATTTCGGTGCTGATTAACGGCCAGTCCGGTACAGGTAAAGAACTGGTTGCCCATGCCCTTCACCGTCACAGCCCTCGCGCCCAGAATGCCTTTATTGCCCTTAACATGGCTGCCATTCCCAAAGACCTGATTGAATCGGAGCTGTTCGGCCACGAAAAAGGGGCATTTACCGGCGCTAACCAAATCCGTCAGGGCCGGTTTGAACAGGCCAACGGCGGCACTCTGTTTCTGGATGAAATCGGCGATATGCCTCTTGATGTCCAGACCCGGCTTTTGCGTGTCCTGGCTGACGGTCAGTTTTACCGCGTCGGCGGGCACTCACCGGTGAACGTCGATGTCCGCATTATCGCCGCCACCCACCAGGACCTGGAAAAGCGTGTTCAGGAAGGCGATTTCCGTGAAGACCTTTACCACCGCCTGAATGTTATCCGGGTACACATTCCCGCCCTGCGTGAGCGACGGGAAGACATCCCCAAGCTTGCCCAGCACTTCCTGTTGCGGGCAGCAAAAGAGCTCGGGGTAGAAGTCAAAACCCTCAGCAAGGACACCATTGAGGAGCTGGTTCATTTTGACTGGCCGGGCAACGTACGCCAGCTCGAGAATACCTGTCGCTGGCTGACGGTAATGGCAAGCGGCAAGGAAGTCCTCCCTGAAGACCTGCCGCCGGAGCTCAGCCGTCCAACAAGTATTCCACAAACAGAAGACCTTGAAGGGTGGCAGCAAAGCCTGTCCGGTTGGGCGCACAGTGCCCTGCGGGAAGGGAAAGATAACCTCCTGAGGGATGCGTTACCGGAATTTGAGCGGATTTTGCTCCAGGAAGCACTGCAATTTACCCGGGGGCACAAACAGGAAGCCGCCAAGCTTCTTGGTTGGGGACGAAATACACTTACCCGCAAACTCAAAGAGTTACAGATCGACGACTGATTCAGGTTTTCTGCATAAAAAGTGGATCCGCCTTCTAATTTTGGGATATGCAATATACAACTTAGCGCATTAAGTTTGTATCTTGTTGTCACTTATACCTAATTCGGTTTAGAGAGGTACCGGGAAGGCAATGAGCCAGAAAAGGTTGCTGTCTATGCGCACGGCGGTAATGCTGCCAATTCTGGCTGTGCTGGGGTTAACCATGTTGACCATGGCTGCGGTGCAGTTTTCCAATACCCGGGACACTGCCCGGCGTGTCAGCGCTGACCTTCTCGAGTCCTATACCAAAGAGATCTCCCACGACCTGGACATCTTCCTCGGTGTCCCCTTCAACACCAACTCCTTTTTTGCCCAGCGGCTTGGTGACCTTGATATGCTGCACGGCAAGGAAGACGACACTGCCCTTCAGTTTATCGAGTACGTCTTTGCACCGATGCTACAGGGTATGCCCCAGGTCAGTTACATTGGGCTTGGCAGTGCACAGGGGCAATACACGGAGTTCCTGATTGGGGAAGACAAAAACACCCATATAACCAACGCGTTCCGCGCCCATCGCAGCGAACTGTTTGTGATTCCTGAAAGTGACCGGGATATCATCCGGCTTGATGCCCCTGAAAGCTACGATCCGACTCAGCAAGCCTGGTACAAAGAAATTGCCAGAACCATGGCGCCAGCTGGATTCAGGACACCAATACGGCAGACGATTCCAATTCTCTGGCAATTACCACCGGTGCCCCAATCATTCGCGACGATAAATTGGTGGGAGTCTCCGAGGTCACCATCGAGCTCAGCTCCTTCAGCGATTTCCTCTACCAGCAGAATTTCACCGACGGCAGCAGCCTGTTTATCCTGGACAGCCAAAAACGCCTGCTTGCCTACGGAAACCCGGACTACCCACATATCAAATTGCTTGAACCGGCCTCCGTCAGCCCGGACCCCAATGTCCAGGCAGTGTTGTCGCAGTTTTCCCGTTTTGAGGGAGACAAAGCGGAAGGCTCAAAAATCTGTACGCCGTTTGAAGTAAATGATGTCAAACAGGGTGTCCTTCACGCCAAGATAACCCCTTACTACCTAAACGGTGACAACGACAACCCGTGGTATATCGCCGTGGTTATTCCTGAGGCCCGCTTGCTTGGCGACCTGACATCCACCTACAGGATAGGGCTCCTCTCTGTGCTGTTGGTGTCAGGACTTGGCTGCCTGATTGCCTACTCACTGCTTCGCCGTGTCACCCACCCGATAGCAGATACCGCTAAAGCGGCGGCGCGGCTGGCCTCAGGTGATCTGGATTTCCGCATCCGGCGGAAAATGAAAATCAAGGAAACAGAGGCGCTCAAAGAAGCTTTCAACCACATGGGCGACCAGTTGAAGCACTCCTTTAACATGCTGCAGGAACAGGTGGATTTCGACATCCTGACCGGCCTTTACAGCTACCAGGGGCTTATCCGCCATGCCCGGGCAAGCAGCAGCACGAAAGGGGCACTAATCCTGCTTGGCCTCAACCGCTTCCGGGATATCAACAACAACCTCGGTCTGAAAAAAGGGGATTACCTGCTGGGTCAGATTGCAGATCGCCTGAGCATGAACCTGCCGTCACGACATACTCTTCTTGCTCGTATCGGTGGGGATGAATTTGCAGTCTACTGGCCGGAGGCGGGCAACACGACCCAAACCTTTATGGTGACAGAAAACCTGCTGGCAACGTTGCAAAAGCCTTCTCTGTCGCTCGAGTAAAATCCAGCTCTCCGCCAATGCCGGGGTTGTTGTGGGTGTGCTGTCAGACACCGATATGATGGACTGGCTTCGCTACGCCAGCCTGGCCCTCAGCCGGGCAAAAGCGACCGACGCAGGCAGCTACTGCCAGTTTGAAAAATCCATGCTGGCAGAATCCCTGACCCAGGCCCAGATGCTCGGCGAGCTTCGAATGGCAATCAACAGCAACGAATTTGTTGTCCATTACCAGCCGGTTGTCGACCTGAAGGATTTCCGCCTTTGCGGTGCAGAAGCCTGGTACGCTGGCAAAGCCCCAACCGAGGAATGGTGCCACCGGGTGATTTTATTCCTTTGGCAGAAAAGCATGGCCTGATTGCCGAAATCGGCCTTTATGTGCTCAAAAAAGCCACCACTGATACCGCCAGGCAGATTGCAAACGGCCTCTGGCCGGAAGATTTCCAGCTCCATGTGAACCTTTCAGCGCGCCAGCTGGTGCATGATGACTTTATTGACCGGCTTGAAGATATCCTGATGGCCAGTGGCTGAAAACCGCCAACCTGACCCTGGAAATCACCGAGACCCAAATGATGGACAACGGCATGAAATCTCACCAGACCCTGGACCACATCCGGGCACTGGGAATCCGGATTGCCATCGACGACTTCGGTACCGGGTATTCTTCCCTGTCTTATCTGCATCAGATGCCTTGTGACAGCCTCAAGATCGACCGCAGTTTTGTGGCCGCAGTGAACGTCAGTGAAACCAACTACAACATTGTGCGTGCCATCATGGCGATGACGCAGGGAATGGACGTCCATGTGGTGGCAGAAGGCATTGAAACAGAGAAACAGGCGCAGACTCTGGCAAACCTTGGCTGCCATTATGGCCAGGGTTACCACTTCGGCCGCCCGGTGCCGTTACACGAATGGCACTACCACGAACCAGCCCAACAGCATTAGTAACTATCGTGCAAATTTGTGACGTTTCATCGTTTTTTCACAATCTGTGCTACTGACGTCACGCTCCTTTGTTCTTATACTGGCCGACCAATGCGGAATAGCCAATCGAAGGAGCGCAAACGCCATGATCACCCGTCACCTGCCCCTGACAGATCTCCACCGTCACCTCGACGGAAACATCCGTGCCCAGACTATTCTTGAATTGGGTCAACAATTTGGCCTGGCCCTGCCGGCTGATAATCTTGCCGATCTGCGCCCTCACGTCCAGGTTGTCGAAAACGAACCGGACCTGGTTGCCTTCTTGTCCAAACTCGACTGGGGTGTGGCAGTTCTTGGCGATCTGGATGCCGTTCGCCGCGTCGCCTATGAAAACGTCGAAGACGCCCTCAAGGCACAGATTGACTATGCGGAATTGCGTTTTTCTCCTTACTACATGGCGATGAAACACCAGCTTCCACTGGAAGGCGTGGTAGAAGCCGTCGCTGACGGCGTGGCCGCAGGCTGCCGGGACTTCGGGGTAAAAGCAAACCTCATCGGCATCATGAGCCGCACCTTCGGCACCCAGGCCTGTATGCAGGAGCTGAATGCCTGCTGGCATTTAAAGAGCGGTTGGTTGCCATCGACCTGGCCGGCGATGAACTCGGCCAGCCGGGTACGCAGTTTACTGAGCATTTCAGCAAAGTACGCAAAGCGGGCCTTCGTGTGACTGTCCATGCCGGGGAAGCTGCTGGCGCAGAAAGCATGTGGCAGGCGATTAAAGAACTCGGTGCAGAGCGAATCGGACACGGCGTCAAGGCCATCGAAGACCCGGCCTGATGGACTACCTTGCCAAGTACCGTATCGGTATTGAGTCGTGTCTGACATCAAATATGCAGACCAGCACCGTTGCCAGCCTGACAGACCACCCGGTTAAGACCTTCCTGTCTCACGGCATTTTGGCCACCCTGAATACAGACGACCCGGCGGTAGAAGGCATTGAACTGCCTTACGAATATGAAGTAGCCGCGCCGGCTGCCGGCCTGACGCAACAGCAGGTTGAGACACTCCAGCGCAATGGCCTCGAGATAGCCTTCCTGTCTGACAGCGAAAAAGCACAACTGACTGCCAAGGCCGCCGAGCGTACATAATTTAACCGGATTTGATTTCAGTCAGCTTCCGGCATTGCCGACCTGACTTAAAATGGCGTCTTACTTTTGCGGTGAATACCTTCAGTCATCCCTGAAAGGTACACCACCCCACTTTGGAGGCGACATGTTCGACGCCCTGATATCAGCCAGTGAACTGGCTGCTAGTTCCGGCTCAGGCCCTTTAGTGGCTGGAATTCTGGCTCTGTTGTTGATGGCATTCGACGCAGGACATTAAAAAAGCCGCAGTTGCGGCTTTTTCGTTTAACCCGAATCAGATAACCCGGGAGAATTGCTGCTGCCTTGCGCGGTCACGCAGGTACGTGTCAAAGCACATACAGATATTTCGGATAAGCAGGCGTCCTCGAAGCGTGATACGAATTTCCTCATCATCCACTTCCACCAGCCCATCATTGATAAAACACTGAAGCAGCTTCAGGTCTTCGGCGAAGTAGCTGTCGAACGCCAGGTCAAAGCGAGTTTCTATTGCCTTTTTGGACAGCGAGAAGTTACACATCAGGGTTTTAATCAGCTCACGGCGGATAAGGTCATCCTGCTCAAGCACCAGCCCTTTCCACAACGCATGGTGCTGTTCATTAACCTGCGCGTAATAGTGTTTAAGCTCTTTCTGGTTCTGGGCGTAGGTATCGCCAATCATGGAAATTGCTGATACCCCCAGACCCAACAGATCGCAATCACCCTGGGTGGTATAACCCTGGAAGTTGCGGTGCAACTCGCCGTTTCGCTGCGCCACTGCCAGTTCATCCTGCGGTTTGGCAAAGTGGTCCATGCCGATAAACTGGTAACCGGCACCGGTCAGCGTCGCAATGGTTTCCTGCAACATCGCCATTTTCTCCTGCGCCTGAGGCAGGTCCTCATCACGGATTTTCCGCTGGGCGGCAAAGAGTTTAGGCAGGTGAGCGTAGTTGAACACTGACAGGCGGTCCGGGTCCATTTCCAGCACTTTTTCCAGCGTCAGGGCGAAAGATTCTGACGTCTGCTTCGGCAGACCGTAAATCAGGTCGAGATTCACAGACGTGAAACCCAGCTCCCGCGCTCGGATAAGCAGGCTGCGGATAAAGGCTTCATCCTGCTCCCGGTTAACCAGCTTCTGGACTTCTTTATTGAAGTCCTGAACACCGATACTCATCCGGTTGAAGCCTTCAGCACGCAGGTGATCCACCATATCCAGCTCAATTTCGCGCGGATCGACTTCGATGCTGATCTCCGCATCCGGCGCGAAGTCGAATTCCTGACGCAGAAGGCCCATCAGTCGCGAGATCTGTGCCTTAGTCAAAAAGGTCGGTGTACCGCCACCCCAGTGCAGCTGGGAGACTTTCCGGCCACCCATCAGAAATGCGCGCTGGCGAATCTCCAGCTCCAGCACATCCAGGTAATCGTTGGCTTTGTGCTGATGACGGGTGATGACCTTGTTACAGCCGCAGTAGTAACAAAGCTTGTGACAGAACGGGATGTGCACATACAGCGACAGAGGCCGCTCCGGGTATTGGGTGCAGGCCATATCGAATTCAGCCGAGGTAAAAGCCTCGTGGAATTCGAGGGCTGTCGGATAAGAGGTATAACGCGGGCCGGAGTAATTATATTTTTGGATTAATTCCTGGTCCCAGATGATCTGTTGAGACGACATGACTACACCCAATCTTGCTGAGAATTAAAGAATCCTGCCGAAGTGCTGACTCAGCCCCCGGCTCGGAGCAGATAGTCTGCCACAATCCCTGGCAACTTGTAGAGAGGTTCCCGGTACAGGCTGCTCGAATTGCCGGATGGATCATAACCAAACCGGCAATTTGAGTGCTTGGAAAAGCTTAGCTGGCAAGAATAGGCGCGTCTTCCGGCTTGAATCCGGTAAACGTCAGGATCTCACCCAGTTCGACCTGAATCGCAGCAGCCAGACGGGCTTCCGCTTTCATTCGTACGAGATCCTGCTTCATTCGCTCTTTCTTGGGTAAAGCCTTGCGAGTGTCACCCCGGTCGAGATCCTTCACTTCATCATAAAGCTCATACAGCGCCGGGTAGCGCTGCGGGAACTCCACACGTCGGTCACCTTGCAGGTGATCCATAATCATATAAAGACGGATAGCCGCCTCAGCAAGGTCACACTGCTTTTGCTGAGCTGCAAAGGCAATGACGTTGACGCTTTCTATGATTTTGTCGTTACGTGCAGAAATTGCCTGGTCCATTGCCAGCTTTTGGTGTTGGTTCTGGCGGTGCAATTTCATCAGAAGCGAACCGGCATACACAGATAACCCGAAAATAATCAGGCCACCGGCAACCAGCATTACTATCACCGAGGTTTGCAAGACTTACTCCTTAGTCCCAGCTGTTTTCATCAAAACGGTCAAACGTATCCAACAGATCATCATCTGACTTTTGCGGTTTGCCTTTGGCTTTTTGCTCCGGCGCAGCGTCCTCTTCCTCGTCATAAAGACCGAGCTGTTTCATCAGCGTTTCGATGCGATCAAGCTTTTCATCAACGTAAGATTGCAGGCCGGCACCCAGACGCTCGCCGTTTTCAATGCGGCCGAGCAGCACATGGAGCTGAGCATCACTTTCCAGCATTGCCAACTCTTCTTCTGCGTTCATACGGCGTTGTTTCTTGGCCTCAGCAGATTTTGGATGCGGCTTGGCTTCCACAACCAGTTGGATTGGTTTCTTACTGCCTAGGCGCGGATCACGTTGCTGGCGGGTCTTTGCCGCAGCAGCGGTTTCTGCTGCTGAATGGCGAGAGCCGGCTTTGTGACCCTTGCGCTTTTTCAGCTTTTTCATCATTCGGCTGGCCAGCTCATCATTTGTCGGTGTACGGTCATCGTAACGAGCCGGGCCTCGGAACCAGGGCGACGGCCCCTCTTTTTACGGGTCATGCTTGTACCTTCTTTAATAACATGACGTCATCTGCAGCGAACTCCAGTTGGAGTCCGTCACGCTCTGCCAGAAAACCAAAGGTCTCCCGGCTGAAGAAACTGACGTGGGTTGGGTCATTTTTGTAGTGCCAGCCGGCAAATGCCTCCGGGCTGCGCACCAGTTTTGTCATGATGGCCAGCCAACCTCCCGGTTTAACCAAGCTCACCAGTAACTGCCACTCTTTTGCCGGCGTATAAAAATGTTCAATGGCTTCCGTGCATGTCACGAAATCATATTGGGTATCCAGCAACTGAGTGTTCGGCGCATAGTAAGGATCATAGCCAACTGTCGGGTATCCGGCTTGGGTAAGCATCTGACAAAGTGCAGGCCCCGAGCCACACCCGAAATCCAAGCCCGAAACGTCAGCAGGGGTTTCCTGCCGCAGTTTTTCCATCAGCGGCACAGCCAAACGGGAGAGAAAACGCTGATAACCCGGGTCATCAGGACTGTTCTCATGTTGATCGTAGACTGCTTTTTCTTGCTCTGGAGTCAGACGGGAAGCGGGATCGGCTATCACCAGACGACAACTGCCGCACTGGAGGTAGTTCCGTTTCCTGTCGCTGTGGTAGGGGGAGAGGTTCGCCCCGTGACACAGAGGGCAATTGGACATATTTCGATCTCTGCGCGAAATGGCGGCACTGTAACAAAAAGGCAGGAAAGAAAAAAGCGGCAGGTATCAACCTGCCGCTAACATCGTTCTTGAGAACGTATTCTGTGACGTCGTGTCCGTGACGAAATACAACATCCCGGTCCAAATCCATCTGTTTAGTGCGCTTCCCTGAAAGTTTACTGTTCTTCACCCTCCAGGTGACGATTGGCAATCCTTTTAGCATCCCTGTGGTACTGTCATCCTTAACAGGGCTTCCCAGCACATGCTTCATTCCTTAAGCTAAGTTGGCCATCCTTGCCCGGCAGAAGCTCCGCTTCGCCACTCATCCCTAAGGCCTTTCTTGGCGTTCCATAACGCCCTTGTTCTCAAGATGATTCCTCCTGAACCCGGTCCTTATGAATCCTTCGCGCCTTCCTGCGCCGCCATCCTGGCTTTTCCTGTTCCATCGCCAACACCCTGTCGACATGTTTAGTCTAGATAAACCGGCCTGAAGAAAAACCGTTTCAGCTCACAAACTCTTGACCGCCGAAGAACAATGATGCGCTAACTCTTTGAATCAAAAAGACATGGACACATTATCCCTGCATTAATTCAGTGAAATCTGTTGCTTGTTATGGTTGATCTCTTACATGCCGGGTAAGAAAAGAGGAAGCGAGGACTAAGGATGCGTGAATGAAGAGATACACAAAGCAACAAGGGCAGCGTATTGCTGCCCTCTGAATTCATTGCTTAGCGGCGCCCCGGTATATTAATGCAGGCCGCCGAGATACTGAGACAGAGCGGTGATTTCTGCGTCAGTCAGTTTGGCCGCAACTGAACCCATCATGCCGTTCAGGTCATTGTTACGCTGACCATCGCGGAATTTAGTTAACTGGGCTTGCGTGTACTCTGCATGCTGGCCCGAGACTTTAGGGAAGCCGGATGATGGCGTACCGTTTCCTCGAGGGCCGTGGCAAGCGATACATGCCGTAATACCACGCTCAGCGTCACCTGCGAGGTACAATTGCTTACCCACATCCAGAGAGCTTTCCGGAGAGGTGCCCTTGGACATATCGAGCGACGCATAGTATGCAGCAAGGTCTGCCATGTCCGTTTCAGACAACGGAGCAGCCATGCCGCTCATTACGGGGTCGTACCGGCCTTGCTTACCACCGCTGCTCTGACCGAGTTTGAACTCAATCAACTGCTTTTCCAGGTAGCGAGGATGTTGTCCGGCAATCTTGGGATATTGGGCTAGAGCACTGTTACCGTCAGCACCGTGGCAAGCGGCGCAAGTTGCGGCTTTGGCTTTCCCAGCCTCTACATCTCCTTGGGCCATTACACTGCTGCTGGCAAGGAGGGTCATAATCAGCGCTAATTTCTTCATGACATTCCATTTATAATTATCAAGCTTCCAGAACCGCTCTTTCATGGTAACAACATGGTACAATGAGCGACCATAAGCCGAGCACGGTTATTTTACACAATTTCACATAAAAGTAATTAGCCGACTACATAAAGTCGAGATGGAGTTAACAGTGAATTTTCCACTTAACTATCGCCAGACGCACTTCATTACCAGTGCACCGGATATCCGTCATCTCCCGGATGATACAGGTATCGAAATCGCGTTTGCCGGCCGGTCAAATGCGGGTAAGTCGAGTTCACTTAACCGATTGACAGACCAGAAAAATCTGGCGAAAACCAGTAAGACTCCGGGCCGTACTCAGCTCATTAACCTGTTTAAGGTTACGGATGAATGCCACATTGTGGATCTCCCAGGATATGGCTACGCTCAGGTTCCCCAGGAAATGAAGCTTAAGTGGCAAAAAGCACTGGGTGAATATTTGCAAAAACGTGAACAACTTAAAGGTTTGGTTGTCCTGATGGACATCCGCCACCCAATGAAGGATCTCGATCAGCAACTCATTTATTGGGCAGTGGAATGTCACCTTCCGGTTCTCGTTTTGCTGACCAAAGCCGACAAGCTGAAAAGTGGTGCACGTAAGAAGCAACTGACCATGGTGCAGGAAGCAGCACTGGCATTCTGCGGCGATGTACAGGTAGAGGCATTCTCGTCACTCAAAGGAATCGGTGTTGACAAGGTCCGCGCCAAACTGGATCAGTGGTACGAAGCAAACCTGATTCCCGCTGATGGGGATGTTGAGGAGGCGACGGAATTTGATGAAGGAATCGACAAAGCCTGATCCCAAAGAAAGCACCCCACGCTAATGTGGGGTGAAAGGAGAGAAATCGGAGGATAATCATCATAGTTATAATCAGAGTTTTGATGATTATCCCGCTTTATGCAACGTCACATATCTGCTTGTTCATCGCCTTCCATAGACCTTAAAACCTGTTCTCCCCCTCCTTTGTGGCAAACCTTTGCATTCATGACAGCTATTCCAAGCAGCACTCACTTATTTGTCTCTAATAAGTAAGTTTTCAGTCGCCCCAACAATCAAAACGGTACCTTGTAAGGAAATTTCAGAAAGCGACAGATAAAAAAATACCGGCCAAGGAGGCCGGCATAAATACAAGGGGTTACCGTGCCGGGAACAGATTACTGCACCAGCATGGCTAAAAAAATGAACAAGAAGCACTGGCTATTATACGTACCGATGACAAATATTAAAGTATTTACTCTAATTTTATTTCTCTTGCGTGCTGTCTCGCACCATTCATGCGAATCAGATAAGCGATGGGGATGAAAAAAAGCTGGAGCAATAGGTGCCGGGGTTGGCAGACTCCGCAGAACAGCCGGCGGGTTGCGGTATAAAGACAACCTGTGCGTTAAATCTCGCAGCTAGTAGCAATAGCAATGCGTGTTTGCCCGGAATCCGGAGGATTGGATGAATTTCAGGCATAAAAAAGCCCCAGTCACTAACGACTGGGGCAGCTGATTCAGCTAAATCCAATAACGTGAAACAAAAGGTCTGAAAGATAGAACATCTTACCTCTGTACCCTACGTGGTCTAATTTAACCCAGTAGGTAACAAAAAGAAAGCTCATTTCGTAATTTTATTTCAATACGTAGTAATAAAAGGATATAACCCGTTGACGGCAGGGGCTTTATTTATGAATAAAAAAGCCGGACTTTGCCGGCTTTGATGAGTTATTACAGTATTATTAACAATTAATGGGCCTGATCCCAGTTCTCGCCACGGCCGGCATCGGCAATCAGCGGAACAGACAGCAGCGCCGCACCTTCCATTAATTTCCGTACTTCACTTTCAACCTTGTCAACCAGCGACGATTTCACCTCAAGAACCAGTTCATCGTGCACCTGCATCAGCATGCGAGCTGTACCCGGCTCCTGCTGGAGCAGCCACTGATCTACCAGCACCATGGCACGCTTGATAATATCTGCAGCCGTTCCCTGCATTGGGGCGTTAATTGCAGCTCGCTCGGCGGCTTTGCGTCTCATACCGTTGCTGGATTTGATATCCGGCAGGTGCAGACGGCGACCACACAAGGTTTCCACATAACCCATTTCAGAAGCCTGCTGACGGGTCTCTTCCATATAGCGCTTCACACCCGGGTAACGCTCAAAATAGAGGTTCATATATTCCTGGGCCTCACCACGGGGTATACCGAGCTGACGAGACAGGCCAAATGCACTCATGCCGTAAATAAGGCCAAAGTTAATCGCCTTGGCGCGGCGGCGCATTTCAGACGTGACTTCTGAAATGTCCAACCCCATCACTTCTGCTGCAGTGGCTGCGTGAATATCCTTGCCGTGGCGGAACGCATCAACCAGCGCGTCATCACCTGACAGGTGCGCCATAATTCGCAGTTCAATCTGGGAATAGTCCACCGCCAGGATGGTATAGCCTTCCGGTGCAATGAATGCCTGCCGGATCCGCCGGCCTTCATCATTACGTACCGGGATATTCTGCAGGTTAGGATCGGTTGATGACAGACGCCCGGTGGCAGTCACAGCCTGATGGTATGACGTATGTACCCTGCCGGTTTCGCCGTTTACCATCTTCGGCAACTTATCCGTGTAGGTAGACTTCAGCTTGGCAAGACCACGGTACTCTAGGATTACTGCCGGAAGCGGGTAATCCAGCGCGAGCTCCTGCAACACTTCTTCGTTGGTAGACGGTGTGCCTGATGGTGTTTTCTTCAGTACCGGCAGGCCCATTTTTTCGAACAGAATGGCCTGAAGCTGCTTTGGAGAGCTCAGGTTAAATTCTTCACCGGCAATATCGAATGCCTTACGCTCAAGCTCATCCAGCCGGACTGCAATTTCCTGTGACTGCTGAGCAAGCTTCATGCTGTCAATCAGAACGCCATTGCGTTCCATACGGGACAGCACGGGTACCAGCGGCATTTCCACCTGCTCAAATACAATCTTCAGGTTTTCATCAGCCTGCACTTTTGGGTTAATCGCGTTGTGGAGGCGAAGGGTAATATCGGCATCTTCCGCCGCATACTCTGCAGCCTGTTCCAGCGGGATCTGGTTGAATGTCAGCTGCTTCTTACCCTTACCGGCAATTTCTTCAAAGCTGATGCATTTGTGCTGAAGAAAGCGCAGAGCCAGGCTGTCCATATCATGCGGCCGCCGACACTGTTGTAGACGTAGGATTCCAGCATGGTGTCAAAGGCGATGCCACGCATGTTGATATCGTAGCGGGCCAGCACGCTGGCATCGTATTTCAGGTTCTGACCGACTTTCAATTTGGCTGGGTCTTCCAGCCAGACCTTCATTTCAGCCAGCACCCACTCGCGGGTGAGCTGATCAGGCGCATCGACATAGTCATGAGCAACAGGCAGGTACGCCGCTTCACCTTCTGCGACAGCAAAAGACACGCCTACCAGGTTGGCAACCATGTAATCCAGACTGTCCGTTTCGGTGTCGAACGCAACCAGGGACGCTGAATTGAGCTTATCCATCCAACGGCGAAAATCATCTTCGGTCAGGATGGTTTCATACTTGCTGCGATCTATGGCAGCGGGCGCAAAGGTATCGCTCACGCTATCGGAGGCACTGCTTGCAGACGCAAAAGAAGCGGCCGCAGCCGGTGCAGCAGTCGCAACTGACGTACCGCCATCAAGTTGTTCCGCCAGCCAGCGTTTGAAGTTCAGCTTGCCATAAAGGGCAACCAGGGTATCGCGGTCTTCTTCGCCTTTGCGCAGTTCTTGCGGGGTAACATCAAGCTCGACATCGCACTTGATAGTAGCAAGTGCATAGGAAAGGTAAGCACCTTCGCGGTTATCTTCGAGCTTTTTGGCCATGGTTTTGGAGCCACGGAAACCGAGCGGGGCAATCTTGTCCAGGTTGGCAAACAGGTCATCCAGACCACCGATACCCGTTATCAGCGCCGTTGCGGTTTTCTCACCCACGCCGGGCACACCTGGAATGTTATCGACCTTGTCCCCCATCAGGGAGAGGTAATCAATCATATGCTCAGGGCCAAAACCGTACTTCTCCTTGACCCCTGCCACATCCAGCACAATATTTGTCATGGTGTTGATAAGCAGAACGTTCTCATCAACCAGCTGCGCCATATCTTTATCGCCGGTGCTGATAAGAACCGGCATACCGGCAGCCGATCCCTGACGTGCCAGGGTGCCGATCACGTCATCGGCTTCCACCCCTTCGATCATCAGGAGCGGTAAGCCCATCGCCTTGATAATCTTGTGCAGCGGCTCGATCTGACAACGCAGATCATCCGGCATGGGTGGGCGGTTTGCCTTGTATTCCGCGTACATGTCATCACGGAAGGTTTTTCCCTTGGCATCAAAGATTACCGCCACTTCAGATTGAGGGAATTGACGGATCAGGCTGCGCAGCATGTTCACCACACCATAAACAGCGCCGGTAGGTTCACCATCGCTGTTGGTTAAGTTAGGGGCTGCATGGTAAGCACGGTAGAGGTAGGATGAACCATCAACCAGGATCAGTGGATTTTCTGGAATCGTTGCCATAATTAAACTCGGTTACCGATGAGCCGGGTGAACCCATCGCAGTACGCTTGGAATTTGAGTGGCTACTAGCATGCCATGTAGAGGGGAATCTGTTAACCGGATGTTTGTTCACAAACTCTTCCACCCTGTGGATAAGTTTGTTGGTAATAATTTTCCCAATCATCGGTTTTGTTTGAATTTTATCCTGATCATATTTTTAAACCCTTTAAATTCAATTTCTTAAATACAGATCAATGATCTTGATCAGGATCGCTCACCGATCCTTTGTTGTGGAAAAAAATACAGATTCAATTCATTACATGACGAAAATTGCTAGATTTTTGTTCTGTAATGTATCGGGATAAAGTGTTTTTTTCGTGTCTTCTACGCATTCAAGGCGAGGAAAGGAAAAATGAAAAACGTAGCGGTAATTTTGTCCGGTTGCGGTGTGTACGACGGATCTGAAATCCATGAAGCCGTCCTGGCGCTTTTGGCTGTTGAGCAAAATGGTGCCCGCTGGCAATGTTTTGCACCGAATATCGACCAGTATCATGTGGTTAACCACCTCACCGGCGAAGAAATGGATGAAACCCGTAATGTGATGGTTGAAGCTGCACGTATCGCCCGCGGCAACATCCGTGATGTGAAGGAGTTGGATGTCACCGAGTTCGATGCCCTGCTGCTCCCCGGTGGTTTCGGCGCGGCCAAGAACCTGTCTAACTTTGCCTTCGAAGGACCGGCCCATACGATGAACCTGACGTGCTGGCAGCCTGTCAGGCCTTTGCCAAGCCGGAAAACCTGCCGGATATATCTGCATTTCACCGGTCATGATCCCACAGGTCTACGGAGAGGGTGCCCAGGCACTATCGGTTCTGATCAGGAGACATCTTCGGCTTTTACCACCATGGGCGGTGAACATATCGATTGCCCGGTGGATGACATCATTGTCGACCAACAGCGAAAAGTCCTCTCCACCCCAGCTTATATGCTGGCAGGCAGCATCAGTGAAGCCGCAAGTGGTATAAACAAACTTGTCGCTAAACTGATTGCGATGGCTTAATACAGTCGTCAGGCGACGGCTGGTCGAGAAAAAGAGAGTGATGTTCTGACAGGGATAAAAGAAAAAGCGACGTGTAAACACGTCGCTAAGCTGAATTTTGGACCTTCGGGGGAAACCGTCGCGCCCTAGCTTTAATACACTGGAAGCAATGTGAGCAATGTCGTGCCATCAGAACCACTCTCGGTAGGAGGTGTCCCTGAGTGCGAGTTAATAATAACCATTCTCATTATCATTGCGCAACCCCTAAATGAGATCTTTTTTCATTTAATTTTTGTTACCCATTTAAATCAGGTGCTTAACGAAGTGTAAACGGTAGTCCTCTATCCCGTCTTTCTTCTCCAGATGTTCAACCTGATACCCGTTGTTCAGCAACATGCAAAGCATGGGCGCGAAACGGTTACGCGATTTCACCCGGATTTCCTTGTACCCTTTTTCTCTTGCCCACAGTTCTTGATGGATAAGCAGAGCATTGGCAACACCCTGTCTGCGTCCTTCAGGTACAACCCCGCCCAACCAGCTGTAGAAACAGTCATCATCAAGCTGGTAACCGATTTTTACACCCAGCAACTCACCATCTTTCTCTGCGACCAAAACAAGATGCGGACGGCGACCTATTCGCTGTTTCAGAGATTCGACGGTTTCTTCATGACTAAATTCACTGATCCTGCCCAACACCTGAACGGCTTCCTCATAATCGGTACTGCGTATTTCCATGGGCATAACTCCAAAAACAAAAAACCGGCATCAGCGCCGGTTTTGAAATCACTCAATGAGGACAGCAACGTCTCATAATCTGTCCATCGGCCTCATTGTTATTTTATCTCAGAAGCCAGGACTTCACCGCTTTGCTGCGACACTGTGGTAATCCGGCGGATGATCATATTGAGCAGCACGCCGTAAATCGGCACAAACAGACCCAGGCTTATCACCAGCTTAAAGGTGTAATCGACCAGGGCGATCTCAGTCCAGTGTTCCGCCATAAAAGCGTCCGGGCTTTTGTAGAACGCAATGGCAAAGAATGCGATGGTGTCGCTGGCATTGCCGAAGATGGTCGAACATGCCGGAGCAACCCACCACTGCTTCATCTGGCGCAGGCGGTTGAACACGTGGATGTCGAGGATCTGGCCCAGCAGATAAGCCATAAAGCTTGCCACCGCGATACGGAAAACAAACAGGTTAAATTCACCCAGCGGCGCCAGGCCCTGATAACTTCCCTGGAAAAACACCACAGAAAGCAGATAGGAAATAACCAAAGACGGCAGCATCACCAGGAAAATAATACGCCGGGCCATACCTGCCCCATAAATACGGACCGTCAGATCTGTTGCCAGGAAAATAAACGGGAAGGTAAATGCCCCCCAGGTGGTGTGAAAACCGAAAAGGGTAAACGGGAGCTGAACCAGGTAGTTACTGGACGCAATAATAAAGAGGTGGAAAAGAACCAGGTAACCCAGCGCCTTACGCTGCTGAGCAGGAGAAAAAGTCTGCATGTCAGAACCTTTTTGTTAATTGGGGGTGAGGGAACCCAAATTTATCTTCAGGAGAATTTCAGCCAAACAGCCGCCATCTCCCGCCAAAGGGCGATGATTATACATTAATCGATTTGAATGTTAAGACAGTGGCGTGCTTTCAAAGTGTTGCTAACGGTAAACCGCTGAGTTATAAGCTTTTCCCAAGCCAATTCGCTAAAAATGCCAATTCTTCATTCCCCGCGCCATCCAGAGTTTCCAGCCACATCGCGGCACTGTAGTGTTCGGCGCGGAGCATAAGCCGGCAGCCTTCAAAATCCACCAGCCAGGTGTGTATATCCGCATCGGTCTGGGTTTCATTGGCACTGGCGCCAATGTGGCTGAGAAATTGCGCCATCAGGTCAGGGGCGTTGTCAAAGTCCAACGCCGGCACACTCAGCACAAGGCGGCCTTCATCCGGTTGAAAGTCGAGGGAGGAAAATAAAAAGGCCATTACGCACTCCTTGCCAGATGGCTTCAGTCACCCATGGTCAGGTGATCTTCAATCAGATCGAGGAAAGCCTCACCATACCGATCCAGTTTGACCTGGCCTACGCCGTTGACCGCCAGCAATTCGGCTTGGGAAGTGGGCAACATTTCTGCCATTTCTATCAGAGTGGCATCGTTGAATACCACGTACGGCGGGATGTCATCCTCATCAGCAATCGCCTTGCGCAGTTTACGAAGTTTGGCAAACAGCTTCTTATCATAATGGCGGCTGCCGGTTTTATCAGCCGGGTACGCTGGCTAAGGCCAAGGCGCGGCACTGCCAGTTCCACGGAAAGTTCACCGCGCAGTATCGGGCGGGCCTGTTCAGTCAACTGGAGCACTGAATTGCGGGCAATGTTCTGCATCAGGAACCCGCGGTGGACAAGCTGGCGGATGATGCTCACCCAATACTCGTGGCTTTCATCCTTACCAAGCCCCCAGGTTGAAAGCTTGTCGTGGCCGTGATCCTTGATGCGCTGGTTCTGCATCCCGCGCAGGACTTCCACCACATAGCCGATTCCAAAGCTCTGGTTCACCCGGTAGACACAGGACATGGCTTTTTGCGCCATTTCCGTGCCGTCAAAACGCTTTGGCGGGTCGAGGCACACATCGCAGTTACCACAGGTTTCATGGCGGTACTCGCCGAAGTAATTGAGCAGCACCTGACGTCGGCAGGTCTGGGCTTCAGCAAAAGCCGCCATGGCATTGAGTTTATGACTCTCGACCTGCTTTTGCGGGCCTTCCGGCTTTTCATCCAGCAGCGGCGCAGCCACCCCATGTCTGCCGGATCGTAAAGCATCATCGCCTCAGCCGGCAGGCCGTCGCGTCCTGCCCGGCCGGTTTCCTGATAGTAGGACTCGATATTGCGTGGGATATCGTAATGGACGACAAACCGCACGTTGGGTTTGTTAATCCCCATGCCAAAGGCAACCGTCGCCACCACAATCTGTACGTCATCACGCTGGAAGGCTTCCTGCACACGGGCACGCTCACCTGCGCTCAACCCGGCATGGTAAGCCGCCGCAGCAAAATGGGTTTCGCACAGCTTCTCGCACACCTGCTCCACGCGCTTTCGGCTGTTGCAGTAAATAATTCCGCTCTGGCCTTTCAGCCGGTCAGGAACTGAATGAGCTGCGCCTGGGGTTTGTGTTTTTCCACCAGGGTATAACGGATATTCGGGCGGTCGAAACTGCCAAGGTAAACGTAGGGTCGGTGAGCGACAGGCGAGCCAGGATATCAGCGCGGGTGGTTTCGTCCGCAGTCGCGGTCAAAGCCATGACAGGCACCGACGGGAATCGCTCACGGAGCTGGCCAAGAGCGGCATATTCCTTGCGGAAATCATGGCCCCACTGGGAAATACAATGCGCCTCATCGATGGCAAAAAGGGCAATGTTCAGCGAATCAAGGCGCTCCAGGAATTCACGCATCAACGCACGTTCCGGGGAAACGTACAGAAGCTTTATATTGCCACCGTGCAAATCGCGAAGGGTCTGGGTCAGGGCTTCCGGCGTCATTGAGGAGTTAAGGCAGGCTGCCGCAACGCCGTTGGCGGCGAGTTGGTCAACCTGGTCTTTCATCAGGGAGATGAGCGGGGAAACCACCACAGCCACGCCGTCGCGTACCAAAGCTGGTATCTGGTAACACAGCGACTTGCCGCCGCCGGTCGGCATAATCACCAGGCAGTCTTTGCCTTCAATCGCCGCATCCACCACATCTTTCTGGCCTTCCCGGAATGTCTGGTAGCCGAAGACCTCCCTCAGCACGGTTTCACCGTCTTGGAACGCCGGGGAATTTGTCAGTTCTTCGATACAGGACATGCCGCCACTCTAGCCATAAAAACAGCCGCCCATTCTACCCGCGCAGGGTTGTTCCGCCAACCGCAGCCGGTGGAAAAATGTGCTGGGATTTCCACCACCTCCTCCATATACTGACTAGTCCATCAACTGTTTTTAACGGAAAAAAACAGTAAATCAATAATAAGAAGGATTTTCCCGTGACCGACCAGAACCAGACCCGGCAAGGTGTATTACTCGCGCTGGGTGCCTTTACCATGTGGGGAATTGCCCCCGTGTACTTCAAGGCAATCACGGAAGTGCCGGCACCGGAAATCCTGGCTCACCGTGTTATCTGGTCGTTTGTTTTTCTCGCCGCCATCATCTGGCTGACCGGGAATGTAAGCTCGCTGAAAACATTGGTTCGTTCGCCAAAACGCCTTGGGCTTCTGGCGGTCACTTCCCTGTTTATTGGTGCCAACTGGCTGGTATTTATCTGGGCGGTTAATAACAACCTGATGCTGGATGCCAGCCTTGGGTATTACATCAACCCACTGATCAGTATTGTGCTTGGCATGCTGTTCCTTGGTGAGCGGTTCCGTCGGTTACAGTGGTTTGCCGTGTTACTGGCAACAACCGGCGTCGTGGTCCAGTTAGTCACTTTCGGTTCTCTGCCGTGGATTGCGCTAGTCCTTGCCGGCTCATTCGGTACTTACGGGCTCCTGAGAAAGAAAATACGTGCCGATGCCGCGACCGGGCTTTTTATAGAAACCGCAGTGCTGCTGCCGGTTGCGCTCATTTACCTGTTCGGCATTGCCGATTCACCAACTTCTGATCTCTCAGGCAACAGCGCTACGCTGAACCTGCTGCTTTTTTCCGCCGGCATTGTCACCACCCTGCCGCTTTTGTGCTTTACCGGTGCGGCTACCCGGCTCCGGCTTTCCACGCTGGGCTTTTTCCAGTATATCGGCCCGAGCCTGATGTTTATCCTCGCTGTCGCGTTTTACGGCGAACGCTTTACCGCTGACAAGGCGACAACATTTGTATTTATCTGGCTGGCGCTGCTCATCTTCACTTACGATGCCTGGCGAAACCGGCCAAAACATGGATGAAAAGAAACTCCCCCTGAAATTGTCTGAAAGGAGCGATACCTAACATGACTGATGCGCAGGTGCTTTTTTCGCTGGCCGGTATCTTTATCGTGGCACTGGCAAGCCCGGGACCGGATTTCGCCTGGTGGTACAAAATTCTGCCCGGTACGGGCGGCAGACAGGCGTCGCTGTCGCTCTCGGGCTGGCGGTGGGCATTGCTATCCACGCTACCCTCAGCATTTCCGGCATCAGCCTTTTGGTTCACCGCGACCCAACGCTCTATAACGTGGTCCAGATTGCCGGAGGCGCTTACCTTTTCTGGCTGGGGACAGGTGCATTGAAAAGCGCGCTGCGAAGCCCTGACTCAGGCGTAACAAAGACGGCAGCACAGCTTTCCACGCACCGGGAGGCGTTTATAAAAGGGCTAACGACCAACCTTTTTAACCCCAAAGCGCTGGTGTTTTTTGTCAGCCTGCTCTCTACTGATCCCGGCAACCATGTCTGGTACCGGCCGGGTAAGCGCCATATTCCTGCTGTTCGCTATGGGGTTTTTCTGGTTTGCCATGCTGCGTCGGTTCTGACCACCCGGGCAATTCAGCAGCGCCTGCAACGAATCACCCGGGCCATTGATGCACTCACTGCCCTGGTTTTTTGTACTGCCGGCGGCTCAATTCTGTGGTTTGCCGTCTCATCCCTGTAACCGGGCGGCACATCCTTACGCATTTCTGACATCACTGCGATGACATTAATGACACATAAGCGCACAATAATATCTCAACGCCAAACCATCATAACTATCTATAAATTGGCGCATTTAAATAAAGGAGATATTCATGCGTAAGCACTTTGCGAAAACGTCTGCCTGTGCGGTACTGGCTATGGCACTGCCTTTTACCTCACTGCCTTCGTATGCATTCAGCCTGGACGATCTTGGCGGTATCGTGAAAGAAGTCACCGGTGACAATGAGCAGGCACAAGCCACATCCCCACTGGTTTCAGCACTGACCGATCAGGTGAAGGGGCTGTCCGGTGAACAGGCTCTGGGTGGTGCCGGTGCACTGCTGGCCCTGGCACAGAACAACCTCGGCGGTGAGCAGCAAAACGAGCTGGGTAAACTGATTCCGGGTATGGACAATCTGATGTCAGCTATCCCGGGTGGTCTGGGCGACACCATCAAGAACATGGATACAGTGAAAAGCGTGTGCAACATGATCGGCATCGACCCGGCCCTGGTTGCCCAACTGGCTCCGGTTGCCTGCAGTTCCTTGGCCAGCAAGGCGCGAGTGAAGGCCTGCTGAGCTCACTGAGCTCACTTTGGCAGGTTGAGAAGTAATTCTCACTATCCTGGGGGAAACAAAACCCCCGGAGACAAAAAAGCGGTGGTATCTGGCCACCGCTTTTTTTAGCTTCATTTTTTGTTACGCCATGGGCTCCAGCTTGGCGTACTGGGTCACCAGCCACTTGATACCCTCACCGTTGAAAGCAACCTGCACCCGGCTCTGGGCGCCGCTGCCTTCAAAATTGATGATGGTACCCTCACCAAATTTCGGGTGTTTCACCCGCTGCCCGAGGTTAAACCCGGTCTGGTTGAAGTTATTGTTGACCGTTTCCTGGCTGAACCGGCCGGTTGCCGTCGCCGGACGAGACACCTGGGCACGCATCCGTACCTCTTCCAGGCAGGTTTCCGGCAGTTCGCGGATAAATCGGGACGGCCGGTGGAACATATCCTTGCCGTACAGCCGGCGCATTTCCGCATGGCAGATGTAGAGTTTCTGCATCGCACGGGTCATGCCCACATAACAGAGGCGTCGCTCTTCTTCCAGGCGGCCGGATTCTTCTGACGACATCTGGCTCGGGAACATGCCCTCTTCCACACCAACCATAAAGACCAGCGGGAACTCCAGGCCTTTGGCACTGTGGAGGGTCATCAGCTGAACCGCATCATCGAACTCATCAGCCTGCCCTTCACCGGCTTCCAACGCAGCATGGGAAAGGAATGCTGAAAGCGGCGTCATACCTTCGGCTTCTTCCGGCACCTCGAACTGGCGGGTTGCGGTCACCAGTTCCTCAAGGTTGTCGATGCGGGACTGGGCTTTTTCACCTTTTTCCTGTTCGTACATGGTACGCAGGCCGGAGTTGCGGATCACCGCATCGGTCTGCTGGAACAGCGCCATCTCGCGGGTCTCATCTTCCAGTGCATCTACCAGCTCGACAAAACGGCGCAGGGCGGTGGCCGCACGGCCGGCCAGAACCTGCTCATTCAGGAGCTGGATACAGGCTTCCCACATGGTCGTACCGCGGTCACGGGCGGCCAGACGGACCGTTTCCAGCGTCCGGTCACCAATGCCCCGGGTCGGGGTGTTCACCACGCGCTCGAAGGAGGCGTCGTCGTTACGGTTGGCAATCAGACGCAAGTAAGCCAGTGAGTCCTTGATTTCCTGGCGTTCGAAGAACCGCATTCCGCCGTAGATCCGATACGGGAGCTGGGCCTGGATAAGCGCCTCTTCCAGCACACGGGACTGGGCGTTGTTGCGGTAAAGGAAAGCCACATCATTCAGTGCGCCGCCTTCATCCAGCCAGGATTTCACCCGGCCAACCACAAAACGGGCTTCATCCAGCTCGTTAAAAGCGGAATAGACTGAAATGCGATCGCCTTCTGTCCCTTCTGTCCAAAGGTTCTTACCCAGGCGCTCGCTGTTGTTGGAAATAAGCTCATTCGCCGCGTTGAGGATATTGGCGGTTGAGCGGTAGTTCTGTTCCAGACGGATAGTCTGGGCATTGGTGAATTCATTCAGAAAGCGCTGGATGTTCTCGACCTTGGCACCACGCCAGCCATAAATGGACTGGTCATCATCCCCCACGATCATCACGTTGGCCTGTGTGCCGGCCATCATCCGCAGCCAGGCATACTGGATGTTGTTGGTGTCCTGGAACTCGTCCACCAGGATATGGTGGAAACGGGCCTGGTAGTGCTCACGGATATGTTGTTTATCACGCAGCAGTTCATGGCAGCGCAGCAACAACTCGGCAAAATCCACCAGCCAGCTCGGTCACACGCATCCTGGTAGGCACTGTAAATACGCAGCCAGGTCCGCTCTGCCGGGTCAAAGGTATCTATATGATGGGCGCGCAGACCCTCATCTTTCTTGGTGTTGATGTACCAGGACGCCTGACGGGCCGGCCAGTGTTTCTCGTCCAGGTTCTGCGCCTTGATAATGCGCTTTAAAAGGCGCTGCTGATCGTCGGAGTCCAGGATCTGAAAGTCCTGCGGCAAGTTGGCATCCAGGTGGTGAGCACGCAGTATCCGGTGGCAAAGACCGTGGAAGGTGCCACTCCACATGCCGGATGCGGTGCCCCGGGTCAGGTCTTCAATACGGTGGCGCATCTCTGCGGCCGCCTTGTTGGTAAAGGTCACCGAAAGGATTGAGAACGGCGAGGCCTTCTCCATTCGCATCAGCCACGCAATACGATGAACCAGCACCCGGGTTTTGCCACTGCCGGCACCGGCCAGTACCAGGTAGTTGCCAAGAGGCGCGGCAACGGCTTCGCGCTGTTTGTCGTTCAGGCCATCAATGAGATCTGTTACGTCCATCGTATTTCACTGGTTATTTATACACGGGTTGAAAAGTATAACCGATCGGGCGGTGAAAAACGCGCGGAAAATAACCCATCAAGATCATCCGGTTACCTCCTCACTTTAGAAAAAATCCAAGAATTTCTGCACCGATGTGAAAGTTTTCAGGGGGAACATCTATCTTTTAATTTGAGAGCGCCAACATGCAATTAACGCAGGCGCAACTCATACGCAACACTTAACGACTAGATGAGAGGGAAAATCATGAGTAAGAAGAACCTTGCTGTTGCTGCTGCGGTTACTGGTCTGCTGGCTCTGGGTGCTACCACCTTAACTACCGCTCCTGCCCATGCGGCTGACAAAGAAAAGTGCTACGGCGTTGTAAAAGCAGGCAAGAATGATTGCGCAACTGCAAACAGCTCCTGTGCAGGTACGTCGAAAACTGACGGCCAGAAAGACGCCTTCGTTATGGTTCCGAAAGGCCTGTGTGATCGCCTGGCAGGCGGTTCAAAAACGGCAGGTTAATCACCCGATAAACCGAAAGAGGGAGCACAGCCATGATTCAGACTGACCGTAATCCCGACCCACAGAAACTTGTTGGTGTTGGTCTGCGTGCTCCCCACTTCGGTTACTTTTGTGACCATCAGCCGGATACTGGCTGGCTTGAAATCCACAGTGAAAACTTTTTTCGACCAGACGGTGCGCCCCGGGAAACACTTCGTCACCTGCGGGAACGCTACCCGGTAAGCTGCCACGGTGTCGGTCTGTCTTTGGGATCTGTTGACCCGGTAAACCGCCAGCATCTCAATGCCTTGGTTAGTCTCGTCAATGAAGTTGACCCGTTTCTGGTTTCTGACCACCTGAGCTGGAGCTCCGTGGACGGTCAGTATTTCAATGATTTGCTTCCGCTTCCCTATACCGAAGAAGCCCTAGAGGTGTTTTGCCGCAACGTGCTTGTGGTGCAGGATGCCCTGAAAAGGCCGATACTGGTGGAAAACCCGTCCAGCTACCTCTCCTACAGCCATTCCACGATCAACGAGTGGGATTTTCTGGTCGATGTGCAAAAGCGCACCGGCTGCGGGCTGCTGCTGGATCTGAACAATATTTACGTCAGTGCTTTTAACCATGGCTTTGACGCACAGGAATACCTCGCTGCTATCGACCCGGCCACCGTCGGGGAAATTCACCTAGCCGGGTTTACAGTGAAACAACTGGCGCAGGGAGAAGTGTGGATAGATACCCACAGCATGCCGGTAACCGACGGCGTCTGGGCGTTGTACCGCCAGTGGGTGGAAACACATGCAGCCGCTCACGGGGGTCCTCCGACGCTGATTGAGTGGGATCGGGACTTGCCCGAGCCACAGGTTTTGCTTGCTGAAGCAGACAAAGCGAAGGACATACTTCGGGAGACATGCGCGGTTACAGAAGGGGATGCAGCATGAATCCCTCCCCCTCCCTTTCTGATCTCCAACGGGGGTTTGCAGATGAATTGCATTACCGCCCGGCACAGCTCCCCATAAAGGATGGCGTCGCAGATGCTGACGGATTGCTTCAAATCTATCGGAATAACTTTGTTATTACGCTGACAGAGTGTCTGGAGCTTGCATACCCGGCGTGCCAAAAGCTGGTTGGTGATGAGTTTTTCGAAGCCGTCGCCCGTCAGCACATATTGTCGTGCCCACTTAGTTCAGCTTCTGTATCAGACTATGGTGAAGGGTTTGCCGATACCCTTTCCGGGTTGGAATCCGTTGTTTCCCACACCCCTTACCTGCCGGATTTAGCCCGCGTTGAATGGCTGGTTTACCAACTGAGCCAGTCACCCTGGGCCGCTACCGAATTTCCTTTTGACCTGTTGCAACAGGTTTCGCCGGAGAGAATGGCGGATCTGCTTCTTGTTCCTTCCGGCCTCGCCGGTCTGGTTTCTGCCGAATATGCGGTCGGTGATCTCTGGCAGTGGTTACAACACGGGGAAGGTGAGCCTCCGTCTTTGTCGCCGGGCCAGCATCTTGCCGTTATCCGGCGTGAAGAAGGAATTGGGTTTGCCAACCTTAGCCCTGTCGAAGCGCAGCTTCTCACCGCCTGTTACCAAAATTTGCCTCTGGGGGAGATACCGCAGGACTGGTTGTCTGCCCTCGGATCTTTAGTGGAAAAAGAGCTGCTCAGCAGCTTCCGGCTTGGCGCCGAATAATAATACGGAGAACACGATGTTAAACCTGGTTGTGAGAATTGATGCGCTATTCAAAGCACCCCTGACCGCACTTTCACCGCTAATCCTGCTGGTAGCTCGGCTTTGGGTTGCCTGGGTGTTTTTCAACTCAGGTCTTATCAAATACAGCAGTTGGGACAGCACCCTGTACCTTTTTGAGTATGAGTACCAGGTGCCGCTGCTGCCCTGGCAAATGGCTGCTTACCTCGGAACTGTGACCGAGCTTATCGTCCCGGTGTTCCTTGCTCTCGGTCTGCTGACGCGGCCTTTTGCGGTCGTTCTGTTTGTCTTCAACATTATTGCCGTTGTTTCTTATCCACTGCTTTGGGAGAAAGGGTTCTTTGACCACCAGATGTGGGGCTGGATGTTGCTGATGGTTGCCATCTGGGGGCCGGGTCTTTTGTCCCTGGACGGCATTATCGAGAAAAAAGCAGAAAGCTGAAGGCAGGCTTAGAGAAGCGTCAACAAGGCAGAAATCTCACCGATTTCAACGTCCGGCAGCACAGCAACCCTTTGTGCCTTGAGCTGCCGGTTTTTTTCGTGGTTGTACCAACATGCCCGGAAGCCCGCTTTCCGGGCACCCAGCACATCAGACACCAGATGATCCCCAATGTGCAGAATCGCGCTGCCCGGTATTCCCAATGCCGCCTCTGTTTTCGCAAACATGTCTGCTGCCGGCTTGGCCGCCCCATCAAAACCGGCTTTAAACGCAAAGTCGAAATAGGGGCTAAGACCGATGGCATCAATATCCACATTGCCGTTGGTGATGGCGACCAGCGGGAACGCTTTCCCAAGTGCTTCCAGCGTATCAAAGGTTTCACGGGGAACATCGACCCGGCTGCGTTCTGCCAGGAAATACGCCACGGCCTCATCGGCCAGTTCGGCCGCCGCTTCACCGGGCATTCCCGTCGCCAGTGCTGCCAGCCGGAGCTGATGACGCCGGGATTCGGTCACATGAAAACGCCGGGCAGGATCTTCTGCAATCGCCCGGAGCTTGAACGCTTTCATTTCATCAGTAGAAAATGCGGATAACGCCGGGTTTCGGTTAGCCAGCCACGCCGTCAGCAATTTTTCCGCCCGGATAATCACCGGCATGTTGTCGTACAGGGTATCGTCCAAATCAAAGCTGAGAGCCTGGATGTCGCCCAGTGACCGGTAAAATCGCATGCGTTCTCCTGACGGCTGTGCCGTTACTTCTTGCGAGCCCGTGGGTGGGCTTCGTCATACACCTTGGCGAGGTGCTGGAAATCCAGGTGGGTGTAAACCTGGGTGGTCGAAAGGTCAGCATGGCCCAAAAGCTCCTGCACCGCCCGCAAATCACCGCTGGACTCCAGCATATGGGTTGCAAAACTATGGCGCAGTTTGTGCGGGTTGATATGGCTGTTCACCGACTGCTTTTGCCCCCATTCCGCCATACGTTTTTGTACGCTGCGGTGGGAAATCCGGGTACCGAGCTTAGAAATAAACAGGGCATCTTCCGGCCCTTTGAGCAGCAGGTTACGTACTTTAAGCCACTTAAAAAGCCACTCTTGTGCCATCCCGGCAAAATAGACCAGGCGTTCCTTGTCACCCTTACCTATCACCCGGAGCTCACCGCTTCGCGCACTGACATCCCGGACATCGAGGTTAACCATCTCAGCAAGACGCAAACCGGCCCCGTACATCAGCTCCATCATTGCCCGGTCGCGCACGGCTAATGGGTCATCCTCGTTGACTTCCATCAACTGGTTGATTTCGTCCACATCGAGGTTTTTCGGCAGTATCTTGCCTTTGCGCGGTGCAGACACACCCTTGGCCGGATTGGCAGGCAGTTGACCGGCTCGCACCATGTAATCGAGAAAGCTGCGAAGGGCAGACAGGCGAAGCGCGATGCTTCCCGGCTTGAGCCCTTCCCGTTTGGCTTTGGCGGCAATCTGGCGCACCCAGGTCGCATCTACGTCCTGCCATTGCTTAACGCCGGACTGCACCAGATACTCCACAACCGCCGTCAGCTGCTGCTTATAGTTGCGCTGGGTCAGCAGGCTGAGGCCGCGCTCATCAATCTGGTAGATATAGAACTTTTCAAGCGGGCGGGTCAGTGAAGCAGGGAAACTCATAGCGTCTCCTGCCGGGTCACCAGACGCACCAGAAGGCGGGACAGCCGGTCGAGGAACAGGGTATCCATACTCGGTTGGAAGTGGCCACCGTCATCGCTGGCAAAGGCCAGTACGCCCAACTCTTTGCCTTGCAGCAGCGGAATCAGGGCATAGCTGCCAAGTTGGGGGGCAGATGTAAAAACTGCTCACCGTCGGCCTGGCGCAGACGGCCAAGGTAACAATGGTTACCGGCAAAATGGTTGGCTCGCAGGGATTCAAAGCGCTTGCGGTCCAGGCTTCGTGCACCGTCATCATCAAAAAGGCGCAGGCTGACCCGGAGTTTCAGGGCAGACGCCAGCTTGTTAAGCGCCGCTTCTGCCGTTTCCAGGTTTTCCGCTTCCATCACCGCCAGTTCACATGCGGTAAAGTGGCGGAACAATAATTCGTTCCGGCTGGCCTGGGACATCAGTGCGGTGATGTCTTCTTCCAGATCGCGAATACGGTCGCGAAGCCGGGTCATCTGAATTTCCACCAGGGAAACCGAGCCGCGCTCTTCATGGGGGATACGCAACTGCGCCAGCAACTCAGGCTGGCGCAGGAAAAAGTCGGGATGCTCGCGGAGGAAGGCGGCTACCGTCTCTTCATTGAGGGGAACCGTCTCCAACTCTCCGTACTGGCTGATATCCGTCATAGTGTCAGTTGTCCGTCAAAAACATGGGTGGCAGGCCCGGTCATGTACAGCGGCTTGCCCGGCCCCTGCCATTGGATAAGCAAGTCTCCGCCCGGCAGGGTGACTTTCACATCACTGTCCAGAATGCCCTGAACAATACCGACAGCCACTGCGCCACAGGCACCGCTGCCGCAGGCCTGGGTTTCCCCGGCGCCGCGCTCATATACCCGAAGTTTAACTGTTTTTCGCGAAATTACCTGCATGAAGCCGACATTTACCCGCTCCGGGAAACGTTCATGGCTCTCAACAAGAGGACCAAGGCCTTCCACATCGGCGGTGTCCACATCATCGACCACGGTGACGCAATGTGGATTCCCCATACTGACGGCACCAACCAGAAGCGTGCGGTCACCGGCGGGCAACAGGTAGGTTTTTTCCTCGCTGTTGGCACGGAACGGGATCTTGTTCGGAGTAAATACCGGCTCACCCATATTCACCCGGACCTGGTTGTCTTCGTTCACCTTCAGGGTCATACGGCCGGCGAGGTGGTGACCACGATGCTATGTTTGTTGGTCAGCCCTTTCAAACGCACAAAGCGGGCAAAGCAGCGGGCGCCATTACCACACTGGGCAACTTCACTGCCATCTGCGTTGAAAATCCGGTAGTGGAAATCTGCATCCGGGTCATAAGGCGGCTCTACCAGCAACATCTGGTCGAAACCGACCCCTGATGACGGTCGGCCAGGCGCTTGATCATCTCTTTCGAGAAAAAAGCGTTTTGTGTCACGCAGTCTACGACAACAAAATCGTTGCCCAGACCGTGCATCTTGGAAAATTGAACCTGCATCCGACCTCTTTATTCCGGAATAATACTTTCCTGTTGCCACAGTTGTGACAGCTCTTCGCGCTGGCGAATGACGTGTACTTTGCTGCCATCTACCAGCACTTCAGCAGCGCGGCAGCGGCTGTTGTAGTTGGACGACATCGCAAAGCCATAGGCGCCGGATGAACGTACGGCAAGCAAGTCGCCCTGCTCCAGCACAAGCGCGCGATCCTTTCCGAGGAAATCACCGGTTTCACATACCGGCCCTACCAGATCGTAAATCTGTGGCTCGCCCTCTCGCGGGGAAACCGGGACGATGTCCTGCCATGCCTGATAAAGCGCCGGGCGCATCAGGTCATTCATCGCCGCATCAATGATGGCAAAGTTTTTGTTTTCGTTGTACTTGAGAAATTCCACCTGGGTCAGCAGCACACCGGCGTTAGCGGCAATGGCGCGGCCGGGTTCGAATATCAATTCCAGTTCCGGGTGATTTTTGAGGCGACCGAGAAGCGCGCTGGCGTAATCTGCGGGAAGCGGTGGCTGCTCATCGCTGTAGGTAACCCCGAGGCCCCCGCCCACATCCAGGTGACGGATGTTGATTCCCTGGGCGGCCAGGGTCTCAATCAGCGCCAGCAGGCGATCTGTCGACTCAACAAACGGGCCGAGCTCAGTAAGCTGTGAGCCGATATGGCAGTCGATACCACAGACTTCAAGGTTGGACTGCTTGGCAGCATAGCCATAAACGTCCTGCGCCCGATCGAAGGCAATACCGAACTTGTTTTCCTTCAGGCCAGTGGAAATATAAGGGTGGGTTTTGGCATCGACATCCGGGTTGATACGCAAGGAAACCGGCGCAACCACGCCCAACTCTCCCGCAACCTGGTTCAGGCGGTCAAGCTCCTGTTCGGATTCCACATTGAAACATTTGATACCCACTTCCAGCGCGCGGCGCATTTCTGCTGCGGTTTTTCCCACACCGGAGAACACCACTTTTGCCGGGTCGCCGCCGGCAGCCAGTACGCGCTCCAGCTCCCCCTGGGAGACAATATCAAAGCCGGATCCCAGTCGCGCCAGGACGTTCAGCACCCCGATATTGGAGTTAGCCTTCACGGCATAGCAGATAATGTGCGGATGACCGGCCACGGCATTGTCAAAGGCATGCCAGTGACGCTCAAGTGTCGCGCGGGAATAGACATAAAGGGGCGTGCCATACTGTTCGGCCAGTGATGACAGTGAAACGTCTTCAGCAAAGAGTTCGCCACTTTCCTGATAGTTAAAATAATCCAATGTAGTGCCTTCCCTGATAAATCTGTTTTAAATGGCTGAAATTACGCCTGTTGGCCCAAAGGCCTGCGCAGCTACTGCTGCGGCTGTTCTTGCGGCTGATCTTGTGGCAAGTACAACGGCCCTTGCTGTCCACAACCGGAAAGCAGGACAGATCCTGTCATCAGTGCCATCAGAAAAATATATTTACGCATAGTATTGCCAGTGATAAACATAGCGATGCCCTCTATAATCGCACCAAGAAATTGAAAAGCAATAGGACGCAAGGATGAACAGCGCTGAATACCACGAGAAAGTTGAAGAAGTCTTTTCCGCCATCGAAGAAGGCATTGATGAATCCGGTACAGACGTTGACTACGAAACCTCAGGCAACGTGCTGACCCTGGAGTTCGATGACCGCAGCCAAATCATCATCAACAAGCAAGAAGCCATGTCTGAAATCTGGCTGGCATCCCGCAGCGGTGGCTACCACTGCAGCTGGCAAGATGGTGACTGGCGCTGCAGCAAGACCGGCCTGACCTTTATGGCGCTGGTTAAGCGAGAGTGCAGCCTGCATGCAGGTGAAGAGGTGGACTGGTAATCCACAGCGACAGGATCGAAAAAGGCCGGGAATCCGGCCTTTTTGCTGTCTGGGGTATCACTTAAACGAGTGCACCATTGTGGACGCCCCGGTATCCGGGCGACGCGGCAGGCGCTCACTCTTGTAAGGAATCACCTGGGCAAGCCCCGCTTCGCTGTGCACAATGTCGTAAAACTGCGGCAGGTTGAAGTTCACGCTGTGTGAGTTGGTGTAGCTCAGCCTGTCCTGTGCCGACGTATAGAAATGGCTCAGGTTCTGCACCATTTCGTCTTTGTTACAGCTGTGCTGGCGGTACACTTCCACCCGGTTGTTCTCATCCAGGATATAGATATTGAGCCCGCTTTCTGCGCTCTCAAAGAAGAACTGGATAAGCCTTCACTGGCGTAGGCATCCACAATTTCCGGTGGATGGATCATCTCTTCTTTGTCGAGGAACAGCAGCGGCGAACCGGTCAGCTTGTTAGTGGAAATGCAGCGGTAAAATTCCACCGAGTTTTCCAGTTTCTGTACAGAAACGCCCCGGCGCTCGAAAAACAAGCCGTAGGTCTGGGAACCAATCTTCAACGCCTTGAAGCGGCGGCGCTTTTCCAGCTCGACCGGCTTCAGGCGCATTTCAATGCACTCCGCCACCAATTGGTAAACCAGGTTGCGGATTAGGCCACGCATTTTTTTGGAATAACAGAATACATCCACCGATTCCGGCGGAATCGCATCCTGGTGCATTTTGCCCAGCATGGTCTTCAGCGCATCCAGCATCGCCCCTTCACCACTGAAGTGCAGGGTACGGATTTCGTTCCAGGAGTTCCGGTAGACCAAATCCACACTGCCAACCAGGCAATCCTGATCTTCCCCGTAACTGAAAATGTCACTGTTTTTGAAGTCAAAGCGCAGCGAATTCTGGCGAAGGCGTACCGTCGGGTCATCTTCCAGGTTGACGTAAAGTGCCAACTGGCGGATTTCACACGGACTTGCCAGCGCCTGCGGGCTCGGTTTAGGCCGCATAATCGAGAACGTGTTGCGGATGTCGCTGACCAGCTGGTAAAGCTTGTCGAGGTCAACGTCTGCATCACGCACCACAGTATGCAGTTGAGTCGATTCAGTCAGCAAGCCGTTAAAAAATGCCCACGCCACCAGTTTTGACAAGTAGCGGTTATGTTCAAGTGGCGCCCGACCGATAATATCTGCCGGGTTAAGTGACTGTTTGTAGAGATACCAGCCAGCCGGGTTGGTGCGGCCTTCCGGCACCTGGATAAACGACAGATCCGGCTCATGGAGGTCCGGGGAGATCTGCGGGTTAAGCAAGGTCACTTTGCCGGGAAGAACCTCAAATGCCGCATACAGCTTACGGGCCAGGATGCTGATGTCTTCCGGGCTGATTGCGGAGGTGATGTCATTGCGGCGCGCAAACCGGATAAGGTTGCGGTAGCTCAGCATCAGGGCATCGAGCAGCTCGTTATGCATCACCTTGACGTCTTCGACTTTCCAGTGACGACGGCTGTCGAGCAATTTGAGCTCATCTTCCGACCATCCCCACTCCACGGTCAGCTCTTTGAGCACATCGCGTCGCCACGGCACGGTTTCACCGGTTGGCTTACGCGAAAGCTTCTCGTGGGTTTTAAGGTAGAAACAGCGACGCACCAGCTCAAGGCGGCGTTCATCCCCAATCATCTGGAGGTAGCGGGTCACTTTCTCCAGCATCAGGTAATAGGCATCGCAGTGGTAATCGTCCAGGCTGCCAGCGAAGAAACGGCGTTTGCCGTCAACACTCAGGAGCTGCGTATTAGGATATTCCCAGGAATAAGCTTCCAGCAGGATAGCCTTGAGCACTGACTTGTAAGGTGAATCAATGCTTTTATACAGCTGCCAGAGGCTGGCACCGAAATACTCTTCTGCCGGGATATTTGGCAGGCCTCCAAAATCAATCCAGTCATCCCGGTTGAGAGATCCGGCTTCGCAAAGCTGCTCAACATATTCGTCGTAGCAGGCTTCCATCTCTGGCGGCACCATGTACCACAACAGATGGAGACCCGCGAGGTGGACTGCGGAACGGTAAAATTCATCCAGCAGGAGCCAATGCTGGCTGGAGCCACAGTTGTCACCGGTCATTGCCTGGGCAAGGTTATGGCGGAAGCGGTTTTCACACACCACAAAGAAGTTGACTTCCACCCCTTTCGAAAGCGCCCAGTCAGAAGCAAGTGAACACTTACTTTCCAAGCTTTCGCGCGCATCCGTTTCCATCCAGTCCCGAACACACACCCAGATATCCAGATCACTGGTCTGGCTCTGTCCCAACGAGCCGGTACTGCCCATAGAGAACAATCCCATAATTGGGCACTGCTCGCGGGATAGCATCTGTTGGGGGATAGAGATATGGCCGGAGGTCAGGGCGCTGTCGGCTATGAAATCAAGCTGGGCTGGCGTCGGGGAATAGTCAGCAATACCTTGAGGAACGGAACCGTCCAGGTAACCGGGAATCGCCGGGTGGTTGTAATGCAGAAGGACCGGCAAAATGTCAAAAACCCTTAACGCCTGTGCACTGAGCGCAGCTCGCGCGCGCTCGGCTCTCAGCCTGTTAAAGGTTTGTATCTGTTGAAACTGCTGCTTGAAATAGTCTTGCAAGTTAAGCACCCAGATACGGTGACATCCCTTTCATTGGAAATGGCACCCAGCTCAAAGATTAGGCAATAAAAACGTGATCAGTTTAACAGTTTCTCGCCAAATCGCCAAGAGAGACGCTTCCATGTGAGCAATGTCTCTCTTTGCTGACTATAAGCGCCTTTGGTCAAAGTCGCAACGTTATTGCTACGTAGATCGCATTATTCCTTGGTCGAACATTCATTGATAACGATCACATTTTTATAGCAGTTTCACCGTCACCCCTCGGGAATTCGTCCTTTGATGACGTGGGGTTTGTGACCAAAACAGCTTCCAGTGGTAGGATTAGCGGATTAGTTCGCCACAACGGATAACAGCATGACAGATAACCCAATTCGCATTGCGACCCGCCAAAGCCCTCTGGCGCTCTGGCAGGCCAATTTTGTAAAGGACGCCCTGGAAGCCGCCCACCCCGGCCTGGTTGTAGAACTGGTTCCAATGGTGACCAAAGGAGACATCATTTTGGACACACCGTTGGCCAAAGTCGGTGGCAAAGGGTTGTTTGTTAAAGAGCTGGAAGCCGCCATGCTGGAAGGCCGGGCAGATCTGGCGGTGCACTCCATGAAAGATGTGCCAGTAGAATTCCCTGAAGGCCTTGGGCTGGTGACCATCTGTGAGCGTGAAGACCCGCGGGACGCATTTGTCTCAAACAAATACAAAACTCTGGATGAACTGCCTGAAGGCTCAGTCGTCGGTACTTCCTCTCTGCGTCGCCAGTGCCAGTTGATGGCGCTGCGCCCGGATCTGGAAATTAAATCCCTGCGTGGCAACGTGGGAACCCGCCTGTCAAAACTCGATAACGGTGACTACGATGCATCGTACTCGCATCTGCCGGCCTCAAACGCCTGAAGCTTGAAGACCGCATCGCCTCCCTCCTGGAGCCGGAAGTCAGCCTGCCGGCTGTCGGCCAGGGCGCAGTCGGCATTGAATGCCGGTTGGATGACATGCGCCTTCGCACCCTGCTCGAACCGCTTTCAGATGCCAACACCACCATTCGTGTCCAGTGCGAGCGCGCCATGAACACCCGTCTGGAAGGCGGCTGCCAGGTACCTATCGGCAGCTACAGCGAAATCCAGGGAGACAAAATCTGGCTTCGCGCCCTGGTCGGCGAGCCGGATGGCAGCAAAATCGTTCGAGGTGAAGTCACCGGCCCGATTGAAAAAGCGGAAGAGCTTGGCACCGGCCTTGCCGAACAACTGCTGGCTGACGGCGCGAAAGAGATTCTGGAACGCCTTTATCACGACGCACCATGACAATTCTTGTGTGCCGCCCGTCCCCGGATGCAGAAGCCCTGGCTGAACAGCTGGGGCTGGCCGGCTGTCGCGCCATCGCCCATCCTTTGTTGACCACGGGTGCCGGGCGCGAATTTACGGACGTACCTGCAAAGCTTGGTGCCCTGCACACCGGCGACGCGGTGGTCGCTGTCAGCCCCAATGCGGTCAGCTACGCCACTGACGCCCTGAGACAAGCCGGAAAAAACTGGCCGAATAACATCAGTTACTTTGCGGTAGGTCGGCGTACCGCCGGTGTTTTAGCCGGTGCAACCGGACAGATGGTCATCTCCCCATCGGAACTGCAAACCAGTGAAGGGCTGCTCGTCTTACCAGAACTTGCTGATATGCAGGGAAAAGGGGTGGTCATTTTGCGGGGAAACGGGGGCCGGGACATGATTGCCCAAACCCTTTCAGCGCGAGGTGCACAGGTAGACTATTGCGAGTGCTATCAACGTATCTGGCTGAGCAATGATTTATCATCCGAGTGCAATCAGTGCACTCACTGGGCATCACTACGCTTGTTGTCACCAGCGGGGAGCAGTTGGCTCACCTCTTCAACAATGTGACACCCGAACAGCAACAATGGTTGGTAACCTGCCATTTACTCGTACCGAGTGCACGGATCGCCAGCCAGGCAAAACAACTTGGATTTTCACAATTAACCCAGGTTGAAAGCGCGGCCAATGCTACGCTTTTCAACACCCTGTGCGAGTTAATGCAAAAAGGGACCATTCATAATGACTGACAAAAAAAATAATCAAGCAGTGCCAAGCCTGCTTCCGGCGACGCCCTGAACAAGGATGCCAAGACCGAAGAGGTAACCGTGAGCAAAGAACAAAGCCCGAACAAATCTGATAATGCCAATTCAGCCAACGTGGACAAACAGCCTTCGCAGCCAAAAGAAACACCCGTGCAGCAGAATGAAAAGAAAGGTGGTAACAAACTGGGCGCCATCGCCATTGCACTGGTTATCGCACTCGGTGGCGGCATTTATTATCACGCCCATGAATACACCACCCAGCAGCAAGAAGCGATGGGTGCGCTTTCCAACCAGATCAGTCAGCTCCAGGGCGAAATCCAGCGCAACGAAAAGCAGACCCAGAAAACCATCGATGATGCGCTGGCCAAGAGCCAGGTCCTGCTTGAGCAACAGGATAAAACCATTGCCAGTCTGCAACTTGCACTGGCTGAAGTAAAAGGCCGCCGCCCGAACGACTGGCTGCTGGCTGAAGCGGACTACCTGGTAAAAATGGCCGGCCGGAAACTGTGGCTTGAGCACGACGTTCAGAGCGCCACCACCCTGATGGAATCCGCTGACCAGCGCATTGCGCAATTGAACGACCCCAGCCTGACACCGCTTCGTCGAGCGATGGCAGAAGACATTACCACCCTGCGCGCTGTGAAACTTATCGACCGTGACGGTCTGGTGCTGCGCCTTTCAAGCCTTGAGCAGCAAGTTGCCAAACTACCGCTGGCCAATGCCCTGATGCCGGAAGCAGAGCCAACCGACGTCCAGCAGGTGTCAGAATCTGTTGATGACTGGAAAACCAACCTGGAAGCGTCGCTGAAAGACTTTGCCGCCAACTTTATTACTTACCGGAAGCGTGATGGCAATGTCACCCCGCTGCTGAGCCCGGAACAACATTTCTACCTGCAGGAAAACCTCAAAGCCAAGCTGGAAACGGCTATCCGCGCTGTTTATCGCGAGCAAGAGCACCTTTACGCAGAATCTCTGAACACAGCCGAGCAGTGGACCAAGGAGTTCTTCGACCAGGAAAGCCCGTTGACCCAGAGCTTCCTCAAGTCGCTTGATCAACTGGGCAAGCAAGACCTTGATGTGGCCTACCCGGAAAAACTCACCTCCCAGAACGTACTCTCCGACGTTATCAACGAGCGCCTTCGCCGGGAAGTTGCTCCAGTTGATCCAGTGGCACCTGCAGACAACGGGGAGAGCAAGGCATGATCAAACTCTTTCTTCTCGTTGCAGCACTGGTTGCCGGCCTGGTGGTCGGCCCCATGTTCGCCGGCAACCAGGGATACGTGCTGATTTCCGCCGCCGGCCAGACCCTTGAAATGAGCCTGACTACCCTGATTATCCTGGTCGTCTTCCTGTTCGGAGCACTGTTTGTACTTGAGTGGATTTTAAAGAAAGTCTTCTCTATGACGGGGGCTACTGCCGGGTGGTTCAGCGGCCGTAAGGTACGCAAAGCCCGCAGGTTAACCCAGGACGGCATGGTTAAATTGCTTGAAGGAAACTGGCGTCAGGCGGAAAAACTGATCTCCCGGGGCGCCGCATTGAGCGACAGCCCGATGCTGAGCTATATCGCCGCAGCCGATGCTGCCCAGCACAATGGCAACATCGGTGAGCGCGACCGTTACCTGCAACTGGCAGCCGAATCAAAAGGCGACACCCTTGCCGTGTCCCTGACCCGGGCTCGCCTGCAATTCCGTCAGGGCCAGTATGAAGAGGCCCATGCCACCCTGCAGGAGCTCAAGAATGCCCATCCACGCAACCCGCTTCTGCTGGGGCTGCAAAAGGACGTATTCATTAAGCTTGAAGAGTGGCGCAACCTGCTGAACTTGCTGCCAACACTGAAAAAGACCGGTCTTATCAACGATGAGGAAGCGGCAGATCTGGAAATCAAGGCGGAATGCGGCACTATGGCATATATCGCCCGCCAGAACGGCAGCGACGGTCTGCTGGCTCACTGGAATGGCCTGAGCCGCGCCAGCCGTCAACGTCCGGAGCTTCTCAGTTGCCTGATCAAGCAGCTTTCCGAGCGCAAGGCTGATTCTGAAGCCTACGTTATCCTGCGTGATGCACTGAAGAAGAACCAGTCTGAAGAGCTGATTGCGCTGATCCCTGATCTGAACCTACCGGATTACCACCCGGCCATCCTGCGTCTTCAGGATCTTCTGCGCTACGATGAGCGTAATGCCACGACCCACAGTGCCCTCGGCCAGTTGCTGATGCGTGAAAAGAAATGGCCGGAAGCGCGTACCCACCTGGAGCGTGCACTGGAGCTTCGTCCGGATGCGTCAGATTACGCCAGCCTGGTAACAGTTTTGGAACAACTTAACGACACCAAAGCTGCCAGCGAGGTGTCCCGGGCAGCCCTGCAGATGGCACTGCCGGACAAAGTGTAACACGCACTTAACCCAGCAAATTCCCGCCCAATAAGAAAGAGGCGGCTAAAAAAGCCGCCTCTTTTTTTCCGAAAGATTTCAATTGTTTCAAAGTGTTTTTAAGTTAGAGATTTGGTAATAACGCTGTTAGCCAGAGAGATAAACCACTATAGAATCAAATTTCATGCAAACAGTTTGTTAAAAACGTTTCATGACCTTTCCCTATTACGATTAGCAACAGGATTGGTTGTAGATGGATATCTTACCCTGGTTGATTATCTCCGGCATCATGGTGTCGGTAATCACAGCTTTGATTACCGTACTGCTGGCGAAAGAGTTTAGTTAAGCCCAAAAAGAAAGCCTCCACACCGGAGGCTTTTTTGCGTTCATCATGCAATCGGCTGGTTATGCCATCGCCGCTTTTACATAGACATCAAACCGGTTCTTTTTGGTTTCGATTGCCATACTCGGCTTGGCCCCGCCAAGAAACTCCGCATAATCCGGTCTCTTGACCACCACACGCTTGGTTGCGAGCTCATACGCCGGTGCAAACAGGGCATCAGCATCCAGATCCGCCCCAACCAGACTCTGGAAAACCCGCATCTCTTTTTTCACCAGCGCAGACTTTTTCTTGTGGGGGTACATCGGATCAAGGTAAACCACATCCGGACGGGCAAAGCTTTTGTCACCTGCCAGCGCGCTCAGCAAATCCTGACTGGCACCATGCAGAAGCGACATTCGCTCACTGACCCAGCTGCCAATTTCCGGATCTGCCTTGCGCGCTCAAGGCCATCTTCAAGCAGCGCTGCCACAACCGGGTTGCGCTCAATCATCTGCACATGGCAGCCCAGAGACGCAAACACAAAGGCGTCGCGGCCAAGACCGGCGGTGGCATCCAGGATGCGTGGGGTGGAGCCTTTGTTTAAACCGACCGCTTTAGCAATGGATTGCCCCTTGCCGCCGCCGAACTTACGTCGGTGACCAACAGCACCACCAACCAGATCGACAAAAATCGATCCGAGCTTTGGCTCATCGGTCTTACGCAATTCGAGACGCTCTGCAGTCAACACCAGGGCAAAGGCACTGTGTTTATCATGTGTCAGCCCCCAGCGTTCAGCCCGCTCGGCAAGCTCACTTTCCCGTGAGCTCTTCACAAATCAGCGCTAACTCCACAACCATGCTCCGGAATTTAAAATTGGCTGCGGATTATAGCACCCCTTCTTTCTCCTCGCAGTGCTCGCGAAGCAAGGTTTCCAGCGGGCCCGGAACAGAGAACAGGTATCCCTGGGCGAAGTTAACCCCAATCCCCATCAGTTTTTCCAGCACTTCAGCGCTTTCCACAAATTCCGCTACTGTCTTCTTGCCCATCTGGCGCGCAAGACCGTTAATCGCCGTCACCATGGCAAAGTCCATTTCGTCCTCTGCCACATCGCGGACAAACTGCCCGTCGAGTTTGATGATATCCACCGGCAGACGCTTGAGGTAACCAAACGAAGACAGACCGGAGCCGAAGTCATCGAGGGCAATCCGGCACCCCAGTTCCTTGAGCGTAGAGAACAGGGAAATGGCTTCTGACATGCTGCTGATGGCCGCAGTTTCAGTGATCTCCAGGCATATTTTTTCACTTGGCAATGACGAAGAGCTGATTGCTTCTGTCAGGAAGCGTGTGAACTCCTGATTGCCCATTGAGCGGCCGGAAAGGTTAATTGAGAGCATGGCTATCCCCTTTCGCCAGGCCGGTTGCTGCTCAATAAGGGCAAAGGTTTTTTCAACCACCACCCGGTCTATCAGGTGGGCAACGTTGTAGCGCTCGGCAGCGGGAATAAACAGGCCCGGCGACACCAGTTTGCCCTGTTCATCACGCATACGAATCAGCACTTCGGCATAGATCCCGGCATCATCATTGTCATCAATCCCGACAATCTTCTGACCGAACAGCTCAAAACGGTCCTCTGCAAGAGCGGCGCGAATCTGGTTCACACAAGCCATTTCCTGCTCGCGCCGTTTGAGCTCTTCGTCCTCAGGCCGGTACATGTGGATACGGCTGCCCCCTTCATCCTTGGCAACGTAGCAAGCCGTATCTGCCTGTGCATGTACCTGCTGCGGTGAGCCTGCGGTGTCATCGAGCATACGAAGGCCAATCGACCCGCCCAGGGCAAGGCGGACATTGCTCCAGAGGAATTCAGATTCATTGAGCGTATCGAGTATGTGTCGCCCGAGGCTCATTGCCTCGTCAGCCGTGCAATTGTGATAGATGATGGCAAATTCATCACCGCCAAGGCGGGCAAGCAGCGTCTCCTGAGGCAGGATTTTTTTCAGGATCTGCGCGACCTGCTTCAGGGCTTCATCCCCGGCCTGGTGCCCGGCGGTATCGTTGATCACCTTGAACTGGTCGAGGTCGATGTAGAACATGGCATGGCGGCTCAGCCGCGGTGGACATCATCCAGAATCTGGGTCAGCGCCTGCTCGAAATAGCTGCGGTTATACAGCCCGGTCAGATAATCATGACGGGCCTGCTGGAGAAGCTGAGCCTCAAGCTGGCGGTTGGCAGTGATGTCCTCACCCACCAGCAGAAACTGTTCGCGGGTTGGCATAGGCCGGATGCTTTCACGGATCCACACCGCTTCACCGTTGCAGTTGTGGTAACAGATATCCCGTCGCAGCACACCTGTTCCGGCCAGCAAACCTACCCGGCTTCGCGCAACCTGTTGCTGCGGGGACGGGGCATCCTCTCCGTAAAACTGGGTGACCTTATGGCCGAGCAGGTCGGATTTATTCATGCCGAGCAGCTCCGCGGCAAAGTGGTTAACCGACTGGATGCGTGACATATTGTCGATGGTCATCAGCATCACCGGTTGCTGCTCGTAGAGGGTACGGAATTCTATTTCACTGCGGCGCAGCTTTTCCTCGGTGAGTTTCCGCTCAGTGACGTCGCGCCCTTCAAAAAGCACCATCATCGGCCCGGCCACACTCATCGGCAGGCGCTTCAGGGCAATATCCAGCACCAGGTCACCGTTGATCTCATTGCTCAGCAATGCCTCAAACCGGGAAGTGGAAAAGTCCCCGAGGTGCTTGAAGTGATGCTCCAGCAAATAACGGTTGTTCCAGCATGAAAGCGTGAAAAGGTTATTGCCAACACTGCTGCCGGACACGAACTCCTCGAATGCCCGGTTAAACGACAGGATGTTACCCTCGGAATCCAGCAGGGCAATAACCTGGTTACTCTGGTCAAAGACGCCTGCAAACAAGGTCTGGCTGTCTTTCAGCGCGGCCTGCTGCGCCGGAGCTTGGCAAGATTCAGTGAGAGGAAAAGAATGATGCCGCCAAGCACACCGATAATCAGTGTCGCCAGTTTGACCTGCTCACCATAGCGCGACCACCAGGATTTGGGGCTGTTAATCAGCACCACATCAGTCATTTTGCTGGCATCTATGCCCTTCTGGGCGATGACGGATGCATCCAGGGCAAAGAAATCCGCGCTGTCACGAACCGGCTCCATTACGCCGTTTTCAAGCCAGTTCATCATCATAGAGCCCTGGGTAAAGCCCTGCTGCTCACCGTCAATCATCACCCCGCCGACGGCCCCGGTACCCAGCATAAAGCTGCTGGAGACATACATCGGTACCGCAGACTCCTGTGCCACGGCGGCAATCACTTCAGAGAAACGGCGGAATTCATTCCGGTTGTCCCGGGTAAAGGAGACGTAAAAAACGGCCTCGTCCTCATCCATCCCCCGCACCTTGTCGATAAGCTGGGTGAAGGAAACATTGCTAAGCCGGATAACTTCAATGCCAGATCGGCTCGGGGCTTCCAGCTGTTTCTGCAGCCTTTCCCAGTAACTTTGGCTCGATTTGGAGTTGTCCAGCAACAGGTAGAGGCGTTTCACTTCCGGCTGAAGAGCATGAATCATTTCGATATTGGCATGCAGGTTCAGCTCTTCCCGGACCCAGTGACATTTTGCAGTTTCTGCACCACCCCTTCCGCCGAGCCGTTGTACCCCGAAAAAACACCGGTGTATCCCCGATAAATTCGGACAGATCGCTGAGCATATTGAGAGCATTGTTATCTGTGGTCAGGATCGCATCATGCTGGCCGTTTTGTAGCCGAATGGCTAACATGGCTTTTTGGTGGGCAAGAAACGAGCCCGACTGGTAGCGCTTGCTGTCGAGGTAGGTATATTGCAGTGAAACCGGCTTTCCCTTAATGGCTTTGTCGATGCCATGTTGAATAGAGTCAGTCCAGAACATTCCTTGATGGTACGAATGCACAACAAGGACATTGTAAGGTGTTGCGAAACTTGCGGGAGACCACGCAAAAACAGCAAGGCACATCAACAGCCAATAACGTGACAAGCATGACCCCCTTGTTAAACTACCAGTACACTGTCTCATTCACGATTAACACAGCATACTTAAGACTTAACACAATTAAAACCTTGGCGTGCATAAGTGTTCACTAACATAGAATAAAGATACAGAAAATGAAGGACTTGCCAAAGCTCGATGATCTCGACCGGACCATCCTTTCTACCTGATGGAGGATGCGCGCACCCCTTACGCCGAAATGGCCAAGCCGGTTCCAGGTCAGCCCGGCTACCGTGCATGTACGGGTCGAGAAGATGAAAAGCGCCGGAATCATCACAGGGACCGAAGTGCTGGTAAACACCAAAGCGCTGGGTTATGACGTCTGCTGCTTTATCGGAATCAACCTCAATGCCGCCCGCGATTACCAAAGCGCACTGGACAAATTACGGGCACTCGACGAAGTAGTGGAAGCCTATTACACCACCGGCGCATACAACATTTTCGTCAAACTGATGTGCCGCTCCATTGAGGAGTTGCAGCATGTCCTTATCAATAAACTCCAGGCCATTGACGAAGTGCAGTCCACCGAAACCCTGATTTCGCTGCAAAACCCCATCAACCGAAATGTGAAACCTTAAGCGTCGGTGGAACACAAAAATGCCTGTATCACACAGGCATAATTATTCATTCAGTGCCATAAGAAAAAACGGATTATACGTCCGGCTTTTCTGCCTCAACCCGGTTGTCTTCTGCCAGCCACTCTGCAACCTGCTTGGCAAAGTAAGTCAGGACACCATCTGCACCGGCACGCTTGAAGCAAAGCAGTGATTCCATCACGGTCTCACGCTCTTTCAGCCAGCCGTTGGCAAAGGCCGCCTGGTGCATCGCGTACTCGCCGGAAACCTGGTAAGCAAAGGTAGGCACCTTCAGCTCTGACTTCACGCGACGAACTACATCCAGGTAAGGCATACCCGGCTTCACCATCACCATGTCTGCACCTTCAGCAATGTCCATTGCTACTTCGTGCAGCGCCTCATCACTGTTGGCCGGGTCCATCTGGTAGTTTTTCTTATCCGCACCTTTGAGGTTCCCGGCAGAGCCGACCGCATCACGGAACGGGCCGTAATAGTTGGATGCATATTTGGCGGAATAAGCCATGATCTGGGTGTTAACGTAACCGGCTTCTTCCAGCGCCTCGCGGATACGGCCGATGCGGCCGTCCATCATGTCAGACGGCGCGATAACATCTGCACCGGCTTCGGCGTGTGACAATGCCTGCTGGACGAGAACTTCTGTGGTCTCATCGTTCAGCACGTAGCCGTTGTCATCGATAATACCGTCCTGACCGTGAATAGTGTACGGGTCGAGAGCGACATCCGTGATCACACCCATCTGCGGCACATGCTCTTTCAGAAGGCGAACGGCACGCTGCACCAGACCTTCCGGGTTGTGGGCCTCAGCCGCACAGGTGCTCTTGAACTCCTGCGGTACCACCGGGAACAGGGCGATCGCCGGAACGCCGAGTTTGGCCAGGTACTCTGCTTCATAAAGCATCAAATCAATAGAAAGGCGCTCGATACCCGGCATCGACTCCACTGGCTCGCGGCGGTTCTTACCCATCAGGATAAACATCGGGTAAATCAGGTCGCTGGCAGTCAGTGTATTTTCCGCCATCAGGCGGCGGCTAAAGTCGTGCTTGCGCATCCGGCGCATACGGCGGGCAGGAAACGCACCCTGAATGGATACAGACACAGTATCCTCCTTGCTGATTTGTTTGATAATTGGGCTAATCATACCACCGGCAACGCATTACGCAGCCGGGAGGCAAAAAATTCTTCTGCTGTTTTGCAAAGATACCGACACTACATGCTGCCATGTCTGACCACGGCATTCAGCTATTGTTCCGGCAATATGTGGCAGATAGCACGGTTCATTCCGGCGTGACTTGGGTTTGGGGCGAAGGTCCCGTGGAATCAGGTAAGGGGCATCGGTTTCAATCAAAAGCCGGTCATCCGGGATATAGCGGACAACCTCACGAAGCTCGCCTCCCCGCCGCTCATCACACACCCAACCGGTAATGCCGATGGCCACTCCGGCATCCAGGCAATCACGCAACTCAGATTCACTTCCGGTAAAGCAGTGCAGCACGGCCCCCGGCAGGTTGTCTGCATAGTTGCGATATATCGCCATAAAACGCTCATGAGCATCCCGGCAGTGCATAAAGACCGGCATCTGTAACTCAACAGCCAGTGCCAGATGAGCTTCGAACACCGCTTCCTGTTGCGGGCGCGGCGAGAAATCACGGTTAAAATCAAGCCCGCACTCGCCGATAGCCACCACACTCTCTTTCCCGGCCAGAGCCCGAATCGCCGGCAGCGCCAGGTCATCGACAGTCTTGGCATCATGTGGGTGGACACCGGCTGTCGACCAGGCATACCCGGAGTAGCGGGCAGCCAATGAGTTAGCCTCCCGGCTGCTCTCGATGTCTGTCCCGGTCAGAATCATACCCGTTACCCCGGCGTCGCGGGCGCGGGCAACCACGGTATCCTCATCGCCTGTAAACTGGCTGCTGGTCAGGTTCACGCCTATATCGATCATGGTTCGCTATCTCTTTAAAATCCAAACAGTCGTGCGACAGAAAAAACAAAGCCAGTCCCTGAGACTGGCTTTGAATCATTCCACGGTAAATTATTCCTGAACTTCCTGCTCTTCGTCCTCTTCTTCACGAGGTCGGTAGAAACGGGAACAGAGCAGACCCACTTCAAACAGCAGGCACATCGGCACTGCCAGCAGGGTCTGGGAAATAATATCCGGTGGTGTCAGTAACATGCCGACCACGAACGCCGCCACAATAATGTAAGGGCGCTTCTGGCGCAGGCTGTCCGGTGTCGTTGCACCTGTCCATACCAGCAGGATAATGGCGACCGGCACCTCAAAGGCAATCCCGAATGCCAGGAACAGAGCCAGGATAAAATCGAGGTAGCTCGAAATATCCGTCGCCACCTGTACCCCTTCCGGCGCGGTGGCAGTAAAGAAGCCAAACACCAGTGGGAACACCACGAAATACGCAAAAGCGACACCGCAGTAAAACAGCATGGAGCTGGAAAACAGCAGCGGGAGAATAAGTTTGCGTTCGTGCTTATACAGACCCGGCGCGACAAACGCCCAAATCTGGTACAGGATGACAGGCACCGCCAGGAAAACGGAAGCAACCAGTGTCAGCTTGATTGGAGTAAAGAAGGGGGATGCCACATCCGTTGCAATCATGCTGGTCCCGGCTGGCATTTTCTCCAGCAACGGTTCCGCCACGAAGGCATAGATGTCGTTGGCAAACCACACCAGGCCCAGGAACACTACCAACACCGCAACAACAGCGCGCAGCAGTCTGTCGCGCAGCTCCATCAGGTGGGTAATGAGCGGCTGTGTATCTTCGACCGTCGACATAGTTATTCAGATTTTTCCTGCTTGGTCGCTGAAGTGTCCCCGACTTTGCTTTCCGTTACCGTTTCGGTGGCGGTTTCCGCTACCGGTTGGCTTGGTGACGCAGCCTGGGGGTCAGTGGCTTTCGCATAGGGGCGCTGAACTTCTTCTGCAGTGCGTTTCAACTCATCAACCGAGCGCTGGAGATCAGGAGAAATATCCTTCATTCCCATTTGCTCGGCTTTTTTGAGGTTGTCACGCAGCTCCTGCAACTTGAGCTCTTGCTCCAGTTCATCTTTTACAGACCCGGCCATTCGTTTGGCCGCGCCTACCCAACGGGATACATTGCGTATCGCCACCGGCAGACGCTCGGGCCCGAGCACGACCAATCCCACCACGGAGATCAGTACCAGCTCCCAGAAGCCGATATCAAACACGGGTTAAACCTGCTCTCTGTCTTTGCTCTGGCTGTTGTTCTGCGTAGTGCTTTCTTTTTGATCCAGTTTTTTCTGGTCAAAATCGGCATCAGCGTCGGCTTCTTCTTTCTTAGCCGGCTCATCATCGCTCATCGCTTTCTTGAAGCCTTTAACCGCTGAACCCAGATCGCCGCCGATGTTACGCAGTTTCTTGGTTCCGAACAGCAAGATAACAATGACCGCAATGATCAGAAGTTGCCAAATACTAATTCCACCCATGTTTAAAACCTCAGGTTACATATTTTAATTGGCAGGTTTCACCTGCATCGTAGTTTTCGCTTCGACGAAGCAGAATTATTTTGCCACCATACGCCATCCGGAAAGCCACAATAAGCATCCCGACACCAACGATACGAACGGCAAAGTATCTATCTTGTTGCCATAAAGTATGGCAGAGCACACCACGAGTGTCGCACCGGCAATAAACAGCAGCCGGGCGTGCATTTGTCGCTTACGTGAAACCATAAACTGTTGATACAGCGTATCGACTCTCTGGTTCAACATTCGACCCTGGCGCAAGCTATCGTACACCAGTTCAGGAAGCTCAGGGAGCTTTTCTGCCCAATACGGTGCGCGATCCCTCAGTGCGTTCAGCACAGCTTTTGGCCCTACCTGTTGGGACATCCACTCCTCAAGGAATGGCTTCGCCGTATCCCACAAATCGAGCTGCGGATAAAGCTGACGCCCTAAACCCTCAATATATAAAAGGGTTTTTTGCAGAAGCACCAGTTGTGGCTGCACTTCCATATTAAACCGTCTTGCTGTGTTAAACAGATTAAGCAAAACATGTCCAAACGAAATTTCGCACAATGGTTTTTCAAAAATGGGCTCACAGACAGTTCGTATAGCAAATTCAAAGTCATCGATGTCTGTATCATGAGGCACCCAACCGGAGTCAACATGCAGTTCAGCCACCCGGCGGTAATCGCGGTTGAAAAACGCCAGGAAGTTTTCAGCCAGGTAGCGTTTGTCTTCCCGGTTTAGGGTGCCGACAATGCCGCAGTCGAGACCAATCCACTGCGGATCTTCCGGGTGGTCATAGGCCACGAAAACATTGCCCGGGTGCATGTCCGCATGGAAGAAGCTGTCGCGGAACACCTGGGTGAAAAATACCTGCACACCGCGCTCGGCCAGCAGTTTCATGTTGGTGCCGTTGGCTTTGAGCCCTTCAATGTCAGAGACCTGAATACCGTAAATGCGCTCTGACACCATGAGGTTTTCCCGGCAGTAATCACTGAACGTCTCCGGCACATAAAGCATCCGCTCGCCGTCAAAGTTACGGCGAAGCTGAATCGCATTGGCCGCTTCGCGCATCAGGTTCAGCTCATCAAGCAGGGTTTTCTCATACTCACGAACCACTTCCACCGGTTTTAAGCGGCGGGCTTCAGGAATCCAGCGTGCCACCACCCGCGCTAAGCGGTACATCAGACGGATATCCGCTTTTATAACCGGGACAATATCCGGTCGGATAACCTTGAGCACCACTTCCCGGCTGTTGGATTTCAGCCTCGCGGTGTGGACCTGGGCAATCGAGGCGGTTGCCAGCGGGTTTTCGTCGAAATCATCAAACCAGGTTTCAATCGCTCCCCCGAGAGATTTTTCAATCTGTTGGCGGGCAAGTTTGCCGTCAAACGGGGCAACCCGGTCTTGCAGCATGGCAAGCTGCTCAGCCATTGCCGGCGGGAAAAGATCCCGGCGAGTGGACATCATCTGCCCGAACTTGATCCACACCGGCCCCAAACTTTGCATGGCAAGGCGCAGGCGCTCTCCGAGTGGTTTGTCGGCGTGTTTGTTCTTTATCCAGAAAAGGCTTTTGCGCGCCAGTTTTGGCAGGCGGCTTAGCGGCTGCTCCGGCAGCATTTCATCCAGCCCATATTCGAGCAGTGTGCGCTGAATGGTATAGAGGCGCTTGATTTCAGATGGCGTCATTTGGCACTCACCTTGTCGGCAAGCTTGCCAAAGCGCGCTTCCAGACGGGAGAGGTGGCTGACGACATCATCAACCTGATCAGCAAAATGTGCCACTTCCAGCGGGCCCGGTGCCAGACGCCACTCCTCTGTGACCACTTCCGCCGCCCATCTTTGCTGGCGGGAGGCGAGGGATTTCAGGGTTTCGACACCGTGACGGGCACCGGTCACCACAGAGTGGGCGACGACATCACCGGTGTAACGCGACAGCATTTCCGCCACATCCGGTTTCAGGCCGCCAAGAAGACCGGAGAACTGTTGGGCAAGTTCGATATCGCCGTCCAGCACCAGTTTGTCTTCTTTAATCAGTCGGGTAAGGTTGGCTTTGTCCCGGAGTTCGGGGAGTGCCGCCAGGCTCACAGCCAGCTCGCAGTCTGCCTCGCCCTCAAACTGGGCGAGGACATCAACCTGTTGGCTGAAAACAAAAACCAGTTGCTTGCTGATTTCATTCAGCTTCACCCGGATAATTTTGCCACGCAGGCGGTGGAGACGCTGCTGGCTGTCACGGTCCTGTCGGACCAACTGGTTGATTGCAGTTTCTACAACGGCAGTGACCATGGCATCAAGTGGCATCAATAACCTCAGAACTTATAACCGCGGTGAAGGGCAACAATGCCACCGGTCAGGTTGTAATAGCTAACCTGCTCAAATCCGGCGGTTTCCATCATCTGCTTCATGGTTTCCTGGTCCGGGTGCATCCGGATGGATTCCGCCAGGTAGCGGTAGCTTTCCGAATCGTTGGCAATCAGCTCACCCATTTTTGGCAGCAGGTGGAAAGAATAGGCATCGTAAATTTTGGAAAGGGGTTCTAGCACCGGCTTGGAGAATTCCAGTACCAGCAGTCGGCCGCCCGGCTTGAGAACGCGGAGCATAGAGCGAAGCGCCGCGTCTTTATCCGTCACGTTTCTAAGGCCAAAGCCGATGGTGATGCAATCGAAGTAGTCATCAGGGAAAGGCAAGGCTTCTGCATTGGCCTGAACATAATTCACATTGCCGACAATACCGAGGTCGCGCAGTTTATCGCGCCCCATTGCCAGCATGGAGTTGTTGATATCCGCAAGAACACCTGCTTTCTCGCCGACAATGCGTGAGAACTTGGCAGTCAGGTCGCCGGTACCGCCGGCCAAATCCAGTACACGCTGGCCGGGGCGAACACCACTGCAATCAATGGTAAAGCGCTTCCAGATGCGATGAATACCGAGCGACATCACATCGTTCATGATGTCGTATTTCGCGGCTACCGAGTGAAATACTTCCGCAACTTTCTTCGCCTTTTCCTTGGTGGCAACAGTCTTAAAACCGAAGTGGGTTGTGTCACCTTCGCCTGTTACATTCAGGTCTTGCACAATATCAGTCATGTTCTTCCCCTAAATCTGACGGCTTAGTGTACTGTATCGCCACATCCGGCTCAAAGCCTGCGGGCTTATGTAATTCATTACCTTGGCGATCAGACTGGTGCGCCGAGGCCACCAAGGCCGGGCTGATCTCCCGTTTCACTTCCACACCAAGGCTTCGGAAACTTTCTGCCTGGCTGAGAATATTGCCCCGGCCGGTCGCCAGTTTGTTGAGCGCTCCTAGGTAGCTCTGCCCGGCTTTATCAAGCGATACGCCGATAGCTTCAATATCGTTTACAAACAGGCGGAGCTTGTCATAAAGCTTGGCGGCCTTGTCGGCGATCACTTTGGCATTTTGCCCCTGCCGCTCATAGCGCCAGAGATTATTGATGGTTCTCAGTGCCACCAGCAATGTGGTCGGGCTTACCAACATAATATTGTGCTCAAGGGCATCACGTACCAGGGAAGGGTCTGCCTGAATAGCAACCTGGAAAGCCGGCTCTACCGGAATAAACATCAGTACGTAATCAAGGCTTCTTACACCTTTTAGCTGATGGTAATCCTTCTGCCCGAGGCCACGGATATGGTTGCGGATAGCGGCGATGTGGTCACGCAAGGCAATATCGCGCTCTGCATTGCTGTCGGCGTGGAAATAACGCTCGTAGGCCACCAGCGCCATTTTGGCATCGACGATGACATCCTTTTCGTGGGGCAGGCGGACAATAACATCCGGCTGGTAACGCTTACCATCTTCATTGGCCAGGCTGACCTGCACTTCATACTCATAACCCTCACGCAGGCCGGATTCCTCCAGTACCCGGGTCAGCACCACTTCGCCCCAGTTACCCTGCTGTTTATTGTCACCCTTGAGCGCCTGGGTCAGGTTTACTGCTTCCTGTGCCATTTGCTCGTTGAGTTTTTGCAGGTTACGAATTTCATGAACAAGGGTGTGTCGCTCTTTGGCCTGCTCGCCAAAATTGTCAGATACCTGTTTATGGAACCCTTCCAACTGGGATTTAAGCGGCCCGAGCAGGGTTTCAAGGCTCAGCCGGTTCTGCTCATCTACCGAACGCGTCTTTTGCTCGAAAATCTGTCCGGCAAGGTGTTCAAACTGGTTTTGCAGCCGGGTTTCGGCATCATTGAGCAGTGCGATTTTTTCCTCCGCCGCTTGCAACTGTTGCTCATGGCGGGCCTGCTGTTCTCGAAGCCGGGCCTCCAGCGCGCTTGAACGGTCGCGGAGCTGCTCATTTTTGTCGCGAAGGGCATCGCGCTCATTACGGATGGTTTCTGCGTATTTAAGCTTTTCGATGGCAGAAGTCAGCCGACCATACTGCTGGCGAAGCTCTGCAGTCAGGCGGTCGCGCTCAACATCAAGGCCATCCAGTTCCTCTTCCTGACTTTTAACCTGCTCCGCAAGCTGCTGGTTTTTACCCTCCAGCATTGCTGTTTCTGTTTTAAGTTGCTGCGCAAACAACGCCTGTTGCTGGCGCACAACCATGCGGTGCCACAGCCATCCGGCCAGCGCAGTCAGCCCACTGCCGCTGCCGCCCAGTGCCAGGTTTGCGTAAAAAGGATATCCATCATCGCCACTGAAATGTATTCTCACCTATTGTCAGAAAGGCTAAGTGGATACTGGATAAATGTCCAGATTTTCCCGGACAGCCGGTTTCTCTAGACTGCGTCTTTTACGCCGAATAACAAGGAATTGCTGTATGAATGACAGAGCGGCATACGGATATGCAATCGCAGCGGTTTTGCTGTGGTCCACCGTCGCCACCGCCTTCAAAATTACCCTGACCTACCTGTCGCCGGTACAAATGTTAACCGCCGCCAGTGCGGTGTCTGCCCTTTCCCTGCTTTTAATCGCAGCCTGGCAGGGGAACCTGAGTCAGCTCATTCCTACTTTTACCCGCCGCCCGCTTTATTACCTGCTGCTCGGAATTATTAACCCGCTGGTTTATTACCTGGTGCTGTTTAAAGCTTACGATTTATTGCCAGCCTCACAGGCACAACCCATCAATTACAGTTGGGCAATTACCCTGACGCTGATGGCAGCCATTTTCCTTGGCCAGAAAATCCGGGCTCAGGACTGGATAGCCTGCATACTCGGTTATTCAGGGGTAGTCGTCATTGCAACCAAAGGGAACCTTACGGCATTGCAATTTGACAGCCCGCTTGGCGTCGGCCTCGCACTGCTCTCAACCTTGCTTTGGGCAGGCTATTGGATTCTGAATGCCAAAAACAATGCGGATCCGGTAATCAGTGTATTGCTCGGGTTTATTATTTCCCTGCCTTTTTCTTTTGGCATTTCTATTTATCAAGGGGGATGGCAAGCGATTCCGTGGCAAGGTTGGGCTGCAGTAACCTATGTGGGTCTCTTTGAAATGGGAATTACATTTGTTCTTTGGATAAAAGCCTTAAAACTGACAACCAACACATCAAAAATCAGCAACCTGATATTTATTTCTCCATTTATTTCTTTATTGCTGCTTGCCAATATCATTGGCGAGGAGATTCCTCCCTCGACCATTATTGGTTTACTGTTAATTATCTTTGGCCTCATTATCCAACAGAAAAAAGCCAAAGGCAGTGTATCCAACAAATAATACAGACGAATTATATAATTAATTCAAACACGAAAAGCCCGCACAGTTACCCTGTGTGGGCTTTGGGATTACCAGATCAATTCAGCAATAACGAAGTGAAATCTTATATTTCGTTATGCGTTTCTGTTGGCAAGAAACTCTCTCAGTTCTTCAGGAGAAATACCGTCGCCGGCAATACTTTCGGCCAATTCCTGAATACGTTCACCTTTGCGCTCTTTAATGACTTCATTAAATTGGTAAACCATATCTCGCAGGAATTTTAGTGGCACCTGACGCGCTGCACTGCGAATACGCTCTTCACTTTGGTTGCCTAATTCGGTCAGCACTTTACCAAACATGATTTTTTCTGGCGATTCTTCCAGTTGCTCCAGAAGCGCGCCATTTCAATGGTCGAATATGACATAGCTGTACGCTTCGTCCTTACTTCAATTACCCGGACAAACTTAATGGTTATAAGAATTGTTCTGAAATAGATACTCAGAAGGCGAGCCGAACAGCAAAAGAAAAAGCCCGCTCAACCATTATACGGCATTTACGGGCAAAGATGTCACTATTTGGTTGTCGAGACCGTGCGCTTTTTCGCGTCTTATTAAAAACGAGTCACATCAGGCAGCTGTTTTATGGGCATGCCACACCCTGCCCCAGCGACTGAAAAGGATAATCAGGCCCGGAAGAAGCAACAGCATGTGAAAAGCAATCAGGTGCGAAGGTGACAATCCGATGCGTTGTGTCAGGCTCACCAACAGCCCGGCCCCACTCATTTGGATCATGCCCAGCAGCGCTGCGGCGGTACCTGCGCGATCACCGAAGGGCGCCAAAGCCCGACCGGCTGCAGAGCCCATCGTAAACGCAACACCCACCGATGAAATAAATACCGGCACCATAAATGCCCACGCAGCAGTCATACCGCTCAATGCAACAGCCAACGCGCCCGCCGCGACAATACAGGTAAGGCCGACGGCCAGAGCCGGACGGCTGCCGAATTTATCCATATATCGCGGTGCCAGCATACAGCAAACAATATTTACCACCGCGTTCAGGCCAAACCAGAAGGTGAACATTCCCATCGACAGGCCCAGTTCATCCATCAGAAGTACAGGCGCTGATGTCACATAGGCCAGGATAGAAGCCATGCTCAGCATACAAAGGCTGGCGTGATAGAGGAAAACCGGCTCCTTAATCACCGAAAAATAGCGCCCGATACTGAAAAGGCTGCCAGATACGTCGGTTTCCTGCGGTCGGGTTTCCGGCAGCAGTCGCCAAATGAGCACCCAGACCACCAGCGCATACGCCAGCATAAAGCTGAAATTCGAGCGCCAGCCAAACTGCAGGGTCAGCCAGGTACCGAAAATAGGTGCCAAGGCGGGAATAAAACAGATCGCCCCGTTGAGATAACTGATCATCTGTCCGCTGCGCTCAGCACCAAACCGGTCACGCACGGCGGCAAAAGCACAGACAGATGCCGCGCAGGCACCCAGCCCCTGGAGAATACGGGCGACCAACATCCATTCATATTGCTCGGCAAGCCATGCAAGGGTGGCACTGGCTGAATAGAGAGCAATACCGGTCAAGGCTACCGGACGGCGACCAAAGCGGTCTGCCATTGGGCCGGCAAATAACTGCCCGAAACCCAGGCTGAACAGAAACCAGGTAATGGTGTCCTGTATTTGGGTAGCGCCGACATGAAAGCTCTCCGCCATCATCGGGAAGGCTGGGAGGTAGATATCAATCGCTAACGGACTTAACAGCACCATGCAGATAAGCAGTGCGAGCAATCGGGAAGATGAAAAAGTGGCAGAACGCATTAATTGCTCCTCATTGAATACCGCCGAAGTCTACGCACAGTGTGATATGAAGAGAAATGGTTTATATTCAGCCCCATCATTCCTGTAAGGAATATCAGGAGCCATTTTGAATATCCACAGCCTGCTAAAAATTGATCTCAACCTGCTGGTCTGCCTGCATGTATTGCTGGATGAATGCCATGTCAGCCGGACAGCAGAGCGGCTGCACCTCAGCCAGTCCGCCATCAGCAAGAACCTCGCAAAGCTCCGGGACGTTTTTGATGATCCGCTTTTTACCCGTTCCGCCCACGGAATAAAGCCCACTCCGAAAGCGCTCTCTCTCGCACCCAAACTGCGAGATGTACTGGGACATCTTGAACAACTGACCCGGCCGGATATCTTTTCACCGCAAAACAGCAAGCGCCAGTTCCGTCTCTCACTGGTAGAAAGCACCTACCCTTTACTGCTGCCCCAGTTTGTCGGGGAGCTTTTTGAGCAGGCACCGGGTATCACGGTTTCCGCTGAGCCCTGGCAGGCCAACACCTTCAGCGAGATGACCCGTGGCGTGATTGATTTGGGTATTACCGGAAAAGATCTTTCACCGGAAGACGCAAGCCTGACCATGATGCCGCCGGAAGATATCCATTCCGTCAAACTCTACCTTGATAACCAGGTCGTGCTGATGCGTGCTGACCACCCGCTGCTGGATGCAGACTGGACGGAACAGACGTACCTTGCTGCCCGTCATGTACAGGTAAGGTGTGCCGGCAGCGACCTGTGGCTGCTCGACTACAAACTTGCCGACAATGGCATTAAACGCGACATCGCCATGTATGTACCGGACTTTAATGGCGCAGCCAGCCTTAGCTCCTGTACAGATTTGCTGTTTACCGCCCCAAAACACTTCGCTGAATACATCGCCCCACGGCTGGACTTGGTGGTACTGCCTCTGCCCATCCCCCTTCCGCCGATGGCCTATACCCTGTTCTGGCACCGGCAAAACGATGATGACCCGGGCCATACTTGGCTGCGACAGTTGATTATCAGCCGCTGCAATGCCCTGACAGCAGAAAACTAAAGGACAAATTGCAGCCATCAGCCAAAAAAGCTAGCTTATAGCGTGTTAGTTAATTAAATCGAATTTGGAAAAGGACGCATATGCAAAGCCAGATTTCAGAACGTGTCGGCCAGCTTCGTGAATGGCTGGTCAGCCAGGGGCTCGACGCGCTGCTGATCCCGCACGAGGACGAATTCCTCAATGAATATACCCCCGTCCACCTTGAGCGCCTCCATTGGGCGACCGGGTTTACCGGTTCTGCCGGCATGGCAGTGATTGCCAGCGACAAGGCCGCCATGTTTGTTGACGGACGCTATGTGGTCCAGGTTCGTAAGGAAGTACCGGGCAACCTATTCGAATATCGCCACCTGATTGAAGAGCCAGCTATCGGCTGGCTGGCGGCAAACCTGCCTGAAGGTGCCCGGGTTGGCGTGGATACCCGTTTGCACAGTGCTGCCTGGCTCGCACGTGCCCGTCAGGAAGTAGGAGCCAAAATCAAGCTCGTCGCTTTGCAGGAAAACCCGGTAGATACCTACTGGCTTGACCGCCCGGCGGCAAGCACCAGCCAGGTTCAGCTGATGAGCACTGAGCTTGCCGGACGCAACAGCGCAGACAAGCGCGCCCAGATAGCCAAACTGCTCGACGGCGCCGATGCCGTTATGCTGACTGCCCTCGACAGCATCTGCTGGCTGCTCAATATTCGCGGCGATGATGCACCTCACACCCCAATCGTACTTGCCCATGCCTTGCTCCACAGCGACAGCACGGTTGACCTCTGGATTGAAGAAAACCGCCTGCCACAAGGGTTTGCTGACCATGTAGGTGAAGGTGTCCGCATCCACTCGCCAGAAAACCTGGCCGAAAACCTCTCAGCCTGAACGGCAAGAAAGTTCTCATCGACCGTGGCAGCAGCAACGGCTGGACGGCAGACAAACTGGCTGCCAACGGTGCAACCCTGATTGATGGCAGCGATCCATGCATGTTGCCAAAAGCCGCAAAAAACGCGGCTGAAATTGATGGCATGAAAGCCTGCCATGTCCGTGATGGCGTGGCGATGGCAAAATTCCTGGCCTGGTTCGACCGGGAAGTGGCCGCCGGTAACCTGCATGATGAAGGTGTGCTGGCAGACAAGCTGGCGGCCTTCCGAGGTGAAGACCCAAGCCTGAAAGACCTCAGCTTCTCAACCATTTCCGCTGCCGGCGGCAATGCAGCAATGTGCCATTACAACCACATCAACCAACCAGCCCCGGCTGTACTGGAAGTGAATAACGTCTACCTGGTGGATTCCGGCGGCCAGTACCCGGATGGCACTACGGATATCACCCGTACCCTGCCGGTTGGTGAATGCAGTGCGGAAGTGAAAAAAGCCTTCACCCTGGTGCTGAAAGGCCACATTTCCCTGGCCAGTGCCCGTTTCCCTTATGGCACCACGGGCACCCATCTGGATGTTCTGGCTCGCCAGCACCTCTGGGCACACGGCATGGACTTCGACCACGGCACCGGCCACGGTGTCGGCCACTACCTGAGTGTGCATGAAGGCCCTCAGCGTATTGCCAAGGCGTGGAATGCTACCAAGCTGGAAACCGGTATGGTGCTGTCCAATGAGCCGGGTTACTACCAGGCAGACGGTTTCGGCATCCGCATTGAAAACCTGGAAGTGGTGGTGGAAGTTCCGACCGAAGGTGACCGCACCATGCTGGGCTTCGAGTCTCTGACCCGAGCACCTATCGACAAGCGCCTTATCGACACCGCTGATGACTGACAGTGACATCGACTGGCTGAACAACTACCACCGCAAGGTTTGGGAAGCGGTCAGCCCATCCCTGTCAGGCGACGATCTGGACTGGCTGGAAACCGCCACATCACCGCTCAGCCGGTAATCGAACCTGTGATATAAAACGCCCTCGACAATGAGGGCGTTTTTCCGTTTGCAACGCTTAGCCCGAGTAGACACTGTCCCAGTCTTTCCAGACCACTTCAAACCCGGCCTTTTTCACCGCTTCGGCCACATCAGTCGCACTTCGCTCATCACTGATCGCAAACTGCTCAAGCTCTGGCGTATCGTCAGCATACCCACCCGGCTGAGTCTTTGATGCCGCAGACATGGTCGTCACCCCGAGAGGAAGCACATTGTCGCGGAACAAGGGCGACTCGCGCGTAGAGAGCGACAGCTCAACATGCGGGTTAAACAGCCGGTAAGCACAAATCAGTTGCACCATCTGGCGGTCCGTCATAATGGATTTTGGCTCCAGTCCACCGGTACACGGGCGAAGGCGCGGAAACGAAATGGAATACCGGCTCTGCCAATAGGTCCTTTCGAGGTAGTCCAGATGCGCCGCGACAAAAAAGCTGTCGGTACGCCAGTCCTCAAGACCGATAAGTGCGCCGATACCTATTTTGTCGACCCCGGCCTGTGCCAGCCTGTCCGGGGTTTCCAGTCGGTAGTGAAAGTCGGTTTTCTTTCCCCGCAGGTGATGCTCGGCATAGGTCGGTTTATGGTAGGTCTCCTGGTAGACCATCACCGCATCCAGGCCCAGTGTCTTAAGCTCTGCATACTCCTTCGTCCCGAGAGGCTGCACTTCCATCGCCAGGTAGCTGAAATGGCGCTTTATCTGTGGCAGCGCCTCCCGGAAGTATTTCATCCCAACCTTGTTTTCATGCTCGCCGGTCACCAGCAGAATACTGTCAAAGCCCATCCGCTTGATGGCTTCGCATTCACGTTCAATATCCCCACTGTCCAGCGTGCGGCGTTTGAGCCGGTTCTCCATGGAAAAACCGCAATAGGTGCAGGCATTGGCACACAGGTTGGAAAGATACAACGGCACATAAAAGCTGACCGTGTTACCGAACCGCTGCCGGGTCATCACCGCTGAACGCTGCGCCATCTGTTCAAGATAGGCTCAGCCGCCGGGGAGATTAGCGCCTTAAAATCAGCAAGGTCGAGCTTACGCTTGGCAAGCGCCCTTTCCACATCAGCGGTGGTTTTGCTGTAAACCGACAGCCGGATATCGTCCCACTCCAGCGCCTGCCATCGTTCTGAAAAGCTCATAGCCGGCCTCACATCGCATCAAGAAAGCCGGTCAGCGGGCTCGATGCCACTGCATGGCTCGCTTTCCCGGCAAGGCCGGCTTCATAGGCCATCCTGCCGCTCTCAACGGCCATCTTGAATGCCAGCCCCATCCGTACGGGGTCAGCTGCTGCGGCAATCGCGGTATTTACCAGCACCGCATCTGCACCCAGCTCCATGGCTTCCGCCGCATGGGAAGGTGCTCCAATACCCGCATCCACCACAACGGGCACCTTGGCCTGATCGATGATGATTTCCAGAAAGTCCCGCGACGCCAGCCCCTTATTGGTGCCGATCGGCGCGCCAAGGGGCATAACCGCAGCGCAGCCTGCTTCTTCCAGACGCTTGCATAACACCGGGTCAGCATGGCAGTAAGGCAGCACGATAAAACCTTCGCGCACCAGGGTTTCTGCCGCTTTCAGGGTCTCAATCGGGTCCGGCATCAGGTATTTGGGATCCGGGTGGATTTCCAGTTTAAGCCAGTTAGTACCCAGCGCTTCCCGGGCAAGGCGGGCGGCAAATACCGCTTCCTCGGCACTTTTCGCGCCGGAGGTATTAGGCAAAAGGTTTACCCCAGCCTCTACCAGTGGGCCCAAGATGTCATCTTCCCGGCTGTGGATGTCCACCCGCTTAAGCGCCATGGTCACCAGTTCAGAACCGGACGCCTTGATGGCCGCCGCCATGGTATCGCGACCGGAAAATTTTCCCGTGCCTGTAAACAGACGGGAAGTAAACGTCTTATCTGCAATGCGTAACATGGTTAGCCTCCGGCAATAGCCTGGAACAGGGAGATTTGATCGCCTTCATTGACCGGCGTGTCAGCCACTGGGTACGGGGTACAATTTGACCGTTGATGGCAACGGCAAAACCCTGCGGGGAAAGCGAAAGTGCAGAGAACAGATCAGAAACAGAAGAACCGGCTGGAATATCAACCGGCTTGTCATTCACCACAACGGACATGGTTTACCTCCGGGGAAACAGAAACCGAAGAACAGGCCGGACATGCCAGATCGCGCACGACGGAAAGAGACTTCCAGGACATGTCGAGGCCATTGAAATGAAGCAGCTTGCCCGCACTGACAGGAAGTCCGCACAAGGCCTTGATGGTTTCCAGTGCCTGCAGGTTGCCGATAGTCCCAACCACCGGGCCGGACACACCGGAAGCACTGCAATTTCGGGGTTCACTGTCCCCGGCATCCGGGAAAAGACATTGGTAGCAGGCACTGTCCGGCTGACGGAAATCAAACACCATAAGTTGCCCCTGCCAGCCGACAGCCGCGCCGGAAACCAGAAGTTTCCCGCCGCTGCAGCAAGCCTTGTTCACGGCATAACGGGTAGCCATGTTGTCCGAGCAATCGAGCACGATATCCGCCTGCGCCACCTCAAGGTCAAGACGCTCCCCGGCAAGGCGGGAGTGAACTGGCCTGACCCGACACCCCGGGTTCAGAGCAGCCAACTGGCGGGAAATGGCAATGACTTTCGCACTATCTGTATCGCCATCTCGATACACCACCTGCCGCTGCAAGTTCGTCGTGTCCACCCGGTCATCATCGGCAATCACCAGGTTACCGACCCCGGCTGCTGCCAGATAGAGGGAGGCGGCGCTGCCAAGACCACCGGCACCAACCAGCAGCACTGACGCCGAAGCCAGTGCCTGCTGCCCGGTTTCTCCCACTTCAGGCAACATAATCTGACGGCTGTAGCGGAGGAATTCCGCATCAGTAAGGTTGCGCATCAGCGTCTGGCCTTAAACACGTCAGAAAAGGCCTCAAGGGTACGGTTCAAGTCGGCACTCTGGGTCACTGCGCGAACGACAGCCACGGCAGAGACACCGGTTTGCCAGACATCCGGTGCTCGCTTTAGGTCAATCCCACCAATTGCCACTGTCGGGAAACGCCCGCCAACCGTCGCCAGGTGCTTTTTCAACTGATCAATACCCTGAGGGGGCGTTGGCATATCCTTGGTTGGTGTCGGGTAGATATGGCCAATGGCGATATAACTCGGCGCAATATCCAGTGCACCAGCCAACTCTTCCGCTGTACGGGTCGACACTCCAAGCCGGATCCCGGCGTTGGCAATCGCTGCCAGATCCGCATCCTTGAGATCGTCCTGTCCCAGATGGATTCCGTAGGTACCAAGATCCAGAGCCAGTTGCCAGTAATCATTGATAAACACTTGCACGGCAGGTACGCCCAAGATGGATCGCCTCTTCGATCTGCTCTCGCAATGCCGGGTGGGCAGGATCTTTGATCCTGAGCTGGACCGTTTTGACACCGGCTGCCAGCAAACGCCGGATCCATGCCACATCATCCACGACCGGGTAGAGCGGCCCGATTGGGCCATCCATCCGTGCAAATGTTGAGTGAGTAACGTTGGGTGCTTTTTTAACGTCAGGTGTAAGTGTATTAACCATACAACTCACCTCACGCATCGGCTTTCTGGTGGTAAAGCTCACTGCCTTTTGCCAGGAACTCTTCCGATTTTTGCTTCATCCCCTCAAGCGGATCAGCCAGCATCTTCACTTCTATCCCTTCACCCAATGTCTGGAGTGCCGGGTTTTCCTTGGCATAGTCTCGCACTTCCTGGCTTATCTTCATCGAGCAGAACTTCGGCCCGCACATAGAACAGAAATGGGCAACCTTACCGGATTCCTGCGGCAGGGTTTCATCATGGAAAGCGCGGGCTGTATCTGGGTCAAGGGACAAGTTGAACTGGTCTTCCCAACGGAATTCGAAGCGCGCCTTTGAAAGTGCATTGTCACGTACCTGCGCACCCGGGTGGCCTTTGGCAAGGTCAGCTGCATGGGCAGCCAGTTTATAGGTAATAAGCCCGGTCTTTACATCTTCCTTGTTGGGCAGGCCAAGGTGCTCTTTCGGTGTCACATAACAGAGCATGGCACAGCCGTACCAGCCAATCATGGCAGCGCCGATACCTGAGGTGATGTGGTCGTAACCCGGTGCAATATCAGTTGTCAGCGGGCCAAGAGTATAGAAAGGCGCTTCATCGCAGTGTTTGAGCTGCTCTTCCATGTTCTCTTTGATAAGTTGCATTGGAACATGCCCCGGGCCTTCAATCATCACCTGGACATCATATTCCCAGGCTATCTTGGTCAGCTCACCCAATGTACGCAGTTCAGCAAACTGCGCCTCATCATTGGCGTCAGCTATCGAGCCCGGACGCAGGCCATCCCCCAGAGAGAGGGCGATATCGTACTTTGCACAGATTTCGCAGATTTCCCGGAAGTTGGTGTAGAGGAAGCTTTCCTGGTGGTGAGCCAGGCACCATTTGGCAATGATTGAACCGCCTCGGGAAACAATGCCGGTCAGCCGCTTGGCGGTCAGTGGGACATAACGCAACAGCAACCCGGCGTGGATAGTAAAGTAGTCAACGCCCTGCTCGGCCTGCTCTATCAGGGTGTCCCGCATCACCTCCCAGTTTAGGTTTTCCGCAATCCCGTTCACTTTTTCCAGCGCCTGGTACATAGGCACAGTTCCAATCGGCACCGGCTGTTACGAATAATCCATTCGCGGGTTTCGTGAATATTACGCCCGGTAGAGAGATCCATGACGGTGTCCCCACCCCAACGCGTTGACCACAGCATTTTCTCAACTTCTTCCTCAATGGAAGAAGTGACGGATGAATTACCAATGTTGGCATTCACCTTCACCAGGAAATTGCGTCCAATAATCATCGGCTCACTTTCCGGATGGTTGATATTGGAAGGAATGATTGCCCGGCCTGCGGCGACTTCCTGACGTACAAACTCCGGGGTGATCTCTTTTGGCAGATTGGCACCGAAGTGTTGCCCCGGATGTTGCTGGGTCAGTACCTCATCCCGGTACTTCTGGCGTCCCATGTTTTCGCGAATGGCAATGAATTCCATCTCTGGGGTTACTATTCCCCGGCGGGCGTAGTGAAGCTGGGTAACCCGGCTATCGGGCTTGGCCTGGCGTACTTTCGGCAGGTTTGGGAAACGGATGTCATCCAGGGTATCGTCACTCAGGCGCTCATTGGCAAATTCTGAGCTGAGGCCTTCCATCACTTGCGTGTCGCCACGCTCTTCAATCCAGCGCTCACGCAATTTAGGCAGACCGCTGTAGATATCAATATCGTAATCAGGATCGGTATAGACGCCGGATGTGTCATAGACCCGGATGGATTCATTCGGCTCAAATTGAGGATTGTCCCTATCTCCACCAATCAGGGTCGGGGCAAGGGATATCTCTCGCATACCGACACGGATGTCCGGGCGAGACCCTTCTACATGGACTTTCTTTGAATTTGGAAATGGGGTTACCGACAGGTTGTCGATGTAACTTTTGGCTTCAAGCCGGGATTGTTTTCTGCTCGACATAGCATTTACTCCAGTTGGGTTCGGAATGAATGCTTGCCGGATGGCGTTGACAAGAGAGAAGACGGTTTACGTCTGTTGCAGGCAATTAGAGCGGGTAGATCGCTAGAACAGCTGCTCTTGTTCCCTTCGCAGGTATTAGCCTGATCAGGTTCAACGGATCCCACCTAAGTGGTCTCAGCCTTACGGCACTCCGACAAGTTCAGCCAGCAGTATATGAAAAGCGTTCTGTGCTCTCAAGCGGACAAAAGGTGCTCAACCTCTCATCATGAGCTGAAAACCCGCCCAGGCTGCAAACACACACACGACAACGTTGAGCAGGATATTGGTGCCCATTTTCAGAAACTCGCCATGCTGCATCAGCGTCACGTTATCCATTGAAAACGTAGAAAAGGTTGTCAGGGCACCCAGGAATCCCAGACCAATCAACTGGCGCCATGGTGCAGCAGCAATGGCTCCTTGCTCAATGGCAGAAGCCAAAAGACCCATAATAAATGAGCCCAAAATGTTAACCGTCAGGGTTCCGTAGGGAAAACCACGACCTAACATAGCCACACACAGTTCAGAGATTAGGTAGCGCGAACAGGCACCTACCGCACCACCGGCTGCGATAAACGCCAAAATCACGGCTTGGTTCATCAGGATTCCTCATCCAAAAAATCAAAATTTGTGATCATGGTAACGCTTTTAGCAATGGTAACGAAATAACCAATAATCGAAAAAAGGATTTCAATGTGAGGAATGTGCGGAAGTTGGCAAGAAAGCATCATGAGACGGGTTCTGAAATAGGTATGGTAGTTATCTTTAATGACCTTTTTAGTCATCTGCTAATGCAACAAAAACCCCCTC